>NZ_JBMMUE010000006.1:0-231423 GCF_049257215.1 Pseudoalteromonas thalassia
CATTTATGCCTAAAACTTTCTATTGCGACCACCGCTAATAAAAGTAGCCTTAGACGTTTTTGGATACAAAAAGTTACCTGAAAGCAGGATTGTAGAGCATTTACGTTAAGTCGATTCTATCCAAAAACGAGTTTGCCCGCTCGTCTGTTTTTCGCTGAATATTTTTTTGAAATCGCCACAAACAAAAAGAGCACTGTATATAACGCAATAGATCACGCTTACAATGCTCTTTAGAGACTATTCTAAAATAATTAGGTTATTTTAGTGAGTCGTTAATTTTTTTTAGTGTTGCAACTGGGTCTGCCGATTGAGTGATTGGGCGACCTACAACTAAATAGTCGCTGCCATCTTCTACGGCTTGTTTTGGTGTCATGATGCGTTTTTGGTCACCTGCATCGCTGCCTTCTGGGCGAATACCTGGGGTAACCAGTTTAAAGTCTGCGCCAAGTTCTGCTTTTAGCTTTTTCGCTTCTTGGGCTGAGCACACTACCCCATCAAGGCCTGACTCTTTAGCAAGTTTTGCGAGGTAAATTACTTGCTCTTCTGGCGTTTTATCTACACCTAAACGAGTAAGTTCTGCGGCATCCATACTGGTTAGTACAGTTACTGCAATCAGTAATGGTGCGTCATCACCAAACTGCTCTAAAGCTTGTTTTGCTTTGGTCATCATTTCAACGCCACCAGAGGCATGCACGTTAACCATCCATACACCCATTTTTGCAGCAGCGGTTACAGCTTTAGCCACTGTGTTTGGAATATCGTGAAATTTTAGGTCTAAGAATACATCAAAACCTAAGTCGATTAGTTCCTTAACAAAGCTAGGACCAAAATACGTGAACATTTCTTTGCCTACTTTAAGGCGACACGTATCAGGCGATAATTGCTTTACAAACGCAAGAGCTGTTTGTTGATCATCGTAATCAAGGGCAATTAATACTTTTTTTGAATCTTCGACAGACATAACTTTCCTAAAAACTAATGGACTAATATGAATTAAAAACCGTCTATGCCACGGCTTGGAACAATTGTTTCCCAGTGCTTACACGATGGACATACCCAATAAATGGTATGACTGGTAAAGCCACAGTGTTGGCACTGAAAATCAGGTTTGGTTGCGATATAAGACGTTACTAGCTTATCAATTTGATCGAGTACATCTTTAATATCGTTGTTTTGCTTGGCAAGTAGCTGTAATAAAAAGCTAAAGCCACGAATAGTCGGATGACGCTTTAAACTATCCGTTAAAAATTTAATTGCTTGCTCGATATGGCCTTGCTCAAGTAAAGCTTGGCAATGTTTTATTTTTATTAATACGCCACCTTTATCGAGCAACTCGTTGAGTAACTCATGAAATTGGTGGGTTAGGTTTAATTTTTGATAACTAACTGCAAGCTCTTCAATAAAAACCGGCGCAAAAAATGTAAATTGGCTAATAAGCTCGCGCCAATAATAAATTGCTTTTACATAATCTTCATTGGTAAAGGCACTGTGACCAAGCTCATACAATGGGCGAATGGCTTTATGGTTTAAGCTTATGGCTTTACGCATAATTTGCGTATCGTTATCTTGTAAGGCTGCTTCGCAGTAAAAATTAGCAATGGCTTTCACATGCTGAGGTTTAGTAAATAAATCACTGTGTGCCTCGAACATGTTAATGCCCTTTTCCCATTCACGTGTTTGTGAATAAAGGTTAATAATTGGCTCTAGTGCCTCTTTATGCCCCGCCTTTACAAGCCACACTAAATGCTCTTCTGCGCCGTCTAGCAAACCTGCCATAATATAATCTTCAGCAAGTTCTAGACGACTGGTTGCAGCTTGTTGTTCATCAAGGCTTGGATGTTTTAATAGCAGCTCATGAATTTTAATTGCGCGATCAAGCTCGCCGCGGCGGCGAAACATGGTGGCCAATGTTGAATAATGCTCAACTGAGTCAGCTGCAACTTCGAGTAGATTAATAAGGTGTTCTAAGCCTTGGTCTTCTTCTCTGTCTAAGAGAAATTTAAGGCCTTTAGAATATTCAGAGGTAATTTGGCGGTTAAGCTGATGAGCTTGGTTTTTAGCGCTGTTTTTGCCCATTATCCAACCGTAACCGGCTGCAACGGGTAAAAGTAAAAACAGAAGCTCAATCATGATTAGGTGTCTTTATTAGCAACAAGCTTTTTATTGTTTTTTTCAGGCGCTAATTTCTTCTTTAAGCGATAATTCTGCCACTTTAACTGAGAAAACAGTGTAAAGCTTATAAAACAACCAATTGCGACACCTAAAATAAAGCAGATACTTATTACAACAGCTAGGGGTAAGGTATTACTGGCGATTAAATAATTGATTTGCACCAATTGTGGATTCTGTGAACCAAGTACAAACGCAATAAATAAACACAGCGCAATTAATACAATTTTTAATACCCTAAACAAGTAACTACTCCTGTATAAAACTAGGCAATACTCGCATTTACGCGGTCACGTAATTCTTTACCTGGTTTAAAATGTGGTACGTGCTTACCGTCTAACTCAACTGTTTCGCCAGTCTTTGGATTACGACCTGTGCGAGGAGAACGATAATGCAATGAGAAACTTCCAAAGCCACGGATCTCGATGCGATCTGAGCTAGATAATGAGCCGGCCATTTGTTCAAGAATTTCTTTAACGGCATTTTCAACATCTTTCACAGGGATGTGTGCGTGTTGCTCAGCAAGTTGTTCTATCAATTCTGACTTAGTCATAGCGTTTCCTTAAAGAGTGGTAAAGGAAGGGCAAAGCTGCCCTTCCAATTTAAAAAGACTAGATATTAGTCTTTTTGAGCATTTTTGAATGCTGCAGCCATAGCGTTTTCGAACGCTGGCTCTTCTTTCTTAAGCTTCTCTAGTACTTCTTTCTCTTCTGCTTCGAAAAGAGCTTTAACAGATAAGCTTAAAGTGCGGTTCTTACGATCAACACCAACGTATTTCGCTTCGATTTCGTCGCCTACAGAAACTACAGTAGTAGCGTCTTCAACACGCTCTTGAGCGATATCAGCTACACGGATGTAACCTTCAACGCCTTCGATTAGCTCAACAGTTGCGCCTTTCGCATCAACTTCAGTCACTTTACCTTTAACAATAGCACCTTTTTTGTTTGCGTCCAGGTAGTTATTGAATGGGTCAGCTTCGATTTGTTTAACGCCTAGAGAGATACGCTCACGCTCTGGGTCAACTTGTAATACGATAGCAGTGATTTCGTCGCCTTTCTTGAATTCACGTACAGCTTCTTCGCCTGGCGTGTTCCAAGAAATGTCTGAAAGGTGAACAAGACCGTCAATACCGCCTTCAAGACCGATGAAGATACCGAAGTCAGTGATTGATTTGATCTTACCAGTAACTTGGTCGCCTTTGTTTTGTAGACGAGCAAATTCTTGCCATGGGTTAGCAATACATTGCTTAAGACCAAGAGAAATACGACGACGCTCTTCGTCGATTTCAAGAACCATAACTTCAACAGTGTCACCTAGTGAAACAACTTTTGAAGGGTGGATGTTCTTGTTAGTCCAATCCATTTCAGAAACGTGTACTAGACCTTCTACGCCTTCTTCGATTTCAACGAAACAACCGTAGTCAGTAAGGTTAGTTACACGACCAGAAAGCTTAGAACCTTCTGGGTAACGACCAGCGATAGCTGCCCATGGATCTTCGCCAAGCTGTTTAAGGCCTAGAGATACACGAGTCTTTTCTTTGTCGAATTTAAGAACTTTAACTGCGATTTCGTCGCCAACATTAACGATTTCTGAAGGGTGCTTAACACGCTTCCACGCCATGTCTGTGATGTGTAGTAGACCGTCAACACCACCAAGATCAACGAACGCACCGTAGTCAGTAAGGTTCTTAACGATACCTTTAACTTCTTGACCTTCAACAAGGTTAGCAAGAAGCTCTTCACGCTCTTGTGAGTTTTCTGATTCGATAACTGCACGGCGAGAAACAACAACGTTGTTACGTTTTTGGTCAAGCTTGATTACTTTGAACTCAAGCTCTTTACCTTCAAGGTGAGTTGTGTCACGTACTGGACGAACATCAACAAGTGAACCAGGTAGGAAGGCACGGATTGAATCAACTTCAACAGTGAAACCGCCTTTAACTTTACCGTTGATAACACCAGTAACAGTCTCTTGCTCTTCACATGCTTTTTCTAAGCGGATCCACGCTTCGTGACGCTTCGCTTTCTCACGAGAAAGGATAGTTTCGCCGAAACCGTCTTCGATTGCGTCTAAAGCAACATCTACTTCGTCGCCAACAGCAACTTCTAGTTCACCAGCAGCATTTTTGAATTGCTCAGCAGGGATTGCACTTTCAGATTTAAGACCAGCATCAACAAGTACGATGTTGTTCTCGATTGAGATAACAGTACCTTTAACGATAGAGCCTTGCTCTGCTTCAAAACCCTTTAGGCTTTCTTCAAATAACTGCGCAAAATTTTCTGACATTATACGTCTCTAAATAATTAAATAACCAATTAGCAACCATGCTGCATGGGGTTGTTAAAATCGCGCTAGCATCCTGCCGGCACCTTATAAATTTACTTTTTAGCTTTTGGAAGCTTTCCTGCAAGTACTGCTTCGTCGAGTAAAGTTACTACTTTATCAAACACTTGCATCGCATCAAAATCGCTAGTATCGATTTCAATGGCGTCTTCTGCAGGCACTAATGGCGCAACCTCACGTGTCATATCACGGTGATCTCGCGCTTTTATGTCCTCAAGTAGACCACTTAGTGTAACATCAAGACCGCGTTCATTCAACTCAGCAAAGCGACGACGTGCGCGCTCTTCAGCTGTAGCAGTTAAATATATTTTCAGCGGTGCATCAGGAAACACAACAGTGCCCATATCACGACCATCAGCAATTAAGCCATTTTCTGTACGAAATGCACGCTGACGGCGTAATAATGCTTCTCTCACTCGTGGTAAAGCTGCTATTTTCGATGCAGCTGCACCCACTTCTTCATTACGAATCGTGGTTGTGACGTCTTCGCCTTCCAACACAATTTTCGATGTGTGAGTGTGGCTATCAACCAAAAACTGCACATCTAAGTTTGCTGCAAGTGGTACTAATGCATCTTCATTATCTAATTCAATCTGATGGTGAAGCGCAGCAAGTGACAGCACACGGTAAATCGCACCGCTGTCTAATACATCCCAACCTAATTTCTCGGCTAACAAGCGACATACAGTTCCCTTACCTGAACCGCTTGGACCATCGATGGTGATTACGGGCATTGATAACGCCTGCATTTATAACCTCCTGCAATGCACACCAAAATAAAACCGGAATATTATACGCCAGTTATTAAAATAGATCCGCACTTAGAGTGTAACTTTTTATATTTTCTTCTGTTTTATTGACTTGAGACAGACTCTAGAACTTTGAAAAATGTAGGAAACGTTTTATACGTACACTTAGGATCGTTAATGGTTATCGGCTTGCCACCCACTGCAACCATCGCAAAACACATTGCTATACGGTGATCGTTGTAGGTATCAATCGCAACATCATTAAATGTGTCAGGTGGAGTAATTTCGATAAAATCTTCACCTTCTACAACCTCTGCACCTACTTTTCTCAGTTCGGTTGCCATTGCATATAAACGGTCAGTTTCTTTAACACGCCAGTTATAGATGTTACGAATCGCCGTTTTACCCTTTGCAAAAAGTGCTACAGTTGCCAGTGTCATGGCCGCATCAGGTATTTCGTTAGCATCAATATCTACAGCATTCAGCTCGCCTTTGCGAACCACCAGCTTTTCATCGTACCAATCGATTTTTGCGCCCACTTGTTCCATAACTTTGGCAAAGCCAATATCACCTTGAACAGACGCCGCACCTACCCCATTAATTTCAATTTCGCCGCCCGCTATTGCAGCTGCCGCAACGAAATAAGAAGCACTTGATGCATCACCTTCAACCATAATACGCTCAAGTGCTTGATACTGCTGACAGCCTTTTACATAAAACGTTTCGTAGTTGTCATGGCTTACAGTAACACCGAAACGCTTCATCACATCAAGGGTAATATCAATGTAAGGTTTAGATACCAGCGTGCCTTTAATGGTAATTTCTGTGTCGCCATTAAATAACGGTGCTGCCATTAATAGCGCTGTTAAAAACTGGCTTGAAATACTGCCATCAATGGCTACTTTACCACCATTAATTTTACCGCCTTTAATAGCCAGTGGTGGATAGTCCTTATTTTTTAAGTAAGTTACATCACCACCCAGTGCTTGCAATGCATCAACCAAATGGCCGATTGGGCGTTCTTCCATGCGTGGCTCACCAACAAGCTCATACTCACCTTCAACAGCAGCAAGTACAGCTGTTAGCGGGCGATACGCAGTTCCAGCGTTACCTAAAAATAACGGTTCAGATGGTGTATTAAATTTACCCGCTACACCTTCAACGGTCGCCACTGTTTTGTCTTCATTAAGCGTAACATTAACACCTAATAATTTTAGTGCACCAAGCATATGACGGATATCGTCGCTATCAAGCAGGTTTTCAACCACTGTTGTACCTTTAGCAAGCGCTGCTAAAAGTAAAATACGATTTGATAAGCTTTTTGAGCCGGGTAAGGTTACGCTACCATTAACTTTTGCAATAGGTTCAAGACGTAGTTGTTCCATTTAACTATTCTCCTTTGCAAACTTGGCCATAAAATCAACCAAGGCTTGCACGCCTTCAAGTGGCATTGCATTGTAAATACTTGCGCGCATACCACCGACAATACGGTGACCTTCAAGGGCTAATAAGCCTGCTTCTTTTGACTCACTAATGAATTTATCATTCAGCGACTCATCATTTAACCAAAACGGAACGTTCATACGCGAACGGCAATGCTTAGCAACTTTATTGCTATAAAAATCTGAGCTATCAATATAATTGTAAAGTAGCTCGGCTTTTGCGATGTTTTGCTCTTCCATCGCCTTTACACCACCATTTGCTTCTAGCCATTCAAACACTTCAGCGGCTAAGTACCATGCAAATGTCGGTGGTGTGTTGTACATGCTGCCTTGTTTCGCTTCTAATGCGTAATCAAGAATACCTGGCTTTGCAAGACCTTCACGTTCAAGTAAGGTTTTACGGATAATTACAATAGATAAACCAGATGGGCCGATATTCTTTTGCGCACCAGCGTAAATAAGATCAAACTGATTTACATCAAATTCGCGCGATAAAATAGTCGACGACATATCAGCAACAATCGGTGCTGATGGGTGTGATGGTACGTCAAAAATTTCGATGCCATCTACGGTTTCATTCGGGCAATAGTGAATGTATGACGCATCAGCAGGTAATTCCCAGCTGCTTGTAGGCTTAATTGAAAACTGACCATTTTGCTGTTCATCATCACGTACGTTGATACTTTGAACTGTGGTGAATTTTGCCGCTTCTTCTGTTGCACCTTTCGACCACACGCCATTTTCACAGTAAACAGCTGGCTTACCATCAAGGTGAAGATTCAGTGGCACAGCACTAAATTGACCACGACCACCGCCATGCATAAATAATACTTCAAACTCATCGCTAATATTCATTAAGCGACGCAGGCTTGCTTCACATTTAGCAGTAAGCGCTAAAAAGTCGCTGCTGCGATGGCTAATTTCCATCACAGATACACCTAAACCTTGCCAATCAATAAATTCTTTTTGTGCTTTTTGCATAACTGCCGGCGGTAGCATTGCCGGTCCTGCACAAAAATTATATTTAGTCATTACTTTGCCTCATTCCAGTAATTATAGTGCGGATAAAAAAAGCGGCCGAAGCCGCTTTTTAAATCAATGTTATTCTGAAGGTGGGTTATCACCCGCTTCTTCAGGATTAGTATCGACTACTTCAACGGCCTCGCCTTCGATGGCTGCAAGCTCATCAACTTCGATTTCTTCGATACGTTGTAAACCAACTACTTGCTCTTCGTCAATAGTTCGTATCAAAATAACGCCTTGAGTATTACGACCAACCGTAGAAACCTCATTTACACGAGTGCGTACAAGTGTACCGCGATTAGAGATAATCATGATTTCGTCGTTTTCATCAACCTGTACTGCACCAACCACAGCGCCGTTACGTTCGCTAACTTTGATTGATACAACACCTTGTGTTGCACGGCTCTTCGATGGGTAATCTTCAAGTGCTGTACGCTTACCGTAACCGTTTTCTGTCACAGTTAGGATTGCACCATCTGATTTAGGAACGATTAACGATACAACGCGTTGATCGTCTGCCATCTTAATACCGCGAACACCTGTTGCTGTACGGCCCATTGGACGTACGCCTTTAAAGCGGATTTCCGGGTTACCGTTTTCATCAAGTACAGGGTTACCGTTTTCGTCTAATACTTCAGACTCTTCAGCTTCTTTAAAGCGTACAACTTTACCAGCATCAGTAAATAGCATGATTTCATTCGTGCCATCTGTGATATCAACCCCAATTAGGCTATCGCCTTCATTAAGGTTAACGGCAATGATACCGCTCGCACGTTGGCGGCTATAAGCTGTTAATGGTGTTTTCTTAACTGTACCAAACGCAGTAGCCATGAAGATGTATTTATCTTCTTCGTACTCACGTACCGGTAAGATAGCAGTAATACGCTCATCTGCTTCAAGTGGTAATAGGTTAACAATTGGCTTACCACGCGCTGCACGGCTTGCTAATGGTAACTGATATACTTTCAACCAGTACAAGCGGCCTGCAGTTGAGAAGCACAGAATTGTATCGTGTGTATTAGCAACCAATAGACGCTCGATGAAGTCTTCATCTTTCATCTTCGTTGCTGACTTACCTTTACCACCACGACGCTGTGCTTCGTAGTCAGATAATGGTTGATACTTAACGTAACCTTCGTGAGAAAGCGTTACTACAACGTCTTCTTCATTGATTAGGTCTTCAAGGCTAATATCGTGAGCAGCAGCGCTGATTTCAGTACGACGCTCATCACCATATTGTTCTTTAATTTCTACTAGCTCGTCACGGATAACTTCCATTAGACGATCAGGGCTTGAAAGAATGTGTAAAAGCTCGGCAATTAGATCAAGTAACGTTTGGTACTCGTCTAAGATCTTCTCATGCTCAAGACCCGTTAGTTTGTGTAAACGTAGGTCAAGAATTGCTTGTGCTTGTTGCTCAGATAAATAGTATTGACCATCACGAATACCTAAATCTGCAGCTAACCAATCAGGGCGAGCAACGTTATCTTCACCTGCTTTTTCAAGCATAGCTTTAACAGTGCCTAGCTCCCAAGGGCGAGCTGTTAGTGCCACTTTAGCTTCAGCTGGTGTTGGTGACTTACGAATTAGTTCGATAATTGGGTCGATGTTTGCAAGAGCAATTGCTAAGCCTTCAAGCGTATGAGCACGGTCACGGGCTTTACGTAAATCGAATACTGTACGACGTGTAACAACTTCACGACGGTGAATGATAAACGCTTCAAGCATTTCTTTAAGGTTAAAGCACTTAGGTTGGTTGTTATCAAGTGCAACCATGTTCATACCAAACACAGTTTGTAACTGAGTTTGTGCATATAGGTTGTTTAATATTACTTCACCAACATCACCACGTTTGATTTCGATAACGATACGCATACCGTCTTTATCTGATTCGTCACGTAGTGCACTAATACCTTCAATTTTCTTATCTTTAACTAACTCAGCGATTTTTTCGATAAGACGCGCTTTGTTAACTTGATAAGGGATTTCGTGAACGATGATTGTTTCACGACCGGTTTTTTCGTCAACTTCGATTTCAGCACGAGCGCGGATATATACTTTACCACGACCTGTTAGGTACGCTTGCTCAATGCCTTTTTTACCGTTGATAATCGCCGCAGTCGGGAAATCTGGACCCGGGATATATTCAATTAGATCAGCAATTGACATATCTGGGTTTTGAATAAGCGCTAAACAGCCGTTAATAACTTCTGTTAAGTTATGCGGAGGAATGTTCGTTGCCATACCAACCGCAATACCTGATGAACCATTTACTAGTAAGTTAGGTACTTTAGTAGGTAATACGTCAGGAATTTGCTCAGTACCATCATAGTTAGGTACGTAATCAACGGTTTCTTTTTCTAAGTCAGCTAATAATTCATGTGACATTTTCGCCATACGGACTTCCGTATAACGCATTGCTGCCGCAGAGTCACCGTCAACAGAACCAAAGTTACCTTGGCCGTCAACAAGCATATAGCGTAATGAGAAAGGCTGCGCCATACGAACGATGGTGTCATATACCGCGCTGTCGCCATGTGGGTGGTACTTACCGATTACATCACCAACAACACGTGCTGATTTCTTGTAAGGTTTATTCCAATCATTATTGAGTTCGTTCATTGCAAATAAAACACGACGGTGAACTGGCTTTAAGCCGTCACGTACGTCTGGCAATGCACGTCCAACGATTACACTCATTGCGTAATCAAGGTACGAATTTTTTAATTCATCTTCAATATTGACTGGCAGAATTTCATTGGCGAGATCAGTCATTTGATTTCACATTCCTTCAGTATTGACTCATAAAGAGGCACAATGCCGTCTTAAGAGCTTTAGTTATTATTTCCAGACCATGCTATCACAATTTATTTAGATTTACAGGCGCTAAATCTTTGCGATTTAGTAATTTCCCCCTATATAATGGCCTCAGATTGACGAGGAAGTTTTTTATGACCGAACATCAAAATGTAGATAATGCAGAAATTGCAAAGTTTGAAGCCATCGCAGAACGTTGGTGGGACCGCGACGGAGAGTTCAAACCTCTTCATGAAATAAATCCTCTTCGCTTGGATTTTGTCGCCGATAAAGTAGGCGGCTTATTTGATAAAGAAACCTTAGATGTTGGCTGTGGTGGCGGCATCTTAAGTGAAAGTATGGCGCGCATGGGCGCTAAAGTAACCGGCATCGATATGGGCCAAGAGCCACTCACCGTTGCTAAGTTACACAGTTTAGAAACAGGTGTCCCTGTTGACTATATAAAAGTACCAGCAGAACAGTTTGCGGCTGAGCACCCTGCCCGCTTTGACGTTATTACCTGTATGGAAATGCTTGAACATGTTCCAGACCCTGCGTCTATTATTCGTGCTGTAGCAGAACTTGCTAAACCGGGCGCCGATGTCTTCTTTTCAACACTAAACAAAACACCAAAGGCCTACTTGTTTGCCATTGTGGGTGCAGAAAAGCTTTTAAAAATGGTGCCTGAAGGTACCCATGACCATAAAAAGTTTATCAAACCTGCACAACTTATTGCCTGGGCTGAAGAAGCGGGATTAAAAGTAAGAGCCAGCACAGGCCTGAACTATAACCCGTTCTCTAAGCAATACAGTTTAAATGATGATGTAAGTGTTAATTACATCCTGCACTTTGAGAAATTAGCCTAATGAGTGGTGTAAACGCACCCTCTATCGATTTTGATGCTTTTATTTTTGATCTCGATGGTACGCTCCTTGATACCGCCGATGATCTGGGTCATGCATTAAATCGTGTATTAGCCGATGCAGATATTGCCCCAGTCGCTGAACATATTTATCGTCCTGCAGCTTCAAACGGAGCCAATGCATTATTAGAGATTGGTTTTGGTGATAAGTGGCCTGATGTAGAACAACTGGCTTTACGTCAACAGTTACTCGATTATTACGCTGATGATATTGCCGTACACAGTAAATGCTTCAACGGCATCGAGCAGCTTTTAATTGCACTTGAGCAAAACAATATTAAGTGGGGCATTATGACCAATAAGCCCGGCTTTTTAACTGAGCCCTTAGTGCAAGCGATCCCATCTTTAAGCAATGCTCAAGCCGTTGTCAGTGGCGATACATTAGCTGTTTCGAAACCATCACCGGATCCACTGTTACATACAGCTGAGATCTTAGCGGTTGATCCAACTCGTTGTTTGTATATCGGTGATGCTGAGCGAGATATTCAAGCTGCAAAAGCGGCTAATATGTACAGTGCAACGGCGCTTTGGGGTTACATACCGAGTGTTGACGCTGCGCTTGGCTGGCAGGCGGATTTTAATTGGCATTCGCCAATTGATGGCTTTAACCATATATAGTGTTATTTATTATCTAAAACACCATATATTGTGATCTGATTCACTTTTGAACATTCTTTGATGATAAAAAAATCAGTCGAAATTTATTTTTTAAAACGGTAAATTTTCTGGATCTTGAGTTGATTTCTACAAATTTCGTCGTCTGTGAATGTTCAAAGGTTAATGGTCACTAACACAATGCGCTTATCCAATAGTTATCCACAAAATGGGGCAATTCTATCCCTTGCAAAACAGCGCAGACCACACTATCTTGTGATCTGCAATTTAAACAACACCAGATATTGTGGCTAAATGTTATTCAATTAGCTGCATATAGTGTTTAATAATAATAATTACATAAAGAATACCTTTGTCTTTACAACTAAAATTTCCCAAGGAATACAGGCAAAACTATGAACCAACAGCTATCTGTAAGCAAACGTGACGGCCGTAAAGAGTCACTCGATCTAGATAAGATCCATCGCGTAATCGCTTGGGCCGCAGAAGGTCTGAATAATGTGTCTGTCTCACAAGTTGAATTAAAATCACATATTCAATTTTATGATGGCATTCGCACCGACGACATTCATGAAACAATCATCAAAGCGGCAGCGGATCAAATCTCAAAAGATACGCCTGATTATCAATACCTAGCTGCTCGCTTAGCTGTATTCCACTTGCGTAAAAAAGCGTATGGCCAATTTGAGCCACCACGTTTATATGATCACATTACAAAATTAGTTGAAGACAAACGTTACGATCAGCATTTACTTGTCGACTACACAGAGCAAGAAATCGATGAGTTAGACTCATATATTGATCATAATCGTGATTTAAACTTCAGCTACGCTGCTGTAAAGCAACTTGAAGGTAAGTACCTAGTTCAAAACCGTGTTACTGGCGAAATTTACGAAAGTGCACAGTTTTTATATATTTTAGTTGCTGCAAGCTTATTCTCTGATTATCCAAAAGAGACACGTCTTGATTACATCAAGCGTTTTTATGATGCAGTGTCTACATTTAAGATTTCATTACCTACACCAATTATGGCCGGTGTTCGTACACCAACACGTCAATTCAGCTCATGTGTATTGATTGAATGTGGTGATAGCCTTGATTCTATTAATGCGACATCGTCTGCGATTGTTAAATATGTTTCGCAACGTGCTGGCATTGGTATTAACGCGGGCCGTATTCGTGCCCTTGGTAGCCCTATTCGCAATGGTGAAGCTTACCACACGGGTTGTATTCCGTTTTATAAACACTTCCAAACTGCTGTTAAAAGCTGTTCACAAGGTGGTGTTCGTGGCGGTGCAGCAACGTTGTTCTACCCACTTTGGCACTTAGAAGTTGAAAATCTTCTTGTCCTTAAGAACAACCGTGGTGTTGAAGACAACCGTGTACGTCATCTTGACTACGGTGTACAGTTCAACAAATTAATGTATAGCCGCTTAATCAAAGACGATTACATCACATTGTTCAGCCCGTCAGATGTACCGGGTCTATATGATGCATTCTTTGAAGATCAAGCGAAGTTTGATGAGCTATATGTTAAGTACGAACAAGACGAGTCAATTCGTAAAAAGCGTATTAAAGCCATTGAGTTATTCTCAATGTTTGCTCAAGAGCGTGCAAGCACAGGTCGTATTTACTTACAAAACGTTGACCACTGTAATACACACAGCCCGTTTATCTCGACTGTGGCGCCAATTCGTCAATCTAACCTATGTTTAGAAATCGCATTACCAACTAAGCCACTTAGCAATGTAATGGATGAAGAAGGTGAAATTGCACTTTGTACGCTATCTGCATTTAACTTAGGTGCGATTGAGTCGCTTGATGAGTTAGAAGAACTTGCTGAACTTGCAGTACGTGCCCTTGATAACTTACTTGATTTCCAAGACTATCCTGTTCCTGCGGCTAAAAACGCAACGATGGGTCGTCGTACGCTGGGTATAGGTGTAATTAACTTCGCATACTACCTTGCTAAAAACGGTAAACGTTATTCTGATGGTAGTGCTAATGCCCTAACTCACAAAACGTTTGAAGCAATTCAATATTACCTAATGAAAGCATCAAACGAGTTAGCGAAAGAACGCGGTGCGTGTCCTAAATTTAACGAGACAACGTATTCTCAAGGCATCATGCCGACAGATACTTACAAGCGTGACCTGGATCAGTTCTGTAATGAGCCACTTCATTTAGATTGGGATTCTTTACGTGCGAGCATTAAAGAGCACGGTATGCGTAACTCTACGCTATCTGCATTAATGCCATCAGAGACATCATCACAAATCTCTAACGCAACAAATGGTATTGAGCCACCACGTGGTCATATCAGCGTTAAAGCAAGTAAAGATGGTATCTTAAAGCAAGTAGTTCCAGATTATGAAAACCTGAAAGACAACTATGAGCTACTTTGGGATATTCCATCAAACGATGGTTACCTACAGCTTGTTGGTATTATGCAAAAATTCGTTGACCAAACGATTTCTGCAAACACTAATTATGATCCATCTAAGTACGAAGGCGGTAAAGTACCTATGAAGGTGCTATTAAAAGACCTACTGACTGCTTATAAACTTGGTGTGAAGACCTTGTACTACCACAACACACGTGACGGTGCATCGGATGCTCAAGATGAGCTAACACCAGAGGTAGAAGATGACGGTTGTGCAGGCGGCGCTTGTAAAATCTAATTAAATTAATAACATAACAAAAGCGGGCTCATTTGCCCGCTTTGTCCTGACTGTTTTTTGAGAAATCACTATGTCATATACAACTTTTAGCCGAAACCATAATAACCAATTACAAGAACCGATGTTTTTCGGCCAAACTGTAAACGTGTCACGTTACGACCAACAAAAGTACCCTATCTTCGAAAAGCTAATTGAAAAACAATTATCGTTCTTTTGGCGTCCTGAAGAAGTTGACGTAAGTAAAGACCGTCTTGACTTCCAAGCGTTACCGGACCACGAAAAACACATCTTTTTAAGCAACTTGAAATATCAAACCTTGCTAGATAGTGTGCAAGGTCGTTCACCTAACGTTGCGTTACTACCCATTGTGTCTATTCCTGAGCTTGAAACTTGGATTGAAACATGGGCGTTTAGTGAAACAATTCACAGCCGTTCATACACGCATATTATTCGTAACGTTACGCAGTCTCCTGAGCTTATCTTTGATGATATCGTCAGTAACGAGAAGATCAGTGAACGTGCTGATGCGGTTACCAAATACTACGATGATTTAATCAATATGATTTCTGTTTACAATCTATATGGTGAAGGTAAACATGTGATCAACGGTGAAGAAGTAAAAGTCAGCTTATTTGACCTTAAAAAGCAACTTTACCTAGCTATGATGTCAGTTAACATTCTAGAAGCTATTCGTTTCTATGTAAGCTTTGCTTGTTCATTCGCGTTCGCAGAGCGTGAACTAATGGAAGGTAATGCAAAAATCATCAAGCTAATTGCCCGTGATGAAGCGCTCCACTTATCTGGCACGCAACACATTCTAAATATCATGCAAGAAGGCAAAGACGACCCTGAAATGGCAATCGTTGCTGCACAATGCCGTGAAGAAGCGATTCAGATGTTTGTTGAAGCTGCTGAGCAAGAAAAAGATTGGGCTGAATACTTGTTTAAAGATGGTTCTATGATTGGCTTAAATAAAGATATCTTATGTCAATATGTTGAATACATCACAAATGCGCGTATGACAGCGGTTGGCTTACCTGCACAGTTCGAAAGTAAGAGTAACCCTATTCCATGGATCAACTCTTGGTTAGTATCAGACAACGTTCAAGTTGCTCCACAAGAAGCTGAAATTAGCTCTTACCTTGTAGGCCAAATTGATTCTCAGGTTGATGCATCAGATTTTGGTGACTTCGATCTGTAATGAGCACTAACACTACTGCAGAGGTTATCCTTGCAGGAACAGACAGCCAGAGTCTCGAATTTGATTCTGGCTGTTCATCTCTCCTTGAATGCCTAGAACAACACAAAATAGACGTCCCCTACCAATGCCGTGAAGGTTATTGTGGCGCATGCCGCGCTAAATTAGTCGAAGGTGATGTGAGTTATAACCAAGAACCACTTGCGTTTGTACGCTCAGGTGAAGTGTTGCTGTGTTGTAGTAAACCCAACGGTAAGGTAAAAATTGAGCTTTAATGCCACACAAGATCGTTTGTTTGGTAGAAGTTTTCTTTGTCTGAGACACTCACTGTTTGTTGATCTATCGTTACATCCCACTGTAAGTTTTTAGTCAAATGGCTCGCCAATTGCTCAATAAAGTTTCCATCAAAGGCAATTAAATGGCTATTATTTATCAGCTCTAATTGATGCTCATATTCTTGTAACCACTCATTATTTAGCGTAGTTACAACCCATAGTTCGTCAACACGTTTAGCAATTTTACTCAATATTGTAAAATCAGGTTCTCCAACTGCTAGCCACATTTCATAATGCTCATCAAGGGCTTTAATTGACACATCTGGCTCACTACTTTTAAGCCGTGCGTTCATGGTTGCCATTTTATTATGAGAAAATAAGCAGTAGCTTAAAAGCTTTAACACAAAATGTTCATAGCTTTCTTGCCTATCACATGCCGTGGTGAAAACCTCTTGGTGATTTCGCTGTTCGCGCAAATCTGCAATAGTAAAATTGGCTTTAAAAACACGATTCTTATCAGACATAACGAATGTCCATCTAACTGAAACATTCTAAGTATAGTTTACGGTGTAAAATTCGCGACTTAGTTAAAAGTTATAGTATAACGTTATTGCAGATAAAAAATTGCAGTGTTATATTATATCACAACACTCAACAACAAACTTAGAAGTAGTAATAATGAAGCAAATTTCAATTCTTTGTAGTGCTGTTGCCGCTGCGCTGTTCTCTCAATCAACAATGGCTGCTGTGATCACAGGTCAAGTATTAGATAAAAATCAGCAACCTATCAGTAACGCTGAAGTTCACGTTCATGGTAAGTCACAAAGCGTTGTGACCAATAAACAAGGCCAGTTTAAAATCGATGTGGATAATAAAGGCCAATTACACATCAGCAAAGATGATTTTATCGATAAACGTGTTGAAATTAATGGTGATAATCAAAATCTAGTTATTACTCTCACGCCAACATCTGTAGAAACAGTTGTTGTCTATGCTTCTGCGCTTCATAAAAATAGCCTTGAAATGATCTCACCCGTTAACGTATTGGCTGGTGATAATCTTAATAATAAGGCTAAGCCGACCCTAGGCGAAACACTAAAAGGCCTACCTGGTGTGAATGCTAGTTATTTTGGTCCAGTTTCATCAAGTCCAATCATTCGCGGCTTAGATGGTCCGCGTGTGAAAATCACTCAAAATGGCCTTGATAGCAGTGATGCATCACGTATAGGCCCAGATCACGCAACATCAAATGACAGCCTAGCCGCTGAACAAATTGAAGTGTTACGAGGCCCTGCTACCCTACTTTACGGCTCAGGTGCGATAGGTGGTGTAGTAAATGTTGTTGATAATCGTATTCCTACTGACAATATCGACACTTTAACAGGCGCTGCGCAATACACCCATGACACAGTATCAAACACCAATACTTATGCCGCAAAACTTGAAACCGGTAATGAAGGTTTCAACTTCCATTTTGATGGCACAAAGCGCAAAGGTCATGATTACAAAACGCCAACATTCGAGCTTCCTGAAGAGCATGACGAACATGAGGGTGAAGATCATGAAGAACACGAAACCGCTAACCGCGTAGAAAACACCTTTATCGATAGCCAAAATGTTAATTTTGGTACGAGTTATGTTGGCGACCACCTAACACTAGGTGTGTCATATGGTCGCATCGAAACAGATTACGGTATTCCCGCCCATGAACACCATCATCACGAAGAGCATGAAGAAGGTGAGCATCATGATGAACACGAAGGTGAAGAAGAACACGAAGAGTCTGTCTTCGCGCAATTAGAGCAAGATCGCTGGCAAGGTTACATGAGCTATGCGCTACATGATAACTGGATTGAAAATATCTCACTACGTGTGGGTTACACAGACTATAAACATGCCGAAATTGAAGATGGTGCAGTTGGCACTGTGTTTTCTAACAAAACCACTGAAGCACGTGCAACCGTTGAACATAAATTAGGCCTTTGGCACGGTATGGCTGGCTACCACTACACAGAATCAGACTACGATGCTGATGGTGAAGAAGCCTTTACACCAGCAAGTGTAACTAAAACCAATGCACTATTCATGCTTGAAGAGCGTCAATTTGGTGATGTAACCGTTGAATTAGGCGCACGTATTGAGGATTACCAAATTGACTCGGCTGTTAGTATGGCAGAGCACCATCATGATCACGCTCATGAAGAGGAAGAAGGTCACGATGACGAAGAAGCAGAAATCATCAATTACAGCGAAGATTTCACAAATCTAAGTATTTCTGCAGGTGCAATCTGGCAATATCAAGAAGGCCAAAGTGTTGCGCTTAGCGTATCTCGTTCAGAGCGCGCGCCTCTTAGTGCTGAACTACTTTCAAATGGTGTACACATTGCAACTGGCACATATGAGTTAGGCCTTGGTTATCATATCGAAGACGGCGAAATACACTTTGAGCCTGAAGATATCGATCAAGAAACTGCAACCAACTTTGATTTAAGTTTCCGCCGCTTTATTGGTGACTTTGGTTACACCGTTAACTTTTTCTACAACGACATTGAAAACTACTATTACCAGCAAAGTACTGGGCTCGTATTCCATGAAGAGCACGGTTTAGAGTCAGCAGCAGAGGCTGACGAAGACGCAATGGCGGTGTATCAATTTGCAAGTAAAGATGCAAAACTTTACGGTATTGAGTTTGACGTCCACTACCAAGTGTCACCTAGCACATTGGTTAAAGTGTTTGGTGATTCAACAACTGCTAAATTAAAAGATGGCGAAGGTTACCTACCACGTATTCCAGCAAACAAACTTGGTTCTGAACTACAGTATACTGTTGGCGGTTGGCAATTTAGCCTAGCTGGCACTCATTATTTTGAGCAGTCAGATATTACCGCTTATGAGACAAAAACTGACGGTTATACCCTGTTTGACGCATCGGCAAATTACCAACTTGATTTAGGCCCTGTCGATACGCAGCTGTACATTAATGCTGATAACTTAACGGATGAACTAGGTTTCGTTCACAGTTCATTTATTAAAGAAAAAGCACCACTACCTGGTCGCAACTTTAGCTTAGGTATTCGCGGCTATTTTTAATCACTTTTAATAGTTATAAAAAAACCCTTTCATTTTTAAAATGAAAGGGTTTTTTATTAAGCTTAGAAACTTAAACAATTAGTTAAAAGTTTAGCCCTTTTGTTCAATCTTTGCCCATGAATCACGAAGACCCACAGTTTGATTAAATACTAGTGAGTCGGCTTTGTTATCACGACAGAAATAGCCCATGCGTTCAAACTGGAAGCCCTGCTCTGCTTGTGCATTAGCAAGAGACGGTTCAAGTTTCGCGTTAGCAAGCACCACGAGTGATTCTGGATTTAGCGTTGCATTGAAGTCTTCAGCAGCAGCTGGGTTTGGTACGTTAAATAAACGGTCGTATAAACGTACTTCAGCGGTGATTGACTCACTGGCTGATACCCAATGGATTACACCTTTAACTTTACGGCCATCGCTTGGGTTTTTACCTAGCGTTTCTGGATCGTAAGAACAGAAAATAGTGGTGATTTCACCGTTCTCGTCTTTTTCAACACGCTCAGCTTTAATTACATAAGCACCACGTAAACGTACTTCTTTATCAAGTACTAAACGTTTGAACTTATTATTTGCTTCTTCACGGAAGTCTTCACGTTCGATATAAATCTCACGCGTGAAAGGCACAACACGACGGCCCATCTCTTCTTTATTCGGGTGATTGGCAACTGATAAAGTCTCTACTTTATCTGCATCATAGTTTTCGATAACAATCTTCACCGGATCAAGAACAGCCATTGCACGTGGTGCATGTTCATTTAGGTCTTCACGGATACATGCTTCTAGCATACCCATTTCAACCATGTTTTCTTGTTTAGTGATACCGATACGCGAGCAGAACTCACGCACTGACGCAGGTGTGTATCCTCGACGACGTAAACCAGCAATCGTTGGCATACGTGGGTCGTCCCAGCCTTCAACATGACCATTAACCACTAAGTCGTTTAATTTACGCTTAGACATAATGGTGTATTCAAGGTTTAATCGTGAAAACTCGATTTGCTGTGGGTGACACTCAAGGCTGATGTTATCTAATACCCAATCGTATAAACGACGGTTATCTTGGAACTCAAGCGTACATAATGAATGCGTGATACCTTCTAGTGCATCTGAAATACAGTGCGTGAAGTCGTACATTGGGTAAATACACCACTTATCACCTGTTTGGTGGTGGTGAGCAAAACGTACACGGTATAAAATCGGATCACGCAATACCATGAATGAACTTGCCATATCGATTTTAGCACGCAGTACACACTCGCCTTCTTTGAATTCGCCATTACGCATTTTTTCAAATAGCGCTAGGTTTTCTTCTACTGGCGTATCACGGTACGGGCTATTTTTACCTGGCTCTTTTAAAGTACCACGGTATTCACGTGCTTGATCTGGCGATAAGAAACACACATACGCAAGGCCTTTTTCGATAAGCTCAACAGCATAGCCGTATAACGCATCGAAATAGTTAGATGAATACTTAATTTCACCATCCCACTGAAAACCTAACCACTGCACATCTTCTTTAATTGAATTTACGTAATTGATGTCTTCTTTTTCTGGATTCGTATCATCAAAACGTAAGTTACAAAGACCTTGATAATCTTGGGCAATACCAAAATTTAAACAGATAGACTTTGCATGACCAATGTGTAAAAAACCGTTTGGTTCAGGTGGAAAACGCGTGTGTGTAGTCGCATGCTTACCGCTTGCGAGATCTTCGTCGATACGCGTTCTAATAAAGTTACTTGGGCGATTCTCAATTTCCGCCATAGGAGCATAATCCTCAAAATATTGCATGGTGACAAAACTAATGCATTATTACAAAAACAAACCCTAACATACAGTAGTTGAGCCATGTTTATTGAAGATAATAAGCCGATTATTGAATACATTGTTTACAGACGCTGCAAAATCGGTAAAAAAATTGTTCTAACGCAATAAAATGATCATTGACTAGCGATATAGTGCCGTCAGTTTCACTACCAATAAGGAAAAAAGATGGCTTCGCTCAATCAACATAGAGTCTATATTCCAAGCTCTGCGCGTGCTAACCAGTATGTGCTAGTTGAGTTTAAACCTACTGATGAGTTTTTTGCTCAGTTTAGTAATGTAAGCTGTGCTTATAAGCGTCTTGCAAGGGAGTTATTTGCACTATGTGATGAATATGAACTGCACAATGTACATCTGATCGCTAACGATAAGTTACCTGTCGTTCGTTACCATGATGAGGCATATAGTTTAGAAACCGCTAAGCAGATTTTATTTTTCTATAACCCACAATACCACGAAGCACATAATGTGTTTGCCGCTGATGAAGTAAAATGCAAAAAAATTCGTTTATTATTTTTGGCTACAGGTGAAGATATTCGTGCTAATGCAGCAAGTTTTCACCATAACGTACAGCGCGTAATAAACTCATTACAAGAAAAGCTATTAAGCGGCCAACCTCCACTTAAAATTCGCGATCACCAGCATCTTACTTATGATTTATTTGCTAAAGCAAAAGGTCACAAAGAAAGCTATGGCTATAAATTGCGTAGCTTATATCCACGCTATCAATCTCGCCAATGTCATTTACCAACACAGCACAGTGAGATGACTTATGCTGGGTTTTCTATTCCAGTAACCCGCGCGATTAAAACGCAATTTCAACATATGTTGAATGAAGAGAATTACACGCAATTTTATCAATATATTTTTGATGCATTTAAACGAGCTTGCGAAAAACGAGCGCTAACCCTTGGTGCTTTTATCGCTAATGGTACCCGCCCTATTGTTCGTAATAGCAATATTGATAACGCACAAAGTAACAGTGAACTGCAAAAGCTAACCTTTGATTGCAGCTCAGAGCAAGTGCAATTACAACATTATTGGGATGCAAATCAACTTGTTGATTCTCTACATTTTGTGATTGCCGCAGCCGATAAAGACAAGCATGACATTGGTTATGGTAAGTTTATGAATCAAGTGCAAAGCGCAATTAATGAAGTAACTGACGAGCTGGCCTTTAATCCAACGCGCCAAGATTTACGTGTGCGCTTTTATCAGCACATTAACTATGAGTATTAATTAAATACAATATATAGAATTAGAGGTGACGCACATGCGTCACCTTTTTTATAGCAATCCACTCAGTTGTACTATCAACGGTTTTTACTTAGTTTAGTAAGGTCCAGTCGCAGCACTTTAGAACGGCGCTCATAGTTATACAGTGCCTTTTTCTTCGCCGGTAACTCATCAACGGTCACCAATTCAAAGCTTTGTTCTAAAAACCAATGAATACTGCGTGTGGTTAAAGCGAATAAATGCGAGTAACCAGCACGTTTGGCTTTATTAATAATAAAACGCAGTAGGTAACTCCCTCTATCTGCATCTCGGTATTGTGGATGAACAGCCAGACTTGCAAACTCCCCCACTTGTTCTTCAGCAAATGGGTATAAAGCGGCACAGGCGATAATTAAACCATCACGCTCAATGACAGTAAATTGCTCTATTTCTATCTCAAGCTGCTCTCTAGAGCGCCTAACTAAATAGCCCTGCTCTTCAAGCGGTCTGATCAGATTAATAATCCCGGTAATATCAGA
Source organism: Pseudoalteromonas thalassia (assembly GCF_049257215.1). Classification (NCBI taxonomy): domain Bacteria; kingdom Pseudomonadati; phylum Pseudomonadota; class Gammaproteobacteria; order Alteromonadales; family Pseudoalteromonadaceae; genus Pseudoalteromonas; species Pseudoalteromonas thalassia. The sequence goes on from NZ_JBMMUE010000006.1 coordinate 22,876, forward strand.
TATTGTTGCACTACGTAACTGTTCAGAGCTTTGCGGCGCGATTTGCGTACCAATGCCATCTAATGAGAAAAGCTCTTGTAATAATGCGCCATCTTCTTTGTAACTAACTAAATGACAACGATGTACGCCGCCACGACATGCATCAATGGCCGCTTGTAAGAATACCGTTGCACTTAAACATGAATCAGGTTGATTACGGTAGTTTGCTAAGACAGATTCTGCCTCATTTGGCATAAGCTCGGCAATTGCTTCACCGTTTTCATCCAAGATACCGGCCTCTTTACAAAAACCAAGCATTTTGTCAGCGCGCAGTTTTAATGCAACCTGAGTGGCAATTTCTTCAGCAGTTAAATTAAAACTTTCACCTGTCACTGAGGCGGCAATCGGACCAAGTAGTACGATACTGTTATTGTTTAATTGATGACGAATCCCTTCAACATCAATACGTCTTACACGGCCTGAGTGATGATAATCAATGCCATCGTCAACTCCTAAAGGCTGAGCGATAACAAAATTACCGCTGACCACATTCAAGTATGAGCCGGTCATAGGAGTACTACTTAGCGAGGTCGATAAACGTGCAGTAATATCGAACTGCATTGCACCCGCAACTTTCTTTATTACATCAAAAGTCGCGTTATCAGTAACACGTATTTCATTATGAAACTGACTAGTTATGCCAAATTCTTGCAGTGCCGCATTGAACTGTGGCCTTGCACCAAACACTAAAACAATTTTGATACCTAAGCTCGTTAATAATGCAACATCATTAATGATGCTACGACAACCTGGCTGATCAATTGCTTCTCCGCCGAGCATTACAACGAAAGTTTTACCTCGGTGAGCATTAACATAAGGAGTTGACTGGCGAAATCCATCTACCAATTCTGTGGTACGCACGTGATATTTACCTTTTTTAATAACAGCGTTTTATATAAAAACAAATAAACAAGGTATCAGTGTATGGAATTTTTATTCACAAATAAAGCATTATTATTCTTAATTTGCAGCTAGAATTTTCGTGCACAAACTAGGAAACTCTCAGATACAAAAAAGGCCCGCATAAGCGAGCCTTTTCTAAGAGATTAAAACTGATTACCAGCCTGTTTTCTCTTTAAGTGCAGCACCGATGTCAGCTAGTGAACGTACAGTTTTTACGCCAGCAGCTTCTAATGCAGCAAATTTCTCATCAGCAGTACCTTTACCACCTGCGATGATTGCACCTGCGTGACCCATGCGCTTACCTGGAGGAGCCGTAACACCTGCAATGTAAGAAACAACTGGTTTAGTCACGTTGTGCTTGATGTATTCTGCAGCTTCTTCTTCTGCAGTACCACCGATTTCACCGATCATTACGATTGCTTCAGTTTGCTCGTCTTTTTCGAACATTTCTAAAACGTCGATGAAGTTAGTGCCAGGGATTGGGTCACCACCGATACCAACACATGTTGATTGGCCGAAACCAGCGTCAGTAGTTTGTTTAACCGCTTCGTAAGTTAAAGTACCAGAACGTGATACGATACCTACTTTACCAGGCTTGTGGATGTGACCAGGCATGATACCGATCTTCGTTTCACCCGGAGTGATAACACCTGGGCAGTTAGGACCGATCATACGAACACCAGTTTGCTCAAGCTTAACTTTAACGTCAACCATGTCTAGTGTTGGGATACCTTCAGTGATACAAACGATAAGCTCGATGCCAGCATCGATAGCTTCTAAGATTGCATCTTTACAGAAAGGTGCTGGTACATAGATAACTGATGCAGTTGCGCCAGTTGCTTCAACAGCGTCACGTACTGTGTTGAATACTGGAAGACCAAGGTGCGTTTGACCGCCTTTACCTGGGCTTACACCACCAACCATTTGTGTACCGTACTCAAGCGCTTGCTCAGAGTGGAAAGTACCTTGGCCACCTGTGAAACCTTGACAGATAACTTTTGTATCTTTATTGATTAATACAGACATTATTTGCCCTCCGCAGCAGCAACAACTTTTTCAGCTGCGTCTGTTAGTGATTCAGCAGCGATGATGTTAAGGTCAGAATTAGCAAGTACTTCACGACCTAGTTCAGCGTTAGTACCTTCTAAACGTACTACTACAGGAACGTTTACGCCTACTTCTTTAACTGCGCCAATGATACCTTCAGCGATCATGTCACAACGTACGATACCACCAAAGATGTTAACTAAAACAGCTTTAACGTTGTCGTCAGATAAGATGATCTTGAATGCTTCAGATACACGCTCTTTAGTAGCACCACCACCAACATCTAGGAAGTTAGCTGGCTTACCACCGTGTAGGTTTACGATGTCCATAGTACCCATTGCAAGGCCTGCACCGTTAACCATACAACCAACGTTACCGTCTAGTGCAACGTAGTTAAGCTCGAAGCTTGCAGCGTGAGCTTCACGTGCATCTTCTTGTGAAGGATCGTGCATTTCACGGATTTTAGGTTGACGGTAAAGCGCGTTACCATCTACACCGATTTTACCGTCTAGACAGTGAAGGTTACCTTCGTCTGTAATTACTAGCGGGTTGATTTCTAATAGTGCGAAATCGAAATCGTTGAACATGTTAGCAAGACCCATGAAGATCTTAACGAACTGTTTCATTTGAGTAGGGTTTAAACCTAGTTTGAAGCCTAATTCACGAGCTTGGTATGCTTGTGGACCAACTAGTGGATCGATCTCAGCTTTGTGAATTAGTTCTGGAGTTTCTTCTGCAACTTGCTCGATTTCAACACCACCTTCAGTAGATGCCATGAAAACAACTTTACGAGAAGCACGATCTACTACAGCGCCAAGGTATAATTCGTTAGCGATGTCAGTGCAGCTTTCTACAAGGATTTTAGCTACTGGCTGACCATTTTCGTCTGTTTGGTAAGTAACTAAGTTTTTACCTAACCAGTTCGCAGCGAACTCTTTTACTTCGTCGATTGTTTTAACTAGCTTAACACCGCCAGCTTTACCACGGCCACCTGCGTGAACCTGTGTTTTAACAACCCACATATCACCGCCGATTTTCTCAGCAGCTGCTGCAGCTTCTTCAGGTGTATCGCAAGCGAAACCTTGAGAAACTGGTAAACCATATTCGGCAAAAAGTTGTTTTGCCTGATACTCATGCAAATTCATGATGCTTTATCCAATTTTTTATACTAAAAGAGCTGAATATTTATGCAAAATAAACAGCTATCCCAAATTGCGCACTTAGTATAAATCCCAAGGCTCCACATGAAAACCCCAGTTAGACCAAAGGCGCAAAAAAAAAGCTGTGAACAGGGTTCACAGCTTAGTTTTTATACAACCAGATTAAACATCTAGTAGTAAACGAGTTGGATCTTCAAGTAACTCTTTAATTGTTACTAGGAAGCCTACTGATTCTTTACCATCGATTTGGCGGTGATCGTAAGATAACGCTAAATACATCATTGGTAAGATTTCAACTTTACCGTTAACAGCCATTGGGCGATCTTGGATTTTATGCATACCCAAGATTGAAGACTGTGGCAAGTTGATGATAGGTGTAGAAAGTAATGAACCGAATACACCACCGTTAGTAATTGTGAAGTTGCCACCAGTCATATCTTCGATAGATAGTTTACCGTCACGACCTTTAAGTGCTAATTCACGGATACCTTTTTCGATTTCTGCCACTGATAGCTTGTCACAGTCTTTAAGAACTGGTGTAACAAGACCACGTGGAGTTGAAACCGCAATGCTGATGTCGAAGTAGTTATGATAAACGATATCATCACCATCGATAGATGCATTCACCTCAGGGAAACGCTTAAGTGCTTCAGTAACTGCTTTCACGTAGAAAGACATGAAACCTAAACGGATACCATGACGCTTTTCGAACACTTCTTGATACTGCTTACGAAGATCCATGATTGGCTTCATGTTAACTTCGTTGAATGTAGTTAACATTGCAGTTGAGTTTTTCGCTTCAAGAAGACGATTAGCGATAGTTTTACGTAAACGTGTCATAGGAACACGTTTTTGTGTACGGTCACCCATAGGTGCTGCTGGTGCTGCTTCAGCTTTTGGTGCTGCTGCAGGTGCTTTTAAGAATGTATCAACATCTTCTTTAGTCACACGGCCGTTTTTGCCTGTGCCTTTGATTTTAGATGCATCAAGACCTTTCTCAGCGATTAAACGACGAACTGATGGTGTTAACACATCAGAGCTATCATTTGATTCGCTTGCAGTAGCCTCTTCAGCTTTTGCTGCAGGTGCTTTAGCTGGTGCTGCGCCCGCTTTAACTGTACCAATTACTTGCTCACCAAGTACTGTTTCGCCTTCAGCGTGAATGTGCTCACCCATGATACCGTCTTCTTGAGCAACCACTTCAAGAACAACTTTATCAGTTTCGATATCAACTAGGTTTTGATCGCGAGTTACCGCTTCACCTGGTTGAACATGCCAAGTAGCAATTGTCGCGTCTGCGACTGATTCTGGAAGTACAGGTACTTTAATGTCCACTTCTTTACCTTCTGATGCTGGTGCTGATTGCGCCTCTGGCGCGTCTTCTGATTTTGCTGGTGCAGATTCTTTGGCAGAGTCGTCACTTGCTGGTGCAGCATCTGCATCACCAAGTAATGCAATTACTTGCTCGCCAAGTACCGTTGCACCTTCTTCTTGTGAAATTTCAGTGATTACACCATCGTTTGGTGCAACAACTTCTAAAACAACTTTATCTGTTTCGATATCAACCAAGTTTTGGTCGCGGCTTACTTTGTCGCCAACACTTACGTGCCATGTTGCAACAGTAGCATCAGCAACCGACTCAGGAAGTACAGGAACTTTAATTTCTGTGCTCATTGCTTATCCTTTCTTTTCAATAGTAAGCGCGTCTGCAACGAGCGCTTGTTGTTCTTTATTATGCACTGACATGTAACCACACGCTGGTGATGCTGATGCTTTACGACCTGCATAAGTTAATTTAGCACCTTCAGGAATTGCATCAACAAAATGATGTTGAGAACAATACCATGCACCTTGGTTTTGCGGCTCTTCTTGACACCAAACAAAATCTTTAACGTGTTGGTAACGTTGCATGATTGTATCCATCTCAGCGTGTGGGAATGGATATAATTGTTCTACACGAACAATAGCAATGTTATTTAATTCTTGTTTACGACGCTCTTGTAGTAACTCGTAATAAACTTTACCACTACAGAATACAACGCGTTCTACTTTATCTGCTGCAATATCATCGATTTCATCGATCATATTGTGGAACACACCTTCAGATAATTCTTCAAGTGTTGAAGTTGCCAGCGGATGACGAAGTAGTGACTTAGGTGTCATTACAATCAATGGACGACGTAAAGGACGTACAGATTGACGTCGAAGCATTGCATAAACTTGCGCTGGTGTTGAAGGCACACACACTTGCATATTGTGATCAGCACACAATTGTAAGAAACGCTCAAGACGTGCTGAGCTATGCTCTGGGCCTTGACCTTCATAACCATGTGGAAGTAAACATGTAAGACCACATAAACGGCCCCACTTTTGTTCACCTGAACTTAAGAATTGGTCAAATACAACTTGTGCACCATTAGCGAAGTCACCAAATTGTGCTTCCCACATTACAAGTGAAGTTGGTTCAGCTGTTGCGTAACCATATTCGAATGCAAGTACCGCTTCTTCAGAAAGTACTGAGTCGTATACTTCAAATGAACCTTGTTTTTCGCTGATGTTTTGCAGCGGCAAGTAGGTTGATGCATCTTTTTGGTTATGGATAACAGCATGACGGTGGAAGAAAGTACCACGACCTGAGTCTTGACCTGTTAAACGGATATCTGTGCCCGCATCAACAAGTGAAGCATAAGCTAGCGTTTCTGCCATACCCCAATCAAGTGGTTTTTCACCTGATGCCATTAGCTTACGGTCGTCGTAAATTTTCTTAACACGCGACTGAGCTTTGTGGCTCTCTGGGTAGCTTGATACTTTTTCACCAAGTTCTTTTAGTTTTTCAACAGAAAGTTTTGCATCGTACTCAACATCCCAATCGTGACCAACGAATTTAGCCCAATCTGAAGAGTGAGATGTTTCTGGTTGAATTTCTTCAACAACACAGTTACCGCCATCAAGACCGTTACGGTACTCATCAGCAAGTGCTTTGACTTCATCTTCTGTAAATGAACCTTCAGACACAAGTTGGTCAGCATAAATTAGGCGTGGAACTGGGTGTTTTTTGATTTTCTGGTACATAAGTGGTTGAGTCGCATTCGGCTCATCCGCTTCGTTATGACCATGACGGCGATAACATACTAAATCAATTACAACGTCACGTTTGAATTGGTTTCTGAAATCAAGTGCGATTTGAGTAACAAATGCTACCGCTTCTGGATCGTCAGAATTAACGTGGAAAATAGGTGCCTGAACCATTTTCGCAATGTCAGTACAGTATGGTGTAGAACGAACATCCGCTTGTTTTGACGTTGTAAAACCAACTTGGTTGTTTACCACGATACGGATACTACCACCACAACTAAATGCATTAGTTTGCGATAAGTTAAATGTTTCTTGAACAACACCTTGACCTGCGATTGCAGAGTCACCGTGAATAGTAATTGGTAATGCTTTAATACCTGACTTATCACCTAAACGGTCTAAACGAGCGCGTACCGAACCCATAACTACTGGGTTAACGATTTCAAGGTGAGATGGGTTAAACGCAAGTGCCATATGCACGTTGCCACCCTTTGTAGCGAAGTCAGATGAATAACCCATGTGATATTTAACATCACCTGAGCTTAAAGTATCTTTGTGTTTACCAGCGAACTCATCGAATAATTCTGATGGGTTTTTACCTAAAACGTTCACTAGTACGTTCAAGCGACCGCGGTGAGCCATACCAATAACAGCTTCTTTTTGTCCGCTTTCACCTGCACGATGAATTAGTTCTTTAAGCATTGGTACCAACGCATCACCACCTTCAAGTGAGAAACGTTTTGCACCAGGGAACTTAGCCCCTAAATATTTTTCAAGGCCATCTGCAGCTGTTAATCCTTTAAGGATACGTAGCTTTTCTTCTTTAGAGAACGTTGGACGTGATTGCACTGATTCTAAACGCTGTTGTAACCAACGTTTTTCTTCAGTTGAAGTGATGTGCATATACTCTGCACCAACTGACCCACAATACGTGGTCTTAAGTGCTTGGTATAGCTCACCTAAAGGCATGGTGTCGCGACCTACGGCAAACGAACCCACATTGAATTCACGGTCAAAATCAGCTTCAGATAAATCGTGGTATTCAAGTTCAAGATCTCGAACTCGTTCGCGTTCCCAGATACCTAATGGATCTAGGTTAGCATTTTGGTGACCACGGAAACGGAAAGCATTAATAAGTTGTAGCACTTTGACCTGTTTAGGATCGCCAGAGCCACCCTCTGCTACCACTACTTCTCTATGCTTGTTTTTAGCAAGCTCCGCAAATTGTGAACGAACCTCTGAATGTTTTACGTCAACATCCACACCATCTACTTTTGGTAATTGTTCGAACACTTCTCGCCATTCTTCTGGCACAGAAGTCGCATCATCTAAGTACGCTTCATAAAGCTCTTCTACGTAAGCAACGTTTCCGCCGTTTAAGTGAGAAGATTCTAGCCATGCCTTCATCACACCTTCGTGCATTTATAAGCCCTTTTCTTTAGCGCAGAAATTAATTGTTGTAAAAACAAGGTGGTTAATCACTTAACCACCTTACATATTCAAGCTTTAAACAGCGCGGTTTAAAAGCATTGATTTGATTTGTCCAATTGCTTTAGTCGGATTAAGACCTTTAGGACACACGCTAACACAGTTCATAATACTGTGACAACGGAACACGCTGAACGCATCGTCAAGATCTGCAAGACGCTCTTCAGTCGCTGTATCGCGGCTATCAGCCAAGAAACGATACGCATGAAGAAGACCCGCAGGACCGATGAACTTGTCTGGATTCCACCAGAACGAAGGACACGATGTAGAACAACATGCACATAAAATACACTCATATAAGCCATCTAACTTATCACGTTCTTCGATAGATTGAAGACGCTCACCCGCCGCTGGCGTGTCATTAATTAGATAAGGCTTAACTTTTTCGTATTGAGTGTAGAACTGACTCATGTCAATAACAAGGTCACGTACCACAGGTAAACCAGGTAATGGACGAATTACGATTTTACCCTTGCCACCTTTAAGTAGCGTTGATAAAGGAGTAATACATGCTAAACCGTTTTTACCATTCATGTTGATACCGTCAGAACCACACACACCTTCACGGCATGAACGACGGAATGATAATGTTGGATCTTGCTCTTTTAATTTCATTAGAGCATCCAATACCATCATATCTTGGCCTTCTTGCGTTTCTAGCGTGAAGTCCTGCATACGTGGTGCATTATCAACATCTGGATTGTAACGATAAACGGAAAATTGTACTTGTGCCATCGTCTCGCTCCTAGTATGTACGTGCTTTAGGTGGGAAAGCTTCACGCAGTTTCGGCGCGTAGTTTACTTCACGTTTTGTCATTTCATCTGTAACTGGGTTAAAGATAGAATGACATAACCAGTTATCGTCATCACGATCTGGGAAGTCAAAACGAGAATGTGCACCACGGCTTTCTGTACGGAAGTTTGCAGCTACTGCAGTTGAGTAAGCTGTTTCCATTAAGTTGTCTAACTCTAGACATTCGATACGTGCAGTGTTGAACTCTGTTGACTTGTCGTCAAGACGAGCGTACTGCAGACGTTCACGAATTTCTTTAAGCTCTTTAAGACCTGTAGCCATTGCATCACCTTCACGGAATACCGAGAAGTTAAGCTGCATACACATTTGTAGGTCTTTCTTGATTTGAACTGGGTCTTCACCTTGGCCAGCTTTAGAGCTTTCCCAACGGTTGAAACGCGCAAGTGATGCTTCAAGGTCTGATTCAGACGCATCTTTACCTGCTTCAACACCATTTAGGTATTTACCTAAGAAGTTACCAGCTGCACGGCCGAACACAACTAAGTCAAGAAGTGAGTTACCACCTAGGCGGTTAGCACCGTGTACAGATACACAGGCAATTTCACCCACAGCGAATAAACCTTCAACTACTTTCTCTTGACCATTTGCATCGATTTGTAATGCTTGACCATTTACGTTAGTTGGTACACCACCCATCATGTAGTGACATGTTGGAATTACTGGAATTGGTTCTTTAGCCGGGTCAACGTGTGCGAATGTTTTCGCAAGGTCACATACACCAGGAAGACGTAAATTAAGCGTCTCTTCACCTAAGTGGTCAAGTTTAAGCTTGATATGTGGACCGTAAGGACCATCGCAACCACGACCTTCACGGATCTCTGTCATCATTGAACGAGCAACAACGTCACGAGATGCTAAGTCTTTAGCATTTGGCGCGTAACGTTCCATGAAGCGTTCGCCGTCTTTGTTAAGAAGGTAACCACCTTCACCACGACAACCTTCAGTTACTAGTACACCAGCGCCTGCGATACCTGTTGGGTGGAATTGCCACATTTCCATATCTTGCAATGCAACACCAGCACGGGTTGCCATACCAACGCCGTCACCTGTATTGATGTGTGCGTTAGTTGTTGATGCGTAGATACGACCTGCACCACCTGTTGCTAAAACAACGGCTTTTGATTTGAAGTAAACAACTTGGCCTGATTCAATGTCGATTGCTGTACAACCAACAACATGACCATCGCTGTTTTTAACTAAATCTAGTGCATACCACTCTGAAAATACGTTTGTTTTGTTTTTAACGTTTTGCTGGTAAAGACAGTGTAACAGTGCGTGACCAGTACGGTCAGCTGCTGCTGCAGTACGTGCTGCTTGTTCACCACCAAAGTTTTTCGACTGACCGCCGAAAGGACGTTGATAAACACGGCCATTTTCAAAACGAGAAAATGGTAAGCCCATGTTTTCTAATTCAGTAATAGCTTCTGGGCCTGTTTTACACATATATTCGATAGCGTCTTGGTCACCGATAAAATCAGAACCTTTAACAGTATCGTACATGTGCCATTCCCAGTTATCTTCATGCGAGTTACCTAACGCAACAGTAATGCCGCCTTGTGCTGACACAGTGTGAGAACGTGTAGGGAAAACTTTAGAGATAAGTGCACAGGTTTTGCCTGATTCAGTAATAGCAAGTGCTGCGCGCATACCCGCGCCGCCTGCACCAATTACTACTGCGTCAAATTCACGAACAGAATAATTCACTTAAACACCCCATAAAACGATTAGACCAATTGCTACGTAAGCAACGGCCATAAGGTTTAATACAAAGCCTAAAACAGCACGTAATTTCGCATTTTTGACATAGTCAGTTAGAACTTGCCAAAGACCGATACGGGTGTGAACCATAATGCAAACAAGGGCAATTAGTGTAAACCCTTTCATTGCTAGATTAGAGAATAGGCCTTGCCAGGCTTCAAAAGTGACTTCTGGTGTACATAAAAAATAGCCGATAATAAAAATCGCATAAGCGCTGATTATTAATGCTGTTGTACGAAGTGATACAAAATCTTGTACACCATCACGTTTAAGAGTTGCTTGATTTAAAACCATATCCACACTCCTGCTAGAATTGCAGCTACAACACCTAAAGCCATCGCAACTTTAGCGCTGAAGTTACCTGATTCAAGTTCTTCCCAGTGACCCATATCCATAATGATGTGACGAACACCACCGATTAGGTGATATGCCAACACAGAAATGGTACCCCACGCTATGAATTTGGCAATGAATCCGCTGAACAGACCCTTGACGAATTCAAAACCTTCTGGAGAAGAAAGAGACTCAGACCAAGCCCAAATGACAAACGTTAAAGCAAAAAATAGTGCCACACCGGTGACGCGGTGAAGAATTGATGCTTTAGCCGTTGCCGGCATAGATATAGTTGTTAGATCTAGATTTACAGGTCTTTGCTTTTTCACAGTTACTTGCCCATCTTGCCCACTTAGGAGCTCATCTACTTGTTTTTCTAAACCCATCAAAATGAATTTCGATGGAACTATCTAAGTAAACCGTGTTGATACACAAAAAGTTCACACTTATGCAAAACTTAAATGTAAAAATAAAGTTTACCTACAGACAATACGGTATAAAACCTTGGATAGTATATATAGCCAAAGGTCTTTTTACAATTCTTGTTTAGTAAGAGTCGTTTGCGAATTAGCCAATGGTATAATATTTAATCCTGGCAGAATATTTATTATCCATTTATGCATAATGTTTATAAAAATTGACTTTACACCCCTCTTTCACGTTAAAATGAAAAGAATGTGCTTAAACAGATTCAGAACATAACAATCAGAGTTGTTATCTTAATAGGAGATAAATAGATGGCGGATAATAAAGCCACGGTCCATATTGATGGTCTTGATCCAATCGAACTTCCAATTTACCAAGGCACTGCTGGCCAAGACGTAATCGACGTACGTACGTTAGGTTCTCATGGCTACTTCACTTACGACCCAGGTTTCATGTCGACCGGTTCTTGTGAATCTTCAATCACTTATATCGACGGCGGTAAAGGTGTATTACTACACCGTGGTTACCCAATTGAGCAACTAGCTGATGAGTCTAACTACATCGAAGTTTGCTACTTACTGTTAAACGGCGAATTACCAACTAAAGAACAATACGATGAGTTTGCAAAAGAAATCACGCATAGCACTATGCTTGATACTAAAATCGCAAACTTCTTCCAAGGTTTCCGTTTTGATGCTCACCCTATGGCGATGCTATGTGGTGTTGTAGGTGCTTTATCTTCTTTCTATCACGAAGATTTAGACATCACTGATGCGACACAACGTAAAACTAGTGCAATCAAACTAATTGCTAAGTTACCAACAATCGCTGCTATGGCTTACAAATACAACGTAGGTCAACCGTTTGTACACCCGCGTAACGACTTAAGCTTTGCTGAAAACTTCTTACACATGATGTTCTCAGTACCTGCTGAAGAATATAAAGTTAGCCCTGTTCTTGCTAAAGCAATGGATAAAATCTTCATGCTTCACGCTGACCACGAGCAAAACGCTTCAACGTCAACTGTACGTTTAGCTGGTTCATCAGGTGCAAACCCTTACGCGTGTATCGCGGCTGGTATCGCATCTTTATGGGGTCCTGCACACGGTGGTGCTAACGAAGCATGTCTTAACATGTTAGAAGAAATCGGTTCAGTAGACCGTATCGACGAATACGTTGCTAAAGCAAAAGATAAGTCAGATCCATTCCGTCTTATGGGCTTCGGTCACCGTGTATACAAAAACTTCGATCCACGTGCGACAGTAATGCGTCAAACATGTCACGAAGTACTAGCTGAGTTAAATATTCAAGATCCACTTCTTGATATCGCAATGAAGCTTGAGCAAATTGCACTAGAAGACCCATACTTCGTTGAGAAGAAACTTTACCCTAACGTAGACTTCTACTCAGGTATCATCTTAAAAGCTATCGGTATTCCAACAAGCATGTTCACTGTAATCTTTGCAATGTCACGTACTGTTGGTTGGATCTCTCACTGGGATGAGATGCTTTCTCAACCTGGTCACAAGATCAGCCGTCCTCGTCAGTTATACACTGGTGAAACTTCACGCGATTACGTACCAACAGACAAGCGTTAATACGAATTTGCGTTTAAAAAAGGCCGCTATGCGGCCTTTTTTGTTGCCCTGCACTTGTCTATTTGTGCAAAGTAATTAAAATCGTCGCATTCTCGTAGCTTAAGGCCTTCCATGTTCGATATTGCAAAAATACGCGCTGACTTTCCATTACTGAATGAAACGGTTAATGAGCTGCCTCTGGTGTATTTAGACTCAGCAGCGACCTCACAAAAGCCACAAGCAGTTATTGATGCCCTTGCCCGTTTTTATAGTCATGAGAATGCCAATGTGCACCGTGGCCGTCATACACTCAGTGAAAACGCGACCCGCCAATATGAACACACCAGAACGCTACTTGCAGATTATTTTTCTGTTAAAGCCAATGAGTTAGTGTGGACCAAAGGAGCGACTGAATCGATTAATTTAATCGCAAATGGTCTGGCTTCACGGCTTAAACCAGGCGATAAAATTGCTATCTCTGCGATTGAACATCACGCCAACATAGTGCCATGGCAACAACTAGCAAAGCGTACCGGTGCAGAACTGATTATTTTACCTATTGAAGATGACTTGGTCATTGATAGCGTAAAGTGCTGTGAGTTTATAAAACTGCATCAGCCTAAGGTAGTTGCTGTTACTCATGCATCAAATACATTAGGTAATATCACTGATTTAGCGCCTATCATTACAGCATGTAAAGCCATTAATGCTATTTCTGTGATTGATGGTGCGCAGGCTGCGATGCATTTACGCCCTAATCTACAAGAAATTTCTTGTGACTTTTACGTATTTTCTGCGCATAAAATGCTCGGGCCGACAGGTTTAGGTGGTCTATATGGCCGATTTGAACTGTTAAATTCGCTCGATGTTTATCAAACCGGTGGCGAAATGATCGAAACAGTGAGCCTCACACAAAGCACTTTTCGGGATGCACCAGGTAAATTTGAAGCAGGAACACCTAATATTGCGGGTGTAATCGCCTTTAGTGAGGCAATAAAGTATTTAACATCGTTAGATTTTCAGCAAATGCGTCAACATGAGCATACAGTTTTTGACTATGCGATAAAACAATTATCAGCTATTGATGGTATTAATATCTATTCAAACCAAATACATAACATCGGTAACATTAGTTTTAATTATCGCGATGAACATCCCTTCGATTTAGCCACTCTGCTTGATGGGTTTGGCGTTGCCGTGCGCAGTGGCCACCATTGCACACAACCTATAATGAGCCATTTGCACATTCCTGGTACAGTAAGAGCAAGCTTTGCGTTATATAACAATAAAGATGATGTAGATACGTTTATTGATGCTCTTAAAAACAGTATTGAGTTATTAGATTAAATTTGGATAAGTTATGAATTCAACGTTTGAAGCCGTTAGTAAAAACATTGAAACAGCTGCAGGTTGGCAGCAAAAATACCGCCAGATAATGCTATTAGGTAAGCAATTACCAGTTATGCCAGAAGTGCTTAAAGTAGATGATGCCCTAGTTAAAGGCTGCGAAAGTAAAGTGTGGCTATATATCGACTTTGATCATACAGAAAATAGCCTTGTTTTAGCTGGTGATTCAGATACCCGTATCGTTAAAGGACTATTGGCTTTAATTTTAGCCTTATACAATGGTCTAACACCGGAACAAGCAGCACAAATAAATGCCTATGATGAATTTGAACGACTCGGTCTAATTAGCCATTTAAGCCCTTCTCGCGGCAATGGCATCAAAGCCATGGTTGATAAAATTCAAACCATGGCTGAGCAAAACCGCTAAATGTTATAAAGAACGCTGTTTTTTATCTAAATATTTTCTGACTGCTTTGGCTGCGACAAAAAAGCCAAAGCTTCCTGTTACCATTGTGGCTGAGCCAAAACCATTGTTACAATCCATATTCATTGAACCATCTGCGCCTTGTTTTGCTTGGCAAACTTCGCCTTCAGAGGTTGGATATACAAGCTGTTCAGTTGAATAAACACAATCTACGTTAAATTTACGCTTTGGATTGCTACTAAAGTTGTACTGTTTTCGCAAAATATACCGTACTTTTGCAAGCAAAGGATCATGGGTTGTCTTAGCTACATCACCAAAGCTAATTTGGCTCGGATCAGTTTGTCCGCCTGCGCCACCGGTTGTAATAACGGGTAATTTTATACGCTTACAATGTGCAATTAACGCTGCCTTTTCTTTCACTGCATCAATACAATCAATCACATAATCAAAGCCTTGAATATGCTCACGAATGTTATCTAGCGTTATAAAGTCATCAATAACATTAATTTTGATATCTGGGTTTATCAACTCACAACGTGTTTTCATCGCTTCAACTTTTGCTTCACCTACGGTGCCAGTCAAAGCATGGATTTGACGATTAACATTAGTTGCACAAATATCATCAAGATCTATTAAGGTTAGTTGTCCTACACCCGTGCGAGCTAGCGCTTCAGCGGCCCAACTACCTACACCACCAATACCAATGACACAAAAATGTGCTTGTTGTAACCAATCAAATTGCTGATGACCATATAAACGTTTAATGCCACCAAAACGGATGTCTTGTGTTGTTTCTTTCATTTACCAATCCAACGTCCAAGGAGCTGTCCACTCTTTGAATTCGTCTGAGTTAAAAACTTCATTGAGATGAGCACCCAAAGTGTAATCGCATCGATACTCTTTAAGCTGCCCTTTATAGCTAAATTGTAGTGCATAAGCATGCAAATTTGTGCGCTCGTCTTTACTTCCTGCATACGTGCTATCACCAAGAATTGGCGCACCCAAGCTTTTCATCGCGACTCTTAGTTGATGTGTTTTACCCGAAAAAGGTTTTAATAGGTAGGCACGTAGCCCTGGACGAATACTTTTTGAATAAAAGCGGGTAACAGCCGGGTTGGTTTGGCTCTTTAGCAATTTAAAAGCGCCCCGACGACTTTTTTCCATATCCCCTTTTATCCAACCTTGTTTCTTCTTTGGTTTTGCATCACTGAGTGCAAGATAAAATTTATGCACTTGATGGGCACTGAATAGTGCAGTGAACTCTGCTGCTGCTTCTTTGTGACGGGCTAAAATAATTAAACCCGAGGTGACCTTATCAAGGCGATGTACAGGATATAGTTTTTCGTTTACAAGTTGCTCTGCAAGTACAACAAAACCAGCACATTCTTCACTATGAAAGCTTACACCTGCTGGTTTATAAAATACAAAAAAGTCATCTTCACTTGCATGAAGATGAACTGTATTTACATCGTGCATTGGTTATTTACTCAGCACTGCAATGACGCGGGCTAAGTCCTCTGGCGTGTCTACACCTGCTTGTGGAGCACATAATGCCTTAGCTATTTTGATTTTATAACCATGATAAAGCACACGAAGCTGCTCTAGAGATTCAAGGACTTCTAACGGAGATTCTGGCAGCTCAATATATTGAGTAATAAACCCTGCTCGGTAAGCATAAATACCAATATGGCGGGCATAATCATCAAGATTGATTTTATCAGTTTGATTACTCATCATCGCATCACGATGATAAGGAATGGTTGCACGCGAAAAATACACTGCATTGTTGTGCGCATCGCTAACCACTTTTACACAATTAGGGTTAAATATATCGTCGATATCATCAATACTTGTGCTCAATGTTGCCATAGGCGCATCAGAATCAGCGAGCAGTTTAGCCACTTGCGAGACATTTTCACTAGCTAATAAAGGCTCATCACCTTGCACGTTAACAACAATGGTATCACTTTCAAGTTGGAGTTGTTCAACCACTTCAGCTAAACGCTCTGTCCCTGATTGATGATCTTCACGCGTCATTAGAACATTACTTGTAAACTCACTAACAGCGTCAAATACTGCTTGATGATCGGTGGCAACATAAACGAGTGATGCGCCTGAAGCAACTGCTTTTTCATAAACATGTTGGATCATTGGCTTACCACATATATCAGCAAGTGGTTTAGCTGGTAAACGTGTCGATGCGTAACGGGCAGGAATTACAACTACGAATTCCACTTATCGACCTCTTCTTGGCTTAGTTCACGTGCTTCATTTTCTAAAAGCACTGGGATATCGTCTTTGATTGGATAAGCAAGTTTCGCTGCTGTACTAATCAGCTCTTGATTTTCTTTATCAAGACGTAATTTACCTTTACACACTGGACAGGCGATAATTTCAAGTAATTTTGTATCAAAGGCCATTGAGGATCCCTTTTTGTTTTAATAATAAATTTAGTTTTTCGATAACCGTTGTTGTCGGCTTTGCATCCACAGGCAAATAATACCAATTTGGGTTGGCAAAGCTAAAGCATTTAACTGCATCTTTTTCTGTCATAAAAACAGCGTCACCACCAAACATGGTAAAGTCACTTGCTTGGTAGGCATAGTGATCACGAAAATGATGAGTCGATAGCAAGTTAACGCCTTGCTGCTCAAGACTTATCTCAAAGCGTTTGGGGTTACCAATAGCACTGACTGCATGGCCTTTATCTTGAACTGAATTGGCGAGTTTTGAATCACTCACGGTTCGAAATGGGCTCGATGCTAAATCATAGCGGCTTTGTGCATTGCCGCCATTTTCTATGACTAAATCAACCGATTTTAAGCGCGTTTTGGTTTCACGAAGTGGACCTGCTGGCATTAATAAACCGTTACCAAACTGGCGTTCACTATCAACAATACAGCATTCTATATCTCGGGCCATTTTGTAATGTTGCATACCATCATCAGAAATGATGACATCAATATCGTGCTGTTCTAATTTTTTAATACTGGCTTGACGGTCAGGTCCAACCATAACAACACAACCTAAACGACGTCTAATAAGTACAGGTTCGTCACCCGCTTGTGTTGTAGTCGTCTCATCAGTAACTAACAATGGATACGAGTCAGACTGACCACCATAACCACGACTGATCACCGCCACTTTTAAACCTTGTTGCTTTAAGAACTCAGCAAGCCATATTACAAATGGCGTTTTGCCGTTGCCACCCACACTTATGTTACCAACCACTATAACAGGTACATGCGCTTTAAAAGCCTTCAGAATATTAAGCTTGTATAGCAATACACGAAGCGTTGAGATTAGCCAAAAAAGCACACTCAAAGGTAAGAGTAAAACACTGAGTAAACCTGGTCTTTTATACCAGCTTTGTTCAATAACACTCACTACTGCTCACCAAATTGCATTTTACAAAGAGCGGAATAGGTGCCGTCTTTTTCAAGCAGCTCGCTATGCGTGCCCTTTTCGATAACCTGACCATGATCAATAACATAAATACAATCACTGTTTTCTATTGTTGATAAACGGTGTGCTATCACAATTGATGTTTTTTCTTTCATTAAGCTATCAAGTGCATGCTGGATCAGCTTTTCAGACTCAGTATCGAGAGCTGATGTCGCCTCATCGAGAATTAAAATAGGTGCATCTTTTAAAATGGCACGTGCAATCGCGATACGTTGACGCTGACCACCAGATAACATCACGCCGTTTTCACCCACCATGGTATTTAAACCTTCTGGCAAGTCTTTAACAAATTCCCAAACATGGGCTTGTTTGGCAACCGCCATTAACTCTTCATTACTGAGTTCACGTTCAAGGCCATAGCATATGTTATTTGCAATAGTATCGTTAAATAACACCACTTGCTGTGAAACCAATGCAAATTGCTTACGAAGATCCGTTAGCTTGTAGTCAGCGATATTGACACCATCGAGTAAAATTTCACTTTCACCTTCTAGCTCATAGTAACGTGGCAATAAATTTGAAATGGTCGATTTACCAGAACCAGAGCGCCCCACTAATGCAATGCTTTCGCCGGCATTAATCGTTAGCGACAAGTTTTTCAAAACTGGTTCATCTTTAGTTGGGTACTTGAAAGTAACGTTGTTTATTTCAATGTGCCCTGTCACTTTATCAATACTATAGGTGCCAGTGTCTTTTTCTACATCTTCATCAAGTACCAAAAAGATACTTTGTGCTGCAGAAATACCACGTTGTAAGTCACTATTTACATTTGAAAGTTGCTTAAGTGGACGTAATAACATCATCATTGATGATATTAGTAATACGAAATCACCAGAGCTGATTGTGTCTATCATTGATGGCATTGACACGACCCATAAAATCACTGCCATTGCGCTCGCAGCTAAGATCTGAATAACCGAAACACTTAACGCCTTTGTTGCATCCATTTTAATACGTTGCTGACGATTATGGTTATTAATCGCTGAAAACTGAGCAATCTCTTGCTGCTGACCACCAAATCCGTGGATTACTTTATGCCCAGAGAGCATCTGCTCTGAACTACGAGTAACTTGCCCCATCGCTGATTGAATTTTTTTAGAGATCATCCGAAAGCGTTTCGATACAAAGGCAACAATCACTGCCACCAGCGGAATAATAACCAAGAAAATCAGCGATAACTTCCAACTTGTATAAAACATATTGAAAAGTAAAAAAACAACAAACGCCCCTTCTCTCACCACAATTAACAGCGCTTTAGTAATTGCCTGTTGTACTTGCTCTGTATCGAAAGTGATTTTAGAAATTAAATCACCATTAGAATTTTTGTCATGAAAAGACACAGGTAAATGTAATATATGTTCGAATAATTGTTGGCGAAGAGTTCTAACAACTTGGGAGCCAACATAACTCAAGCAATAAGATGACATGTAATTAAACATGCCTCGACCAAGCACTAACGCGATAACAACGAATGGTGCATAAGTTAATACATCAGTATTACGAGCATTTAAGCCTTCATCAATAAAAGGTTTCATTAAATTGATAAACAGTGCATCCATGGCAGAATAGCCAACCATGCCAACAATGGCGAAAAACGCGATTAATTTATAATCACCCACATAACTGATTAATCGCTTATAAATTTGGGATGTAGTTTGATCCATAACACTCTCTTATTCATAGACTTCGACTATTGTAGCCTTATGGGGGTAAAAACAAAACGTCAATCTTGTTCGAACCAGTAACTTTCATGCTCGCGAGCTGATTCAACTAAAAAGGTATCGTTATAGAATTTGATTCTAATATGGCCACTGTCTGCTGTACTTAACTGCGCTATATCACGGTCTTGATAACGTTTTACAACCTCAGGATGAGGAAACTGCCACTGCCCTTGGTATGCACTTGAGTGGATAACCAGTTTAGGCCGAACCTGCTCAATAAACGCCTGACTTGACGATGTATTACTACCGTGATGAGGGCTGACGAGTACTGTCGCTTGCAGGTCTGGGAGCCTGGTAATGAGTTGTTGCTCTGCTTCAGCAGAAATATCGCCGGTTAATAACACACTATACTCACCCGACTTCACCCTCAAAATGCAAGATTGATCATTGTTATTATCACCAGGCATACTAAAGCTAGTTAAACTAACATTGCCGATTTTTAAAAGCTTTGGCTCACAACGAGCATTCACGCCATGCGGATGAAAATACTTTAATGTCTCTCCAAAGCCATTTTCATTCCACGAGTGAAGACCTCCAATGTGGTCATTATCTTGATGACTTACTATAGTGGCAATCACCTCAAGCTCAAGCGCATTTATGTTTGCTAATAAAACTGACTGAATATAGTCATATCGACCAAAATAACGTGGCCCTAAATCATAGACCACCGCCTTATTTTCTTCGCTGAGCATCACCATTAAGCCATGACCAACGTCAAATACATCTAACTGAAAAGTGCTTTTCGGCGACAAAAGCCAATCAAAAGTTACAATCAATACAGGAATAATGGCAAATGCTCGATAAGGATAACAAAGAAACAATAACAGAGTGCTGTAAATCAAAACTAAGGTATTGAACTCAACAAATGCGAACTCAAGCCAACGCCATTGTTTTGGGACTAACATTATCGATTGATAAAGGTAATTTAAAACAAAATCTAAGCCATATAGAAGTAGCGATAAATCTAAAAGTAAGGATAAAAAACTGTACAAAACTAAGAATGGTAAAACAATGACACTAATTATTGGCACGGCAACTAAATTTACCAGCAAGCCAATCGTACTTACGCCATCAAAGTAAAACAGTGACAATGGCAACAGGCCTATAAATAACGCTAATTGTATTAAGCCAAGCTGTATAACACGTCTGTAAAAACCTAAGTTTTTGCCAAGAGAGCTTCGAATAACAAGAAAAATAATAGCAACAGCAATAAAACTAAAATACAAACCGGGGTTTAATAACGTAAATGGATCAATAATCAGCACTAGTGTAAGAGCATAAAGAATTGTTCGCCATCGCAATGGATTCTTATTTAAGATGTAGATAAATAGTAAACAGCCTAACATCAACAATGCGCGCACTGCTGACACGGCAAAACCACTTAGATATACATAGGTAGCAGCAAAACAAAAACCTATCAGCATAAACCAACTATTAATCTGACGGGTTTGAGACACAGGTATTCGCATTATACGGGTAATATATTTACTAAAGTAAAAGCCGATTGCATATACAAGCCCTATGTGTAGTCCTGAGATTGCCAAGAGATGGCTTATACCTAATTCACGTAGTTGTTGTTTATTTTGTTGCGATATTGTGCTTTTATCGCCAGTTAGCAAAGCATAGTAAAGCCATTGTAATTGGCTGCCAGTAGTTATAGTCGATATGTAATTGCGATATACCTCAGTACTAGTGGGTTTACCAGCCTGATTTTCTATCTGTATTTTAGAAACTGTGCGCCCTTTATAAAAAAGTCTTTGTCTAAACGCATGTCGTTCACGATCAAAACTATTATAATTTTTTACGCTTCTAAACGGCTTAAGCTTTATTTGCGCACTCACTTCATCACCAACCATCAGTTTTTGCGCTGTGCTAACACTAATCATTGCTAAAGGTGGTTTTAATTTAGAGAGACTGCACCCCTGTATGCTTTTCAGGCTTGCTTTAACGTAGAAAGGTGACTGGACTGAGTATATTGAAATTACTTGAAAATTAGCAATTACTGGTTTTTTAGGTCTTAAGTCGCATTCGCTTTGAGAATAAAAGACTAAGTAATGAAAAAATACTAAAAAAATACCGCAAATAAACCCTGACAATATTGGCAAAAAAGGCTTAAAATAGGCAGCTGCTAAAATAACAGCAAAACTTATTAGATAAAACACTGCAGTGTTTGCCGTATAAAGGGTAATAAAACAACCCAATATAAAACCACTGCATAACCAAACAGATGTAAATGGTTGCTTTAAATGGCTAAGAAAACGATCCAACGGTTTTTACCTGATCACAACAAGGTAAGAGATCATAAATACTTAAGAATTTTTGGCCGTTTATTACATGATGCCAATTTATGGCATTTAAATCGCCGTTCTGCTCGAGGAGCATTTGCTGTAGGTTTATTTTTTGCTTTCATCCCTGTTCCTTTTCAAATGGTTCTAGCAGCCGCCCTGGCCATTCCATTTCGTGTAAACTTGCCTATTTCTGTTGCTACGGTGTGGATCACAAATCCATTGACAATGCCTCCTATTTTTTACTGCTCGTATATAGTTGGAACAATTGCCTTAGCGCAACCTACACAACACTTCCATTTTGAGCCTAGCTGGCAATGGTTCTTAGAAAGCTTAACAACCATTGGTCCGGCTTTCTTAGTTGGTTCACTTATTTGTGCAACAGCCGCGGCTATACTTGGCTATTTCGTAACAGATATGCTTTGGAAGCGCTCTGTAAGAAAAGCATGGTTACATCGACATCAAAAATAAAAAACTGACAATTCAAATATGAGTATAGACAAAAAACCCAGCTGTAAGCTGGGTTTTTTAATGTAGTTGAAAAGTTATTTTTTACGCTACTTTGCTTTAAAAAAGCGACGTGCCGCTGCAAATGGTAACAAGATTAATGCATACCAAGGGAAGCTTGCAGACTGACGCTCATATTGTTCAACTTCTTCTGCAGGGCACTCTTCAATTGAACCACTAATTGGTGTTAACTTAACAGGTACTGCAATACTTTCATATTCAACATTACCGTTAAGATCGACTACCGTGTTACCGAATGAATCTGTTTTTTCTACCGTTTTGGTAGCAACACCAAATATTTCATTATTGTTGTTAATCGACTTGGCTTCAGCAACAACGTATTTAAATCGTGTTTCACCATCTTCTTCATAGCAAGGTAATAAATCGTTTAAATTTACGACTTTATCTTCACCGATAGTGTACATAAAGCCTTCACGACGACGTGTAGACGTATTGTAGATATCGGTTTCACCCTCACCAACAATCACACCATTATCATTTATGTCATTAGCGATTGAGCTAGAACTTGAGAAATAATCTGTCGGGAAAACAACACTGTCACTTTTCTTGTCGTAATAGAAAAATTTAGTACGGTTTGTACCTTCGATTCTTTTGGTTGCATAACCAACCACAACATCGTCATTATTGATAGCTAAAGGCTGACCCGAGGTCCAATCATCTTCTTGGTCAAGAAACTCTTTTACTTCACCATTCTCAAAAATAACCGGCATAGTGATACGAATATCTCGATCTTTATAGCGAACATCTGAAGTACCAGCTATTACCCCATTTTCATTAATGACAAAAGCGCTGCTTCTAAATGCAAAATCTTCGTCATCTTTTGGCGTAAGACCTAAGCCAAATATTTCCGTATTGATAATATTTAGGTCGTTATCCAAGGTCCATTTAACGGCTCGTTTATCGAAAATACCCGTACTAAAGCTACGATTAAGCGTTTCAACACAATCTGAAACTGGCTCATCTTCGTTATCGCAACGATCGTCAATATCATCTTGAGGATCAACTGGAATACCGGTAGATACGGTACCTACTACTTCGTAGCCACTATTGGTTTTGACTATGTCATATGCGGCACTAATACCACCGTGCTCATCAAATTCAGGAACTAAAGGTACTTCGACACCATTAGCACCAATAACAATACCGCGACTTATAAAGTCACGTAAGAAGTGACTTTCTTCTTCGGTTTCATCTGTTTGGGTAAAGGCGGTCTTTTCGTAAGGCGCACTGCCCCAGCCCACCATCACGCCATCGTCAGCAACAGCAGATAGAAGGTTTGATGTTGAGCGAGTTAAGCCATCATAATCAAGCGATGCTTCATCAAATAAAACCTGCTCTTGAGACCCTTCTGCAGTATAAGTAGTGGCAATTGCACTCGATATTTTTTGATACTCAGAATCATTAGGACGACTTTCAGTAGATAAAAACCAAATCATAAATGCGTGTGCATCAGCATTGGTATTTACTGCATCGTTATTTTGGATATCATCTAACGTAAACGTAATTTCCTTGTCAATTGACTCAAATCGCGCTTTTTCTCGGTCGTAGGCGTTTTTAATGTTGCTTGCATCAAAATCGATATAAGAAACGTCTACAGGTAGTTTATAGGTACCATTTGCAAGACCAATGATATGACCGTTTTCACTAACATCCGTTATATAATTATGCTTAGAGCCTTCCAGACCACCTAACTCTTCTAATTTATAGGTCGCGCTTATCGCTGAGGTACTTAGAGTAGCTAAAATACTGGCAGCGAGTAATTTATATTTCATTTTAATCCTTACTACTGATTCTTTAAATCTTCGAGTTCTTCCCAGCGCTCAAAAGCGGCTTCAAGCTCAGACTCTAACTGGGCTAAATGGTTCAATGCTTCTGATGTAATTGCAGCATCTTGCTTAAAAAAGTCAGGGTCATTGACCACAACTTGCTGAGCATCGAGCGCTTTTTCAAGTTGTTCCACTTTACTGGGTAATTCCTCTAATTCAAGTTTTAATTTGTAAGAGAGTTTATTACTTTTCTTTTGTGGTTTATCTTGGTTTTGCACCACGGGTTTTTCTTGCTTAGTTTGTTGCTGTTGTTGTTTCTCTTGCTCAACTAAGTAGGCAGCATAAGCTTCATAGTCACTGTAGCCACCAATAATATCGGTAATCTTACCATCACCTTCAAATGCCCAGACTGAATTACAGGTATTATCTATAAATTCGCGGTCATGGCTAACAATAAGCACGGTACCTTGATATTGGTTAATAATATCTTCAAGTAATTCTAATGTTTCGATATCTAAGTCATTGGTTGGCTCATCGAGTACCAAAATATTAGACGGCTTTAAAAATAGCTTTGCAAGTAACAAGCGGTTCTTCTCACCACCAGAAAGAGCTTTTACCGGTGTGCGGGCTCTTGCCGGTGGAAATAAGAAGTCTTGTAAGTAACCAAGTACATGACGTGAGCGCCCGCCCATCATCACTTCTTGCTTACCTTCAGCTACGTTGTCTTGTACTGTGGCTTCTTCATCAAGCTTTTGACGATATTGGTCAAAATAGGCAAATTCTAAATTAACGCCTTGCTTAACACTTCCGCTATCTGGTGTTAAGTCACCAAATAAAATTTTAAGCAGTGTTGTTTTACCTATACCATTAGGGCCTACAAGGCCAATACGGTCGCCACGCATAACAAGTGTAGAGAAGTCTTTAGCGATCACTTTGTCTTTAAATGCATGACTTATGTTTTTCGCTTCAAAAACAAGTTTGCCTGAACGCTCAGCAGTTTCAATGTTGAAATCTGTTTTACCAACCTGCTCTACTCGCTGCTTGCGCTCTTTACGCAACTCTTTTAATGCGCGAACGCGTCCTTCATTACGTGTTCTACGGGCCTTTATACCTTGGCGGATCCACGCTTCTTCTTCGGCTAAGCGTTTATCAAATAACGCGTTTTGCGTTTCTTCTACCTTTAAATCATGCGCTTTTTGTTCAAGGTATGTTGCATAATCACCCGGATATGAAATTAGTTTTCCGCGGTCTAAATCAAGAATACGAGTAGCTACTGCGCGAATGAACGCACGGTCGTGAGAAATAAAAACGATACCGCCTTTAAATTCTTTTAAAAATTGCTCGAGCCAAATAACACTGCTCATATCCAAGTGGTTGGTAGGCTC
The DNA here is from genome assembly GCF_049257215.1 of Pseudoalteromonas thalassia. NCBI lineage: Bacteria > Pseudomonadati > Pseudomonadota > Gammaproteobacteria > Alteromonadales > Pseudoalteromonadaceae > Pseudoalteromonas > Pseudoalteromonas thalassia. Next base: position 48,417 of record NZ_JBMMUE010000006.1, read on the forward strand.
ATCAAGTAGCAATAAATCAGGCTCACTAACTAGGGCCCTTGCTAAAGCAACCTTACGTAACCAACCGCCTGATAATGATTCAAGTTTAGCCTCTGGATCTAGCTCTAGGCGCGATAACACAAGTTGAATACGCGTATCAAAACGCCAGCCGTCAACTGTTTCTAATTGATTTGATAAGCGCTCTAACTTATTTAGTAACTTATCGTTATAGTCTGTTTGCATCTGATTACTAACTTGGTGATATTCAATCAATAAGTTAGCAATATCAGGCATACCCTGCGCTACATAATCAAATACTGAGCCTGCAGCCCCCTTTGGTGGATCTTGCTCTAGACGCGAAATTCGTATACCACCTAGTTGGTTTATTTCACCATCATCCAAGATAACTTGGCCATCAAGTACTTTAAGTAATGTTGATTTACCTGCACCGTTACGACCAACAATACATACACGCTCACCCGACTCAATAACTGCATCAGCATCATCTAGTAACGGATGCGTACCATAAGCGAGTTGCGCTTTGGCTATTCTGATTAAATCCATCGTGATTACTACTCTTATTCTTTATTATCAGCAATAAATTGCGCTAATCGCTGTGCATCAAAAGGCCAAAATAATTTTTCGCCTTGATGAGCTTCAACAACCGGAATACTGGTTTGGTAAAGCGCGATAAGCTGTTCACTATCCATGATATCTTTTGCAGCAAAGGAAACGTTTGCTGCAACTAATAATTCATCTGCCATTTCACACAAATGACAGCCATCTGTGTGATACAAGGTAAAACTAGCCATGTGTAATAAGCCAACTATTATGAATTTGCTTATTGCGTTTAAAATCTGGCGATAAAGTTTTGTCAGAAATATTCTCTGCTTTTAAGCCAAGCCCCATTAAACCAACTTCATCCATGATAAAGCCACGCTTGTTGTTAGAGAATATAAGCGTGCCATTTGGACTTAAAATCTTTTTAACCCAAGTAAGGAGTTTGATATGGTCGCGCTGAACATCAAATGCATCTTTCATACGTTTTGAGTTTGAGAACGTCGGTGGATCTAAGAAAATTAAATCATATTGACCTTGTGCGTATTCAAGCCATTTCAAGCAGTCAGCTTGCTCAAAACGAAAACGAGTATTGCTCAAGTCATTAAGCGCGAAATTCTCTTGCGCCCATTTTAAATAGGTCTTTGACATATCAACGGTAGTAATTGCTTTGGCACCACCTATCGCAGCATGAACAGATGCACTGCCCGTATAAGCAAACAAGTTTAAGAAACGTTTACCTTGTGCGTTTTGTTGAATATAACGACGAGCCAAACGGTGATCTAAGAATAAACCTGTATCTAAATAATCAAATAGGTTTACTTTAAATTTAGCACCAAACTCTTCGACCACTTGTGTGCGATTTTGTTTTGATACCTTCGTATATTGCTCTTCACCTTTTTGCTTTTTGCGTACTTTAACTGCGATATTCTCTGGCGCAATTTCTAACTGCTCAGCGGTCAGGCTAATCACATCTTGTAAGCGCTTTTGTGCCGTAGTGTCATCGATTTCTTTCGGTGCGGCATATTCAAAAATAACCGCTGAATCATCGTACACATCAACTGCAACGTTATATTCTGGAATATCCGCATCATAAACACGGTAACAGCTTACTTCATTTTGCTTTAACCAGTTTTTCAAGTTTTGCTTGTTTTTCTTTAAGCGGTTTGCAAATGCTGTTGAACCTTCAAAGTTAAGTGCTGGTTTATCTTCTTTGCTTAGCTCGACTTGTTTATCGTCAAGTTGATATAAATTTAGCACCACATCTAACGGGCCATTTTTGAACTTATAGCGTTTTAATTTAACAAGCTTTAATAACTTAAATAGGCTTTCGTCGGTGCCAAGTAAAGCAAGCTTCCAATGGTTAAAGTGCTTTTTGAAGCCAACACCTAAGCTTCGGTGTAAGTTAACCAACTCTGCCATAGAGCCTAAACGCTCACCATAAGGTAAGTTTGAAATCACCACACCAGGAAGCTTAGCAACAGAAGTTAGCTTAGTTGCATCGCTTTGTTTAAATTTAATTACATTACCAAGGTCTGCGCGTTCCGCGTTTTCTTGTGCTTTTTTAATTACACCAGCATCAATATCATGTCCAATAAGCCAAAGCTTTGGATCAGTAATTTGTGCCGTTAGTTCTGCTTTTAACTCTTTGTATTTTTGGATGCGGAAACTTGGTAGGCGCTCAAACGCAAAACCTTCGCGGAATAAGCCAGGCGCTTCATTACGAGCCATGCTTGCTGCTTCAATTAAAATGGTACCAGCACCACAGCATGGATCAAATAAAGGTTGTTGTACATTTTCAAGCCAGCCACTTCGCTTTACAAGTGCTGCAGCTAAATGCTCTTTAATCGGTGCTTTACCTTGGTCTTGACGATAACCACGTTCAGATAAACGTGGACCTGAATAGTCAATATAAAGCGCAACACCTTGGCGATTTAATCTTGCTACAACACGCACATTAGCGTTGTACTTATCAACATCTGGGCGCTGTTCAAATAGATCTGAAAAATAATCAACAATCGCATCTTTTACGACAAGACCAGAGAACTGGGTATTTTTTAAATCGTTGTTAGTACCACTAAAATCAACAGCGAAAGTTTGTTTTGGGCCAAACCACTCTTGCCAAGGCTGTAGTCGTGCAAATTGATAAAGGCTTTCTTTGTCTTTAACGCCTTCTTTTTCTTCTATCAGCATCATGATACGAGTGGCGAAGCGACTCGATAAACAAATTTTTTGTGCTAACAGGCTATCTGCTTCAAAACGTACAGAGCCCACGGTTTGTTTAGAGACTTCTGCACCAAGTGCTGTAAGCTCATCAACAAGTAAATTTTCTATTCCGATAGAAGTAAGTGCGATAAATTGCAAAGTAAAAACCCTTAAATGCTAATTGCGCAGGATTATAGCATAGCTTGGCGAACAAAAACGCCAACATTTGCAGGGATATTAGCTAGATTTTTACTTAGCCCACTAGGTAGCGAATCTCTCGCCGCGATTAAATTGCCTCTAGAGTGAACATATTTTAATTCACAAAGGTCAACACGCCCTAGGCCGATTTAAACTGTTTTTGTTGAATATAAACAGGATGGATACGATTATTTAGAACCTTGATGGCTTCAAACTGCTCTAGAGATAGATTTTCGTCTAACTGAAAGTGTGCGCTCAGATTAATGCAAACAGATGCTTCTGGTGAATGATCGACAATTAAAAACTCACCGTCTTGTGCCTTCGAGTTTAACTTTACAACCGCTTCAACACTTGGCTGGCTACCCTGGTATTCATGAAAAAACCAACTCTTTGCAAGTACTGGCTTCAAATGAAATTTAACTGCTGTAGCGTTAAGAGCAATTTGGCAAAGCTCTGCCGGACTCCATAATGAGAATGTTTCAAGATATTGATAAACTTGCTGATAAAATGCAGCATCTTCAAGACTGAAGTTTGGCTCTTGTAAAACAGCATCAGTGAGTTGGCGTAATTTGTAAGGTGTGCACAGTTGCATATCTTGGTCAAGGTCAACCAAAAGACGATTATTTTTTGCACAAGCAAGCCATTTCCATTGCTTCGATGCTTGTAACATGTCTCCTCCCTAACTTAGAATTCTGTGCGATTAATCATAAATTATAGCTAAGCCTGACCATTAATAAAATACTTTTTTAGAACATTTTATTAATGATCAAATGCTTAGATAACTGATCCTTATAAGCCGTTAAGGATCGTTTTTACCAATTCTGGGCCTTTATAAATAAAGCCAGTATAAACTTGTACAAGGTCGGCACCCGCTGCAAATTTTTCTTTTGCAGAGTCTGCATCATCAATACCACCCACACCAATGATAGGTAACTTACCATCAGTTAAACGCTTCAGCTCACTAACCACGTGGGTTGAGCGCTGACGTACTGGTTGTCCAGATAAACCGCCCGCTTCGTTTGCATATTGTTGGCCTTGTACTGCCGCACGCTCAAGTGTGGTGTTTGTAGCAATAACACCATCGATCTTATTGTTGATCAATGACTCACTAACTTGCGCAATTTGTATTTCATCAAGATCTGGGGCGATCTTAACAAGCATAGGCACTTGTTTGTTATGCTTTGCAGCTAAATCAAGTTGTTCATTTTTTAAGCTTTGTAGCAAGTCATCAAGCGCTTCACCATATTGTAAATCACGAAGACCCGGAGTATTTGGTGAAGAAATATTTACTGTGATGTACGATGCATGCTCAAATACTTTGCGCATACAATGAATGTAGTCATCTTTACCCTGCTCGTTTGGTGTATCTTTATTTTTACCTATATTTATACCTAGAATACCATCATATTTCGCCGCTTTTACGTTATTAACTAGGTTATCAACGCCTTTGTTGTTAAAGCCCATACGATTTATGATCGCATTTGATTCTGGTAAACGGAAAATACGCGGCTTATCGTTACCAGCTTGAGGGCGAGGAGTAACAGTACCCACTTCAACGAAGCCAAAACCCATTTGTGAAAATGCATCAATACACTCTGCATTTTTATCTAAGCCTGCCGCTAAACCTACTGGATTTTTAAATTCTAAACCCAAAAAGTTAACTGGTTTATTAGGGACAGATTGAGACCACGCTGCACTCAATGGAGTATGAGCAAATCGGCGTAAATTATTAAGTGCAAATTCATGAGCCCACTCCGCATCACGGGTAAACATAAAACGGCGAGCTAGATCATAAAACATGGTTTGTTCCTTAGGTAAAAATAAACAAGGTAGCCGCTTATAAACGGACCATTGCAAATTAAGGGCAAAAAAATACCCCAGCGAGCTGGGGTATGTATTTTAACGACTTTTCACTTATTTGGAAGTGTCACAGTTGTGGCTTAACAACATTAGTTCACGAAGTGCCACTGAGAACTTCGCAAAATCATGGCTTTGCGATGTTTTGAATTCAGATAGCATCTGTTTCCAACGTTGTAGAAGTAGATCTTGGTTATCCATCCACTCATCAATTTGTGCATCAATGTCTTTGCTGTCTGCTGCAAAGCTATTAAGTACCACAGCCGATAATGTACGTTGTTGCCAATCAAGCTCTTCACGGTAAGAAGCACGAGCAAGTGCTTGCCAGTGATTTGCAACCGGTTGGTTAGTAATTTGGTCAAGGAACCAATGTAAGCCCATACGCGCACCCAACTTGAAGTACGTGTTAGATACCATAGCAATACTACGCTCTGAATTATTAGCAATTTCAGCTAAGTCCATTACAGAGAATAGGCTTGATAGAGACACAACTCGTGTCGCAAGTGCTTTTGGTACATTGCTATCAATTAGCTTCTCAGCTGCTTTAACCAAACGCTCGCTTTCTTTTTCAACCATGTAGCTATTTAAGTTTTCACTTAAATCAGCAAATGTTGGTGCAAAGAACTGAATTGCTTGCTCAATCGTTTGTGCTTTATTGCGATGACGTAAGAACCAACGTGTTGCACGACGAACCGTACGACGTAACTGATAGAGCATTTCTGTTTGTACAGCTGCTGGGATCTTATTATCAAGTGCAACAATTGATGACCATGTTTCTGGCATCTGGAACACTTCTTTTGCAATTGAATAGCAAAGCGCGATTTCTGCTTCGTTAGCACCTGTTTCTTCGTGCATACGAACCATGAAGTTAAGGCCCATATCGTTAACAATATTATTGGCAAGTTTTGTTGCGATAATTTCTTTACGAAGTGGGTGATTATCCATTGCATCGTTGAACTTCTCACGAAGTGGTACCGGGAATGAATTAACCAATAACTGACGGTAATAAGGGTTTTCAGTGATTTCATCAACCACTAAAGACTCTTTAAGTACCATTTTCGCGTAAGAAACTAGTACAGATAGTTCTGGACGAGTTAAATCTTTACCCGCTGCTGCGCGCTCTGCAAGTTCTTCATCAGTTGGAATGAACTCAATCGCACGATTTAACTTGCCATCTTTTTCAAGGGCATGGATAAAACGTACTTTTTCTTTAAGTGTTGATGTGCCTTTTGACTGTGTAATCGATAAGGTATGCGTTTGACGATAACAATCTTTAAGAACCAGCTGCGATACTTCATCGGTCATAGCATAAAGTAGCTCATCACGTTGTTTACGCGTTAAGTCACCTTCAGCAACTAAGCCATTAAGTAAGATCTTAATGTTTACTTCGTTATCTGAACACGCAACACCACCTACGTTATCGATGAAGTCAGTGTTAACACGACCGCCTTTAGCTGCAAATTCGATACGACCTAATTGAGTAGCACCTAAGTTACCACCCTCGCCTAAGATCTTCGCACCAAGCTCAGAACCGTTAATACGAAGTGCATCATTTGCGCGGTCACCAACATCTGCATCAGTCTCTTTAGAGTTCTTGATGTAAGTACCGATACCACCATTCCAAAGTAAATCAAACTCCATCATTAGAGCTGCTTTGATTAATTCGTTAGGTGTCATGCTCGCTTTTTTAGTGCCAAGCATTTTCTTCATTTCAGGGCTTAAGCTAATTGATTTAGCCGCACGAGAGAATACACCACCACCTTGTGAAATAAGGTCTTTGTTGTAATCTTCCCAAGAAGAACGCGGTAAATTAAATAAACGCTCACGCTCAGGGTAAGATGTTGCAGCATCTGGGTTTGGATCAACAAAGATGTGCATGTGGTTGAACGCCACTTGTAAGCGAATGTGCTTAGAAAGCAACATACCGTTACCAAATACGTCACCCGCCATGTCGCCGATAGCTACAACAGTGAAATCAGTTGTTTGACAGTCAATATCCATTTCACGGAAGTGACGCTTAACAGACTCCCACGCACCTTTTGCAGTGATACCCATTTTCTTATGGTCATAACCTACTGAGCCACCTGATGCGAATGCATCACCTAGCCAGAAGTTATATTCATTTGCGATGCCGTTTGCGATATCAGAGAAAGTCGCAGTACCTTTATCGGCAGCAACAACTAAATACGGGTCATCTTCATCATGACGAACAACATCAACTGGCGGAACAATCTCTCCACGTTCGATGTTATCTGTGATATCTAATAAACCACGGATGAAAATTTTGTAACACTCTTGGCCTTCTTTGAAGAATGCTTCACGGTCTGTCGGTAGCTGTTTACATACGAAACCACCTTTCGAACCTACTGGCACGATAACCGTGTTTTTAACTTGTTGCGCTTTAACAAGACCCAGTACCTCAGTACGGAAGTCTTCACGACGGTCAGACCAACGTAGGCCACCACGTGCAACTTTACCACCACGTAAATGCACACCTTCAACGCGCGGCGAGTATACGAAGATCTCAAACGCAGGCAGTGGTAATGGCATTTCTGGGATCATAGAAGGCTGAACCTTGAACGATACATATGACTTAAATTGGCCATCCGCTTCTTTTTGGAAGAAGTTCGTTCTAAGAGTTGCATTGATCATATCAACGTATAAACGGATGATACGGTCATCATCTAGGTTTGCTACGTTTTCTAGTTCAAGATTTACTTGTGCAACTAGCTTCTCAAGTGTCTTCTCACTACCAGGGTTCTTAACTGAGAATTTTTTAGTGAATAAGTTAACGATTTGCGAAGCAATATGTGGGTAATTTGCAAATGTGCTTTCGATGTAAGTCTGCGAGAAAGTTACACCAATTTGACGCATGTATTTAGCGTATGCACGAAGAATAGACGCTTCACGCCCGGTTAAACCACCCATTAATACTAAACGGTTGAAACCATCGTTTTCTAAACGGTTATTCCAAACATTAGTAAGCGCAGCACGGAAACGAGCAGATACTTTATCAAAGTCAGCAATGCCCTTATTGTCAATTAGCATGGTGAAATCCATGATCCAATTAACTTTACCGTCTGTCGTTTTAACTGAGTAAGGCGTTTCACCCACTACACGTAAGCCAAAGTTTTCTAACATTGGCATGACGTCAGATAAGTGGATTGGCTCATCTTTATGGAATAAGCTTAAACGAACAACATTAGTATTTGCTTCTTCTTGTGGACGGTAGAACAACATTTCTAGTTTGTTTTCGTCATTAAGAAGCTCAAGTTTCTCGATATCAACAACCGCAGCACTTGGTAAAACCTGATCTTTATATGCACTTGCAAATGCTTGTGCATATTTACGATTTAGTTCTTTACCGCGTGCTTCACCTGCACTTTCAAGTAGTGCAGACTGGAGTCTATCTTCCCAAGTACGGGCAGCTTCAATTAGGTTGTTTTCGATGTCTTTCACGTTATATTCAATATTATTGTCAGTCACACGCACCGTATAATGAGTACGGGCTAATGTTGACTCAGAGAAGAAAGTAGTAAATTCGACTTTGTCGTCAGAATTAAATGCGTTAGCTAAGATACGTTGCGTTTCACGACGTAGTGCCGTGTTATAGCGCTCACGCGGAACATAGACCATGCAAGAGAAGAAACGGCCATATGCGTCTTTACGCACAAAAATACGGCACATATCACGCTCTTGTACTTGTAGTACGCCCATAGCAACTTCAAGTAGTTCGGCTTCACGTGCTTGCACAAGTTCATCACGTGGGTATGTTTCTAGGATATTTAATACCGCTTTATAAGCATGGGTGCCTTTAGCAAAGTCACACATTTCCATAATGCGATTAATTTTACTTTTCAGTACCGGAACATCAGCGGCGCTGTTGTTGTAGAAGCTCGAAGAGAATAAACCAAGGAAACGGTCTTCACCAATTACATTACCTTCCTCGTCAAAACGCTTGATACCCACATAGTCAATATAAGCAGGACGGTGAACACGAGACACTGAATTAGTTTTCGTTAAAATCAGTAAATTATTGCTACGCGCTTCTTGACGTGCAACTTCTGGTAATTCAGAAAGTAAACGGCTGTGCTCTTCGTCTGTGTTTTTCATCAGACCAAGGCTAGTACCTTTTTTACCTTTTAATTGATAATCACCCTGTACAGGCGACAGTTCATACTCACGATAACCCATTAGGGTAAAGTTATCTTTTGCTAACCAGTCTAAAAACTCAACCGTTTCAGCAACTTCACTTTCGTTATTATTATGATGACGCTTAGGTAAATCCTTCGTTACAGCAATTAGCTTTTCACGAATTGGCTGCCAATCTTCTACAGCGATAGATACGTCAACTAACACAGACTCAAGTTCTTTTTTGAAAGACTCAATAACTTTTGCATCTGTTTGGCGATCAATCTCGATAAAGAACACCGTTTTTGTTGACGTTGATTCTTGCTCTGCTTTTAAACTTGAAATACCTGTGATTTTAGCATTTTTGTCACGTTGGATTTTCAGTGGAGAGTGAAGTAATAAGTGAGAAGAGATGTTTTCGCGAGTCATGGCCATACGCACAGAATCAACTAAGAAAGGCATGTCTTTCGCGATGATTTCAACAATAGTGTGCGATGACTGCCAGCCATCTTTTGCTACTTCTGGATTGAAGACACGGACAACCGCGTCATCAGAGTTATTTTTTTCTAGCGAGTTCCATAGGCTTAGTGCAGCGCCATATAAGTCACTATCGTTGCGATGTGCCAAATCCTCTTTAGACATATTGCTGTACAAGGCTTTGGCGAATTTCTCAACGAGTAACACATTATCAGCGTGAACTTTTTTCTGGATCAGCTTACAGACATTATCTAAGATAACCGAGGCTTGCCCTTCATTTCGTGTCATTGTATGTTCCTTAATCTATACTACTTATCGATTAGTAGAATATTTGTACAGCCATTTATTAGCGTGGAGTCAGGTAAATTCTAACTCTTTTGCAGCTAATAAACAGCCTTTTCGATGAAATCATTTTAAGCTTTTCAGCTATTTGGTCATCTATTCACAAAATATAGATATAAATGGCCATTACTGGCCATATTGGAGCACAATTATTCACATTATTTTTTCTGGTCAGTCCAGAGGAAGCTACCAATTGCAGGTAAAAGTAGTACTGCGCCCAGCATGTTAACCAAAAACATGAAGGTCAAAAGAATACCCATATCTACTTGGAACTTCAGATCAGAGAAAATCCATGTGCTAACACCAATGGCTAAGGTAATACCCGTGAATAACACTGCACTGCCACGCTCTGCTAATGCATTGCGATAAGCCACTTCGAGTGCCACACCTTGTTTTAGCTGCCCCATCATTGATGAGAGTATATAAATCCCATAATCAACACCAATACCAACACCTAAAGCGATAACTGGTAGTGTCGATACCGTTAAACCTATTTCAAGTTGTACCATCAAGGCTTGCGCTAAAGTTGATACGATATACAGAGGTAATACAACCGCAACCGTTGCCTTAACACTTCTAAAGCTAATTAAGCATAGCAGGATTACGGCGCCGTAAACGTAAAGCATCATAGGTAGCTGTGCAGCTGATACAGATTCGTTGGTTGCAGCCATTACACCCACAGGCCCTGACGCTAACTTAAACTTCAACTCATCCGTTTCTTCAGCCTTAGCAAACTCTTTAACTTTCGCTACTACATGGTCAATAGTTTCTGCTTTGTGGTCATTTAAGAAAATAATCACTGGCATTACAGAGCAGTTACCATCAAGTAAGCCTGAGCTTGTTTCAACGCGCGAAGTAGCTTGCACTAAACTAGCCGTATTGCGCGGCAGGCTTTGCCATTTTAAGTTGCCCTCGTTAAAGCCGGCATTCACAGATTGTGCAACTGAGCTTAAACTCACTGCTGATTGCACCCCTGCGACATTTTCCATCTGCCACTGAAAACGACTAATACGCTCCATCACATCATGCTCAGTACAAGCAGCTGGGTATGCTTCAACAATTACTTTAAGAATATCTGATGAAATGGTGTATTTATCTGAAATTAAGAAGGTGTCTTGGTTATAGCGGGCATCTTGGTGCAAAGACGGCGCACCTGCGTGTAAATCACCAATGCGCATTTTGTCAGCTTGCCAATAACCCACTGCAAATAATATCGCTGTAAGCACAATAATTAAACCGGCGGTTCTACGGTCCGTCGCTTTTACTAACAGTTCACGCAATTTATCTAAGAAATTCGGTTTGTCTGAGTGTGTTCCTGCTTGAATATGTACAGAGCCTTCAAAGCGCATATACGATGCCCACACTGGTAACAATACGAGGTTTGTGAAAATAATCACAGCCACACCTAAACTTGCGGTGATGGCAAGTTCACGAATAATACCAATATCAATGGTGAGTAAGGTTAAGAAGCCAATTGTGTCTGATAGCAACGCGATACCACCTGGGATCAAAAGTGCTCTAAAGCTTGCCTGACAACACACCCGGGTTGAGCTTCCTGACGTCACTTTTTTACCGATGTCATTGATCATTTGCACACCATGACTTACGCCAATCGCAAACACTAAAAACGGCACCAAAATTGACATAGGGTCTAAGCCAAAGCCCAAGGTTGATAACAAACCTAACTGCCAAACAACGGCAATGATTGAACAGGCAATCGGTAAAATTGTCAGTTTTAAAGAGTGGCAGAACAGCCAAACCATCACAAAAGTAAAAGCAATCGCGATTGCAAAAAATAACAGTACGCCTTTAGCACCCTCTGCTACATCCCCTGCCATCTTTGCAAAACCAATAATATGGATACTGACTTTATCAGTACTTAACGGTTCACGAACTTGTGTTTCTAGTTTTTCAGCAAAGGCTAATGTATCAAGTTTTTCTTGTGTTTGCGGATCAGTTTCGAGTAACTGGGCTGTTACCATTGCACACGAGTAGTCACTAGCGATCATACGGCCGACTACTTTTGCTTTTTCGATGTTTTCTTTTACAACTGCAAGACCACGTTTATCAGCTGTGAAGTTAGCCGGAATAATTGGACCACCAGCGAAGCCATCTTCAACAACTTCAACAAAACGTGCACTCGGTGCGAAAATTGAATTAACTAATGGACGGTTAACACCTGGAATAAAATAAAGCTGGTCATGAACTGCTTTTAGTTGGGTAAAAAATTCTTCATTGAAAATATCACCGTCTGCATCACACACCGAAATTAAAATACTATTTGCACCACCAAATTGCTTTTCGTGTTTGGTGTATACTTTCATGTATTCATGATTAAGAGGGATATTTTTATTAAACGAGGCGTCTAATTGAATTTGTGTTGCTTTGAATAATAAAAAACAGGTGATCAAAGCAAAGGAAATAATTGCGAACAAGCGATGACGAAACACCGTTCTTTCTAAAAAGTCTAATAAACCACGCATTACGGATTCAACTCCTTCACTTTAATGCCATTTTCTGAAGCCATAATTAGTTTGTCTTGAAACACAACACCGTCGAGCAATGATTTGCCATCGGCCATTTGCTCTTCTGATAATTGATCACCCTTAACATGAAAAATAACCCCACTATTGGCAAATAAAAGCCATTCGTTATTGTGGTTTATTGCGCTGTTGACGGTGGCATAATTAGTGTTTTGAATTGGTAACCACTGTTCACTATTTGCTTGACGAGTAAATATATTGCCACGCAGACCTGCAACTAGGTCTTCACCACCCTGATCTGCAGTTGACGCAAACGTAAAGAAAGAGCCCATATAAATCTCTTCAAGACGTTGCCATGTTTGGCCATTATCAACACTTTCGGCCATTAGCCCCATTTCACCTGCTAAGATTAATCGGTCTTTAGTTTTCACTATACGATTAAAATGCGGCAAAATTGATGCCGTCTCAAGCTCATATCCTTCAGGATCTGTTTCTTTTAAATCATTCAAATAGTCGCGATCATCTTCAAATAACAAGCTATCTAAAAAACGTTTCTGCCATGTTTGGCCACCATCAGTGGTTTCAAAAAACATGCCGTATGCACCCACTGCATAACCATGGCTTTCAGATATAAAAAGAATATCTAAACATGGTTTATCCATGTTTGGTAAAGATTGTTGTAACTGCCATGTTTTAGCAGCATCCACGGTGTTGATAATAGTGGCATCGTGGCCACAAGCCCAGCCTAATTCGTCATTATAAAAATCAACCGCGGTGAGTAATACTTGTGTTGGTACACTGGCTTGCTGCCATGTTTGTGCGTCAGTACTAGTGATAACCACACCATGTTTACCAACAGCAACCAGTTTTTCACCGACCAATTCGATGTCAGTGAGTAGAGTTTTGTTTGCATTAACGGCACTAATCGCTTGTTGCGGTGTGGGCATGTCTAGAGAAAAACATGAAGCACTATAAGCAAGACAGGCATAAAGCAAATACTTCATAAAGATAAATCGCCTTCGAAAAGATAAAAAGAGAAGTCAAAAAAGCCACTGGGAAAACCAATTGCGTGTCTTGATGACTTACGCGAATTGCAAAAGGCACCTGAAGTCAGGTGCCTTAGATTGTTTAACGACCTTCGCGGCGTAAAGCGCTTGAAGTGAACTCGTTATCATTGAATGATTGTGAGAAATCATACATTTTTTCTTGGTTATCTAAACCAATTGCTAGGTAACGACGTGAGTTAAGGTCATGATAAACTTCTAACGTACTCCAATGAGTCGGTACTTCATAGTAGTTAAGACCATGTGCCATTGCTACACGATACATTTGGTCACGGTTATCATAAATATCCGTTACATGTACTTGCCAGCTATCTTCATCAATATAGAAAACACGTTTCTTATAAATATGACGCGTACCTTCTTTCAGGTTTGCTTCTACAACCCAAACACGGTGCTTTTCGTAACGAACATATTCAGGGTTAATGTGACCAGCTTGCAAGATATCATCATAGCTTAACTTATCGCTGTGAAGTTTATAGCTGTTATATGGAATATAAAGCTCTTGTTTACCTTTTAATGTCCAGTTGTAACGGTTAGGAGAACCGTTGAACATATCAAAGTCATCAGTGGTACGTAAGCTATCAGCCGCTGTTCCTGGTGCATCATATGCAACATTAGGTGCGCGACGAACTCGACGCTGACCTGAGTTGTATGTCCATGCTTGGCGTGGCGTTAAGATCTGGTCCATAGTTTCATGAACTAATAACGCAGTACCTGCTAGACGAGCTGGCTCAGTTACTTTTTGCTTAAACTTAAACAAGATATTAGATTCTTGCAGTTTTTCTGGCGTTGCATCTGGTGATGAATATTCAACTAAAAGTTGCTCTTCAAAACCAACATAATTATATGAGCCTGACGCTGTTGGTGCTGCTTGACCACCAGAGCGTTCAATTGATAAACCACGGAAACGTAAAAGGTGATTCCAAATTGCTTCTAAACCATCTTTAGGAATTGGGAAAGGTACACCCACAGCTGTGTTTTTAATACCGTTACCACCTTCAACTAACTCGGCTGTCGTAGCGTATTTTTTAGTCGCATCATAAACAAACTGCGGATAAGACGCGCTACGACGCGTTGGATAAATGTTCATCTTAAACGTGTCTGGATAAGTGTTGAATAATTCAACCTGACCAGGGCTCAAGTACTCTTTATATTTATCAACGTTTGACTTATCGATGGTGAACAACACTTTATCATCAGCGAATGGGTCTGGGTGGTGCATGCCTGGTTTATAGTCTGCAGGAGGGGTTGTGATACCACCCGTCCAAGCTGGAATAGAACCATCTTTGTTAGCTGCTTTTTCTGCGCCAATTGGCGTTAAGTCATTACCTAAACGTGCTGCTTCATCAGCAGTAATTTTTGCAAGTACACTAGAGCTTGCGAAAACGCTACAAAAAGCTGCAGCAATGAGGGTAGGTTTTCTAATAATCATAATTTACCCTTAGATTGAATATTTAATATTAAATGAAACATAATCGCGGTCAGAGAATGTATTCGTCGCGCCACCACCCCAGAAAGAGTTATAGCTAAAGTCGAATGACCACGCATTTTGATAGTTGAAGTTCATCGTTACACCGAGTGATTTACGGTCTTCAACAAATAAGAACATCGGATCAGGTGTAATACCATTCACATCATGTGAGAACACAAAACGTGGCGAGAAGTTAACACCGTTGAAAATGTTATAGTAATCACCTTTAGCGATTAAACGATAACCCCATGCCGATGCTGTTGGGAACGGATTCGTTTCAGGACCATTCGATAAACCCATATGAAGGGTTGAATAATCATCGCTCAGTGGCCCCTGCATAATGCCGCTTCGACCCGTACCAGCAACGTTTAAACGCAGCTCATCGTACTCAGGCATATTATTAATGCGCACACCACCGATTTCACCAACAACCGCCCAGCTGTCTGCACCTAATGATGGGCCAAATAGATGTGTTGCTGTAAATTGTAATTGTGCTGTGTTGCGTAATATAAAGCCTTGCGCCACTTCACCAGGACCTACAACACTTGTAGCATCACCCAGACTCATTTGCGAAATACCCGCAAAGTCAGGTCGAATTCCAGCCACGGCTAGTTGTTCTGGCATACCCGCATAAAGAAGCTCTACGTCATCAATTTGTAGTGGCTCATCTTGACGGAATGCAAATTCACCAGCGAAAGCAGTTTCGCCTAATGATGTATTAAAGCTGATACCATAAAGCTTAATATCTTCAGGGTATTCTAATTGGCCTTTAGTGAATGCTTGTAAGCTAGTTACATTATCTTCAGTGATTTCTGTAGATAACAACATACCAATATCAGCCGCGATAGCACCAGCTGTAAAATTAGACACTTGACCAGAAATTACTGGGCGTCGGCTATGGTAATTGATGTGGTATAAAGCCGCTTCAGTATCGTTTAATTCAGGTAAAAACATACCTAAACGTAAACCATATTGACCACCATCATCTGGCTCATTTTTACCCGCACTGCCCTTACCTTTAAGAGCTACTTTAGTCGGATAAGCTAAATACATTTGCGCCATCATAGCTTGACCTTGCGCAGATGTTGGATCAACACCTTGCGAACGCACAATATCGTCTAAGCTGTTTAAGCTTTCTGTTAAGAATGCTAAATCGATATCTGGGTTTGATGTAAAACCTAGTTGAATATTTTGCTGATAACCATTTTCTGACGCGAAATCGTTAGTCGAGAAGTACGTCCCAGCAGCTGGAAGACGTGTTTCATGCCATTCATATTGGTAAAAGCCTTCCAGTGTTAAGTTATCTGTAATGCCAAGTGATGCCCAAAGCATACCCACAGGGATAAAGGCTTCTTTTAACTCAGCGCCTGGCGCTTTTAAACGATCGATATCAACTGGGTTAACGTTTATACCATGAGAAATCAAGGTACTTTCACCCCAGTTCACAACTTGCTGACCTAAGCGAATAGACAGAGGATTACGACCTTCATTTAAATCGAAGTTTGCCCAAACGTACGCATCTAATAAACGTAAATCAGCACATACTTGTTCTTTAGTGTCATCATCGTCACATGGGTCTACTTTGTTACCTGATGTAGGATTGCTATATGCAAAATCGCCATCCATCAATGCAAAGTCGTAAAAATACATAAAGCGTGTAAAGAAACCATAGTTATCTTTACTAATTGATAACTCGTGGTTGCCCTTTAATAATTTTGAGAATGAATCACCACTATCAAAATTTAAATTCCCCGCATCACCATTATTAGAGTAGGCACCAGGTTGGTTCCAAACATCCGCAGAAGAATAAATAGGATTTAACGCAGAATGATAACCCGTCCAATCAAATGAAGGATTATTACTTTTACCTATATGTTTAAAATCTCGGTCTTCAACACGAATGCTTTGACCATAAGAAAAGTTAGAGTCAAAACGTACGTCAAAGTCCCCTAACTCGAAGTTTGCTGCATGCAAAGATGTACTTGAGATTCCGAGTGTAGCCGCCGCGAGTCCCAAAGCTATTTTGTTTTTAACAAAAAGCGATCGTTTTATCATTGTGTTCATCCCCCTGTAACGGGTTGTTCTGTGATCAAATTGTTGTTTTTAGTATCTTTCTAACGATAGAAGCGAAACAATAAAAATACAATATAGAACGCGTTCAATCGGTTAATATTTATTTAAAAATGTGACGTTTACGTATTGGTAAGACGTCATACCAGATATTTTATACACGTAAATTAACAATAGAACAAATCGAATTAACAAAAATATAATAAAATTACTGTTTTGAAGAGCAAGAAAATAACTACAAATGAGGCTTTTTTACTGGGTACTGAGCAATAAAAAAGCAGCTATAGCTGCTTTTTAACTCACTTTCTCTAATTTTATAAACTGATTTTCATCGGTTAATGTTAGCCGAAAGCGCCCTCTTATTCCTAAAGAAGAAATGTGCGGGCGTAAATAACGAGCATCGAATCGTACGATTTTACCGCCGTCTTCTGTTACCTGAACAGACTTATATTTACCATGATAGTAATCAAGACATTCAGCATAACTAAGGTACAAAGCAAAATAGTATTCTCTCATTAGCTTTCAAGTGCTTTCTCAACCTTTTCAAATAAATCATCGCTTAACCCATCTAAATTTGCTAAACGCATTAACTGCGCTTTTATAGCTGCTGAACGATTTTCGTCGTAACGTCGCCATGACATAAATGGGGTTAGCATTCGCGATGCATTTTGAGGGTTAATATCATTTAATTTAACTAATAAGTCACCCAAAAGTTCATAACCTTTACCATCTGCACGATGGAATTGGGTAATATTAAAATGACTAAAGCTGCCAACTAATGCCCGTACACGATTTGGGTTTCCAAAATCGAAGCTTGGATGATTATAAAGAGCTTTAATATCTTCAATACTGCTCGCTGTCTCTTTCATCGCTTGCAGTGCAAACCATTTATCCATCACAAGTACATCATGACGCCATTTTGCATCAAATTCATCAAGTAATGTGTCACATAATGGGTGGTTAGCTTTCACAACAGCACTTAATGCTGCCAATACATTCGTCATATTACTACTGTGAGCAGACTCATTAATTAAGCTATTTACTGAGTTGTGATTTGTTTTAGCTAAATAGTACAAGCAAACTTGTTTAAGAGCACGTATGGCTACAGCAGTTGCAGAGGTTGATCCATCATCCAACAGAGCGTTATAACAATTAACAAAAGAGTCAGCTAAACTGCTTGCAATTTGTGCTTCAAAGGTATTTTGCACTGCGATGATGTCATCCACAGGAATGATTGAGTATTCCGCGGCTAAAGTATCGTAACTGGGTAGTTTTAACAGCTCTGCAATTAGTGCAAGATCACCATCTCGCTCATCAATAAGTGTTTTAAGCGCATTAATTATTTCATCTGATAAGTTAGCATCACCAGATGCAACAGCTTGTTTCATCTCATTAGTAAATAAGCGTTGTTGAGCATCCCAGCGCGAAAAGTCACTACGGGCAAAACGCATAATATGTAAAAGATCAGCAGCAGAAGTGTTTTGATTAACAATGCATGGCGCAGAGAAGTCCTCTAACAGCACTGCGACTGGACGCTGTTTAATCCCTTCAAAAACAAACTGCTGCGTTTTTTCAGTGACATTTAATACCGAATCTTGTGGCTGGTTATTAATCACAAGAGGTAGTGACTGCCCTACACTGTCTAAAAGCTCAATAGCAAACGGAATATGCAATAAGGCATTGTCAGGTTGATTATCAGGAGCAAACTGTTCAATGCTCAGTGTGAAGGTCTGCTTTTGTTCATCGTAAACTTGTTCTACATTAAGTTTTGGCGTACCAGCTTGACTATACCAACGCTTAAATTGCGTTAAATCGATACCTGATGCATCACTCATAGCAGCAACAAAATCATCACAGGTAACAGCTTGTCCGTCATGACGCTCAAAATACAATGACATACCTTGTTGGAACTTTTCTTCTCCCAGTAAGGTATGCATCATACGAATAACTTCAGCCCCTTTGTCATACACAGTAACCGTGTAAAAATTGTTCATTTCGATGACTTTTTCTGGGCGAATTGGGTGTGCCATTGGCCCCGCATCTTCACTAAATTGGTGCGTTCGCATCACTTTAACCGCATCAATTCGATTGAGTGCTCGCGACCCCATATCACTACTAAACTCTTGATCGCGGAAAACAGTCAATCCCTCTTTTAAAGACAATTGGAACCAATCACGACATGTAACTCGGTTTCCTGTCCAGTTGTGGAAGTACTCATGTCCGACTATGGATTCAATTGTATGGTAATCTTTATCTGTGGCTGTTTCTTGATTCGCCAGAACACATTTAGAGTTAAAGATATTTAAACCTTTATTTTCCATCGCGCCCATGTTGAAGAAATCAACAGCGACAATCATGTAAATATCTAAATCGTATTCAAGGTTAAAGCGCTCTTCATCCCATCTCATTGATTTTTTGAGAGATGTCATAGCATGAGGTGTTTTTGATAAATTTCCTTTATCAACAAATAAAGCTAATTCAACATTGCGACCTGACTTGGTTGTATAATGATCACGTAGCACATCAAAGTCACCAGCGACTAATGCAAATAAGTAGCTAGGCTTTTTAAATGGGTCTTGCCATTTTACAAAGTGCCGACCGTCATCTAAGTTACCAGCCTCAATTTGGTTACCATTTGAGAGCAGGTGAGTATATTTTTTGTCAGCAACAATAGTCACATCAAAACTGGCAAGTACGTCTGGGCGGTCGAGGTAATAGGTAATTTTTCGAAAACCTTCGGCTTCACATTGCGTACAGTAAGCACCACCCGACAAATACAAACCTTCTAGTGAAGTATTCGTTTGCGGATCAATATGGTTTTCTATTTTCAGAATAAAGTTTTCAGGTAGGTTATGAATGATTAGTTTTTCATCTTCGAGTGTATAATCATCATAGGCTTTATCATCAACCACTACTGAGATGAGCGTTAAATCAACACCATCAAGAGCAAGGTCCGAATTACTTTCATCAGTACGATTGATTGTCATTGTAGACTGTACTGACGTTTGTAAAGGCGCTAATTCGAAGCGTAAATCGATATGTTGAATTGAAAATTGAGGGGCTTGATAATCTTTTAAGTATTGAGCTTGAGGTTTACTCGTAGCAGACATAACTGGCTCCAAAATGGCCCTGCAACTATACAGGGCCTAAGTTTATTATTCAGCGCTAGCTTCTTGTTTAACGTGTTTTGGTGTAATACGTAAAATCTTAATACCTAAATAGGCGTAAACAACCGCTAAGAATGGATTAATTAAATTAAAGAATGCATACATAGCGTAATCAAATGGATTTATTAATAAAACACTCTGCATGTAAGCACCACAGGTATTCCAAGGTATAAGTGGGCTTGTAATAGTACCGCCATCTTCTAATGTGCGAGATAAGTTAACTGGCTTCAAACCGCGCTTTTCGTACTCGTCTTTAAACATTCGACCTGGAACAACAATCGCAATATATTGGTCAGCTGCTACCGCATTGGTACCAATACAGGTTGCGATAGTGGCAGTAATAAGCGAGCCTGTGCTTTTTGCTATTTTTAAAATGCTCTTTACGAACATATCAAGTAAACCGGTTTTTTCCATAATAGCGCCGAACATCAAGGCTGTCATAATCAGCCAAGTTGTTGTTAGCATGCCTGCCATACCGCCACCACTTAATAGTGAGTCCATTTTTTCATCGCCAGTATCGATACTGAAACCGTCGAAGAAGGTTGTCCAAACTAGTTTAAAATAGCCAATCGCGTGGCCTTGTGATGCATCAATTTGGCTATTTATTAAATCTGATTGAAATAACATCGCCCAAATCGCACCTAATACTGCCCCGATAGAAATCGCAGGAAATGCTGGCATCTTACGGATTGCTAAGAAAAGTAATACAGCTAACGGCACTAGCATCTCAAAGCCAATATTGAAGTTTTGCTCTAATAAATTAACGATTTCATCAATACGGCCTGCTTCTGTCGAACCACCTGCATTAAAACCCATAAAAATAAAAATAATTAACGCAATAATAAAGCTTGGCACTGTTGTCCAGAGCATATGATGAATATGTTCAAATAAGTCAGCTCCCGCAACAGCAGGAGCCAAATTAGTGGTTTCTGATAATGGACTTAACTTATCACCAAAGTAAGCACCAGAAATAACCGCACCCGCAGTAACAACTTGTTCAAGGCCAAGGCCTGTTGCGACACCAAGCAGTGCAACACCAATGGTCGCAGCTGTAGTCCATGAGCTACCGATACTCATCGCAACAATGCCACAAATTAAGCAACTTGCTGCGTAAAACCAGCTTGGATTAATGATCTGTAAACCATAGTAAATTAAGGTTGGTACAGTGCCTGAAAGTAGCCAAGTACCAATTAAAGCACCGACCATCAAAAGAATGATGATTGCACCAAGAGACAAAGTGATCCCTTCTATCATGGCTTGTTCTAGTTTCTTCCAGGTATAACCATTTTTTAAGCCAATTAATGCGGCAGTAAAGGTGGCAAATAATAATGCGATTTGATTTGGACCCGATGATGAGTTATCACCGAATAAGTAAACTGCTGCACCTAGTAGGCAAACCAGCACTGAAATTGGGATCAGGGCGTCCAAAAAGCTGGCCTGTTTAACAGGTTTATCTTCAACTGAATTCAAAAGATAGTCTCCTACACGTCTTATATGGCGTGTTTAATTATTATTGTTCATAAGCCTCAAACCCTTATAGTTTAAGGCTATCAGATTTTTCATTATAACAAGATGACCTGTTTTAGGTAGCAAAAAAGGCGCCTAAGCGCCTTTTTATTGAACAATTTTGCTAAAAAATTGCTAATTATTTTTTCGCGATACGACCATATTTAATATAGTCCTGAGTGATCAGAGCCGCTTCTTCTAAGAATGGGTCTAAATCATCAAGGACATCAGGTAAGTCGTCTAGTTTCTCAACTGGCTTTTCACCCAGACGAACCAAACGTTCATTTGCACGCTCTAACGCACGCTCTTCACCTTCGTCTTTCTCTTTTAAGCGGTCAGCTTCAACTAGTGAGATAGTCTTACGATCTTTCTCTTCTTGATAGCGCTTAATGTCATCAAACACATAGCCAAACTCAGGTTCACTTGCAATACGTGCATCATGAAGCTTATTAACGTAAGAGATAGCTGGTTTTAGGTTATCAACTGAGTTGTATTTAGCACGGATGATGCTGTCCCAAGGTAGTGCATTATCTTGCTGGCTTTCGCCCCACTCTGCAGGATCGATAGCTGAAGGGAAAGATACGTCTGGTATCACGCCTTTGTGCTGTGTACTGCCGCCATTGATACGGTAGAATTTTGCAATCGTATATTGCACGCTACCTAATGGATGATCATATAAATCGTAAGCACGGCCAAGCGGTTTATGCTGCTGTACAGTGCCTTTACCAAATGTTTGCTCACCAATCACTATTGCACGACCATAATCTTGCATTGCCGCAGCAAAAATTTCTGAGGCAGAGGCACTATAACGGTCAACTAATACCGTTAATGGGCCATCATAAAAAGTCACACCATCACGGTCTTTTTGCTCTTCAATACGATTATTTAGTGTATGGATTTGAACGACCGGGCCTTGATCTATAAATAAACCAGAAAGTTGTGTCGCTTCATATAAAGAACCACCACCATTTTGACGTAAGTCGATGATAATACCATCAACTTTAGCTTCTTTTAATTTAGCAAGCTCAACTTTTACATCTTGTGATAGGTTATTGTAAAAGCCTGGTATTTCAATCACACCGATTTTACTGGTTAAATCTGAATACTTTGCTTCAAACACATTTGATTTGGCAGCACGGTCTTCTAAGCGAATTTTATCACGGGTTATTTCAACCACTTTAGGAGTGCCGTGAGCATCTGCACCTTTTAGATATTGTAAACGTACTTTGGTGCCTTTTGGACCTTTTATAAGCTCAACAACATCATCTAAGCGCCAACCGATAACATCAACAAAGTCTTCACCTTCTTGGGCAACACCAATAATACGGTCATCAGCTTTAATTTGCTCTGACTTATCTGCTGGACCACCCGGTACTAGGCTACGAATTACTGTGTAATCTTCATCATAACTAAGGACTGCGCCGATACCTTCTAACTCAAGGTCCATATCCATCTTGAATTGTTCAGCACGTCGTGGAGATAAATAAGAAGTATGCGCTTCGATGCTTCGTGCAAACGAGTTCATTACAATTTGAAACGCATCTTCACTATTTGTTTGTACTAAGCGTTTTTGCGCATTGTGGTAACGCTTGGTTAAAACATCTTTAATGCCTTGCCAATCTTTACCTGTCATTTTTAAGCGTAACGCATCATATTTAACTCGTTGACGCCATAACTCATCTAACTCAGCCTGAGTTGTTGCCCAACTCGCGTCCTCGCGGTCGAACATGTATTCATCTTCTTTATCAAAAGTCATTTCTTTATCAAGTAATGACAATGAATAATCATAACGCTCAAAACGTCGTTTTAAGCTTAAGTTAAAAATATCAAAAGCAAACCCAAGCTTCCCTGTCGAAAGTGCATTATCAAACTGGTCTTTATATTGCGAGAATGATGCAATATCTGAAGCTAAAAAAACACTTTTGTTGAAATCAAGGGATTCGATGTAACGATCAAAAACTTGCTCAGATAATTCGTCGTTAAAACGAATAGGTTTGTAGTGTGCACGAGTAAATAAGTTTGTCACCCGTTTACTAGCCGTACTATGCTGGCTTTCTTGCTTAAGAATAGGCAAATCTTCAACAGTAAGATTGTCTGTAGATGCCAATAATGAACCTGAAAACAGGGCAGCGACTAACGGAATGAGCGTAAACTTATTACTCATACACAACTCCTTAATTTTTTACAGCTATTAAATGATATACAGGCTGTCTGCTTTGGTCTTAACTTGCATCCCTGTTACTAACTCAACATGAACCTCATCTTTGTTCACTTCAGTAATAACCGCATTAACAAGTGCTTGGCCAAGTTTAACTTTAACTTTGCTATTTACCTTGACCTCAGAGGCAGGTAAAGGTTCAACTTTTCCAGAACGTTTTGCAGGTGCAGCTTTTGCAGGCTTATTGCTAACTTTAGCGCCTTTTTCAGCTGATTTTGCATGATGACCCGTATTCTTTTTGTAAGATTTTGTGTCACCGTCTTTGCGTGGACGTTGTTGCTTTTTGCGTTTAGCCATTTTTGCACGGCTTTCTTCTAACGCTTTTTGTGCATGTTCAACGTGTTCTTGTTCCACTTTTTCGTCTTGATTACCATCAAGATCGATACGAAACTCAGATTTAGTTACTGCTTCTAAATAACGCCAATTAGAGGTGTATTTTCTTAGCGCTTGACGAACCTGAGTTTTACTTACTTTCTCAGAACCTTCAATGCGCTCAGCGATATCTTTAAAAATACCTACTTTTAGCGGTTGAATGCCGTCTTTTTGTTTAAAACATTGTGGAAATTCTTGGTATAAGAAATCCAGTACTTCATTAATATCTTTTAGCTTGTTTGTGGTTTCCATGTTAGAACCTTTTATTACATCTTTTCATCAAGTGATGAATCGACATAGTGTGTTACCCAGTCGGTCAACTCTTCGAAGTCCGCTTCAATAAGCGCTAAATCACCGCGAAGGTGTTCCCAAATACCATTAATAATTTCATCAATTGATTCACAGTCAAGGTCATCAGGTAGACGATCCCAAGCCATGTGAATCAAGTCGTTGAGCCTTTCAGCAACAACTTCTTCTTCCCCTTCCCAATCACCTACATCGTGAATCGCAAAAAGGTAATCTTGCACATTTAGCAGATCTTTCATTTTAGATTTGCCTCAAAGCATTTTACCAATGCTTCTAAACCAGCTTGATCATCAGTATCAAAACGGCCAATGCTCGGGCTATCAATATCAAGTACAGCAAACACTTTACCATCTTTAAAAACAGGTACAACAATTTCAGAATTTGATGCTGCATCACATGCAATATGACCTGCAAATGCGTGAACATCTTCAACTAATTGTGTTTGTTGTGTTTGTGCAGCAGTCCCACATACTCCTTTACCTACTGGAATACGGATGCATGCTGGATTGCCTTGAAACGGCCCTAACACTAATTCTTCGGGAGAATCCATTAGATAAAAGCCCGCCCAGTTTATATCCTCTAAAGAGGTAAACAACAACGCACTTAAATTTGCCATATTTGCAATGACATTTGATTCACCTGCAATTAGTGATTCAGCTTGTTTAACTAATGACTGGTAAAAATCCTGCTTTTGCATACCAAACTACTTCTTATTAAACATACAGTAGCTAAAGGTACTCTTTGTAAGCAATAAATGAAACCTTTTAAGGGCAAAAAAAAACAATTTGCCCTTAAAATAAGCTAGCTTGATTAAATATTCTGCTATTGATGTCGAGATTGGGTTGCTAACCCCTGTCTTAAACCAAATAAAAACAGCCCTGCTGCTAAGGCAGACATTACTGCATTGATTACAAATGCCATCCCTGTAGTTGCACTTAACAAGTAACTAAAAATTGCCCCACCTAATAATCCCAGTGTCAAAACGCCCGAATAGTTTACTTTTGCATATTTATACATAAGTAAATAACCCGGCACTACAAACGCCGCCATTGTAAGACCCACAATGTGCGCATTAGCGATTGCACTGACAAGTAGATTAAAAAAAATACTCAGCCCATTACCATCTAAGGTAAAAGCATAATAAAGGCCGAGGATACAACCTACGATAACGGGCGATAATAATGAAAGTCCTACACTCTTTGCTAAACGATGTTTCATAAATTCCCTAATTTCACAAAGATAATACGAGATACGTAAAGCATGGACTAAGTGGTTGAAATGCGAAATATCGACAATAGTCGTAATTTGTAAGACTGAGGAAAGGCTGTAGAAACAAAAAAGCCGCTGAATAAATTCAGCGGCTTCAATGATGGTGGAGAGATAGGGATTTGAACCCTAGAGGGGCTACAAACCCCTGCCGGTTTTCAAGACCGGTGCATTCGACCACTCTGCCATCTCTCCGAATGCGAAAAACCTACTCGCTAACGCAAGTAGTAAAAATAATGGTGGAGAGATAGGGATTTGAACCCTAGAGGGGCTACAAACCCCTGCCGGTTTTCAAGACCGGTGCATTCGACCACTCTGCCATCTCTCCGACGGCGTGCATAATAGATAAGGCAGCTGTGTTTGTGAAGCTTTTTTTTCAAAAATCTGTTTAAGTGATTAAAAAACAACTAAATCGCTCAGCATTAACACAATTAAAGTCAAAATATAATCGATTTGAACTTTTTGATTATTTTACATGTCTATTGATCTACAAAGGTTTGCCCAAACATATAACTCTTGATAGGCTTAGTTTCAGTTTAATATTGGAACTAACGAACGAATTAAGTTCATTCAAAGGAGCTCTAACAATGGCGTTTAATCAATCGTACAATACCACTAGACCGGTAATGTCGACTATTGAAACAAATAAAGTATTAAAAAATACTTACTTTTTACTGGCTATGACACTTGCTTTTAGCGCAGTAACTGCAGGTATTTCAATGGCGATGAATCTACCTTATTTTATGGGGTTAGTATTTAGCTTGATTGCATTTGGTGTTCTTTTTGTAGTTAACAAAAAGGCTGACAGTGCATCAGGTGTTGCATGGGTGTTTGTATTTACTGGTTTGATGGGCGCGGGCCTTGGCCCTATGCTTAACTACTATGCAGCAATGCCGAACGGTCCAATGCTAATAATGCAAGCGCTTGGTTCTACTGCGTTGATCTTCTTTGGTTTGTCTGCGTATGCACTTACCACTAAAAAAGACTTCTCATTTATGGGCGGCTTTTTAACTGTTGGTTTAATCGTGGTTATCATTGCAAGCTTAGTAAACCTCTTTATTGGTAGCTCTATCACCTTTATGGTTATTAATGCAGCTGTAGTATTGATTATGTCTGGTTTAATCTTATTCGATACAAGCCGTATCATAAATGGTGGCGAGACTAACTATATTCGTGCCACAGTATCTTTATACCTGAACGTCTATAACTTATTTACATCTCTTCTACACCTACTTGGTGCAAGTGATGACTAATTAAATAGTTCTGTTAAAATAGCCCCTTTCTAGGGGCTTTTTTATTGGATGCGTTTTGGCAAAATTTGTACTTTCTCTTCACACTGCACCGACTGACCACGATACTACACAACGTCTGATTAAATTTTCACAGGCATGCATTGAGTCAGGTCACACTATCTCAGCTGTATTTTTATACCAAGCAGGTGTTTTTCATGCCAGCCAACATTTAGAACTTGCCAGTGACGAGCTACCAATAAGTCGTTTGTGGCAAGGTTTACATGAACAAGCTATTCCGCTTTTATTATGCGTTACAGCTGCAGAAAAACGAGGATTAGATATTAACCAGACGGGTGTTTTCACAGTGGCGGGGTTAGCTGAGTTTGCAATGCTTGCAAGTGATGCTGATAAATGGGTGCAATTTAAATGAAAAACGTTTTAGTTATTAGCCAACACAGCCCGTTTGATGACCAGCATATTCGTGACTCACTCGACACAACGCTAATTTTCGCTGCTATTGAACAAAACATTAGCTGGTTGCTCAGTAGTGAGGCAGTTTTAGCTCTAAAAAAGAATCAACAGCCAGAACAACTTGGTATCAAAAACTATTTTAAAACCATTAAGACGCTTGAGTTATATGATGTAGAAAATATTTATGTGTGTGAAAAATCATTAATAGACTTTAATTTAACAAAAGATAAATTAATTATTGATGTGAAGGTAGCCAGTTTTGAGCAGCAACGTCATTTAATAAGCCAACAAGATCAGGTGGTAACATTATGAGCACACTTCATATATTTGCTAAACCACTTTCTCATTATTGCACCAATACGCTAGCAAATTTAATAGCCGCAGAGGATACTATTCTATTAGTTAGCGACGCTTGCTACAGCAGCACGCAATTTAAGCAATTTTCATCCGCTTTATATTTACTCAATGAAGATGCCACAGCACGAAATATCTCTATAAGCTTGGGCGACATCGCAATCGACTACACGCAATTTGTAGAAATGACTTTAAACACAAAGAACACGATTACTTGGTAAACCATGCTTGAATTTAATAACAAACAAATAGAAACTGACAAACAAGGTTATTTACTTGACTCAAATGATTGGTGTGAAGAGCTTGCACCAATCATTGCTGAGCAAGAGAATATTACGTTAAGTGAACAGCACTGGGAAGTTGTGCACTTTGTGCGTGATTTTTACTTAGAATACAACACCAGCCCAGCAATCCGTATGCTGGTCAAAGCCATGGCCCAAAAACTAGGTGAAGAAAAAGGTAATAGTATGTACTTATATAAACTATTTCCCAAAGGCCCAGCTAAACAAGCAACTAAAATTGCAGGTTTGCCTAAACCGGCTAGGTGCATTTAATGGTAAACAAAGCCAATAGCAAACCACGTCGTAGTAGCGGTCGAACGTATTCAAGGCCCACGCAAAAACGCCAAGTTAAAAAAGCAATCAGCCCAGAGCAGCGCAAAGTAGTGCTGTTTAACAAACCATTTGATGTGCTTTGCCAATTTACTGATGATCAAAACCGCAAAACGCTTGCCGACTTTATTAGTATTAAAAACGTGTATGCAGCAGGACGCTTAGACAGAGATAGCGAAGGGCTTTTGCTACTTACAAACTGCGGCAAGTTACAACATACACTCACTGAACCCAATAAAAAAACAGCTAAAACGTATTGGGTTCAAGTAGAAGGCGATGTCAGTGATGAGGCTATTTTTGCCCTAAACAAAGGCGTAGAGCTTAAAGATGGCATGACCAAGCCTGCCAAGGTTAAACGCATTAACGAACCATCAATTTGGCCGCGCACCCCGCCCGTTCGCGAGCGAAAAAACATACCTACCAGCTGGTTGGAAATCTCTATCACTGAGGGACGCAATCGCCAAGTTCGTCGCATGACTGCTCATGTTGGCTTTCCTACTTTACGATTAATTCGTTACAGCATTGGTAACTATACTCTCAATGGTTTGGATAGTGGTCAGTTTAAAGTCGTGAACAATCCAGATGCATAAACCTAATGTCACAGTCGCGGCTATCGTTACATGCGAAGATAAGTTTTTACTTGTTAAAGAACGCGATAAACACACAGGTGAGATCTGTTATAACCAGCCTGCCGGTCATTTGGAGGCAAATGAAACCTTAGCTGAAGCTGCTTGTCGTGAGCTTATTGAAGAGACAGGTATTAGCCTTAATGCCAGCCATCTGGTTGGTATTTACAATTTACATGCGGCTAATGGCGTCCATTATATGCGTTTTAGCTTTGCTTTTACTTGCCCAGAGCTATATTTACCATCCCCCCAAGATAATGACATTCTCAGTGCCGATTGGTTTAGCATTGAGCAAATAAGAAACTTACCACTTAGAAGCCCGCTGGTTTTAAAATGCATTGAAGATCATTTAGCTGGCCAAGCCTACCCCTTAAGTTTGATTTACCAATAACCGCTGTAATTTTGGCTGGTTTGGGCGTCTAAAAGTATGCTATATCCAACCCACTATTACTTGCAATCAATGCCTTGCCTAAATCGCTTTTAATTCCAACTGAAACTCGCATCTTGAGGTGGTTTGGGTATATAATACCGCCCTTTCCATAGCAGTTAAAAATGACAGCGAATATTATGAGCGAAAATAGTCACATTAAAGTCATCGTGGGTATGTCCGGCGGTGTTGATTCTTCTGTATCAGCGTATTTATTAAAGCAGCAAGGCTATCAAGTTGAAGGCCTGTTCATGAAAAACTGGGAAGAAGACGATAATGATGAATATTGCGCTGCAGCTGAAGACCTAAAAGACGCACAAGCTGTGTGCGACAAGCTAGGCATTGAGCTTCACACTGTAAATTTTGCAGCCGAATACTGGGACAACGTATTTGAGTACTTTTTAGCTGAGTACAAAGCAGGCCGTACACCAAACCCAGACATCATGTGTAATAAAGAAATCAAATTCAAAGCATTTTTAGAATTTGCAGCGCAAGCACTGGGTGCAGATTATATCGCGACTGGTCACTATGTACGCCGCGAAAAACGTGGTGATAAATTTGTCATGTGTCGTGGTCTTGATGACAACAAAGATCAAAGCTATTTCTTGTACACATTAAGCCATGAGCATATTGCACAAACACTTTTCCCTGTTGGCGACATTGCAAAACCAGAAGTACGCCGTATTGCTGAAGAGCAAGATTTAATTACGCATGATAAAAAAGACAGCACTGGTATTTGCTTTATCGGTGAGCGTAAATTTAAAGACTTTTTACAAAAATTCTTACCAGCTCAGCCAGGTAAAATCGAAGATACCGATGGCAATGAAGTGGGTGAGCACGAAGGTTTGATGTACCACACGCTGGGTCAACGTAAAGGCCTATTAATTGGTGGCATGAAAGAAGGCTCAGGTGAACCTTGGTACGTTGTAGATAAAGACGTTGAGCGCAACGTACTAGTAGTTGGCCAAGGTAAAGACCACCCTCGCCTATACAGTAATGGCTTAAATGCAAATCAACTTCACTGGGTTGACCGCGAAGGCCCTAAAGGGACTACGCGCTGTACGGTTAAAACCCGTTATCGCCAAGAAGATATCAGTTGTACATTACTCGTTGGTGAAGATGGTATGGCACGCGTGTTATTTGATGAGCCACAAAAAGCCGTGACTCCTGGTCAATCAGCCGTTTTCTATGCTGACGAAGTCTGCTTAGGCGGTGGGATTATTGATTCGGTGATCAAATAATGACAGAACACCAAGTCATGGCGTTAGCTGCCATGTGTCAAGTTGCTAAACAAGTACAAAAAGTTGCGCAATATGGCCAAGGTAGCGACCACGAATTAGAAAAGTTATTAAACTGTATAATTGAAACATCACCAAATAGCCCTGAAGATGTGTATCAGGGTAAACATAATTTACGTGAAGGCTATCGCATTTTGATTGCACAGCTTTCTGCCGGCGCAGACAAAGACGTCGAAATCGTGAAATATGTGGGTGGTTTAATGCAATTAGAACGTGCATTAAGTTCAAAACAAAACAGCTTAAATGAATTAGGTCGTCGCATTGATGATGTTAAACGTCGCCTCGACCATTTTGCTATCACAGATGACACTGTTGTAGCAGCGCTTGCTGATATTTACTCATCGGTGCTAAGCCCCCTTGGGCATCGTATTCAAGTGTACGGCAAGCCAGAGTTATTAAAACAGCAGCTCACGCAAAACAAAATTCGTGCCCTATTATTGGCCGGAATTCGTAGTGCCGTGTTATGGCGACAAATGGGCGGTAAGCGCCGTCATTTTTTCTTTGCAAAAAGAAAAATCCTCGCTATTGCTAAACAATCAATTTAATTATCGTTCAAACTAGACAATTTAGGAGTCATTATGGAGCTTTCAGCGTTAACCGCTATCTCTCCGGTAGATGGTCGCTATGGCAGCAAGACCACGGAACTACGCAGCATTTTCAGCGAATTTGGTTTAATCAAATACCGTGTAACTGTTGAAGTTCGTTGGTTACAAGCTTTGTCTGCAGCAAGCGCAATCACAGAAGTACCGGCATTTAGCGACGAGGCTAATGCTTTACTTAATGCCATTGTTGATAACTTTAGCGAAGCGGATGCTGCACGCGTTAAAGAGATCGAGCGCACAACTAACCATGACGTAAAAGCAGTTGAATACCTACTTAAAGAGAAAGTAGCTGACAACGCAGAGCTTAACGCAGTTAACGAATTCATTCACTTTGCCTGTACTTCAGAAGACATCAATAACCTGTCTCACGGTTTAATGCTTACAGAAGCGCGTGATAAAGTATTACTTCCATACTGTGACCAACTTCTAAATGCATTGAAAGAAAAAGCAGTTGAGTACAAGTCAGTTGCGATGATGACGCGTACCCACGGTCAACCTGCTACGCCATCTACAATGGGCAAAGAGTTTGCAAACGTATACATGCGCTTAAAGCGTCAACGTGACCAAATTGCCAAGGTAGAAATGTTAGGTAAAATCAACGGTGCTGTAGGTAACTACAACGCTCACCTTAGTGCTTACCCAGATTACGATTGGCACAGCCACGCTGAGCAATTTGTAACAAGCCTAGGTTTAACATTTAACCCATTCACAACACAAATCGAGCCGCATGATTACATTGCAGAGTTATTCGATGCAGTTGCACGTTTCAACACTGTATTACTTGATTTTGACCGTGACGTTTGGGGCTACATTGCACTAAACCACTTTAAACAAAAAACAATCGCAGGTGAGATTGGTTCATCTACTATGCCTCACAAAGTAAACCCGATTGATTTTGAAAACTCTGAAGGTAACTTAGGTATTGCTAACGCTATCTTTACTCACCTTGCGCAAAAACTACCTGTTTCTCGCTGGCAACGTGACTTAACTGACTCAACAGTGTTACGTAACCTAGGTGTTGGTATGGGCTATACTTTGATCGCTTACCAAGCGACATTAAAAGGTGTAAGCAAACTTGAAGTAAACGAAGCGCGTTTACTAGAAGAGCTAGACCAAAACTGGGAATTACTAGCAGAGCCAATTCAAACGGTAATGCGTAAATATGGTATCGAAAAGCCATACGAAAAACTTAAAGACCTTACTCGTGGTAAGCGCGTAAACCAAGAAATCATGGCTGATTTCATCGATGGTCTTGAGTTACCTGAAGAAGCAAAAGTAGAAATGAAAAAATTAACACCGGCTAATTACATTGGTCGTGCTGTTGAGTTCATCGACAACTTAGCTTAAATTCAAATTAAGACTTAAAAAAGCGAAAGGCCTTCCTTTCGCTTTTTTTATATCAATTCGCTTAGGTCATGTTATGTATCAATTAACCATCAATTCATTAACCCAAGAGCAATTTTTAGCTGAGTATTGGCAAAAAAAACCATTACTTATTAAGCAAGGCTTCAAAGATTTTGCTGATCCTATTGAGCCCGAAGAACTTGCTGGGCTTGCCATGGAAGAAAGCATTGAATCACGTATTGTGACCAATCACTCAGATGATTGGCAAGCATACCATGGTCCATTTGAAGACTTTAGCTTGCTAACTGAGAAGCACGCTACGTTACTCGTACAAGCGGTTGACCATTGGCATAACGATGCAGCGCAACTACTGGAACCATTTCGCTTTATTCCTAACTGGCGTATCGATGACTTGATGATCAGCTACTCTACGCCGGGTGGTGGCGTGGGTCCGCATTTAGATCAATACGATGTGTTTATTATTCAGGGCGAAGGTAAACGCCATTGGCGCGTTGGTTTACCTGATGCGAACTTAAAACAATTTGCGCAAAATAAAAGCTTATTACAAGTTGAGCAATTTCCTGCCGTGATCGATTGTGTGTTAGAACCGGGTGATATTCTTTATATTCCACCAGGCTGCCCGCACGAGGGTTACGCTGTTGAAAATGCACTTAATTATTCTGTAGGTTTTAGAGCACCAAACCAACGCGACTTGTTATCCCAATTTGCAGATCACCTGATTGATACTGAGCTTGGTAATCAACGATATGGTGATCCAGAGCTAAAATTACGTGCCTCAAAAGGTGAACTAAGCCAAACTGAAGCCGAAAAAGTGAAGCAATTAATGATTGCTGCAATCAATGATGACTCAGTATTTAAGACATGGCTTGGCAATAGTATGAGCCAGCCAAAACATGAAATGGACCTAGCACCACTAGAAGAACCATACACGCTTGATGATGTAAAAGCACTGTTAGATGATGATATGCTCATTTTTGAACGCTTAGGCGGCACACGTGCAATTTATCAAATTATCGATGATAAAGTACTTTTTAGTGTTAATGGGGTCAATTATATGCATGATCTAGAAGATCTTTCTCTAATAAAAAGATTAACAGACCAAACATCACTGACCGCTAGCGACATAAATAGTTCAAAAAATAACCACATTTTCCTAAAAACTTTTACTACACTATTAAATGAGGGTATTTGGTTTTGTTAGGAGCGTGTTTATATGGGCTACATGATAGATGAAGTTGAATGGAGTATCGACAAGGAACTATTGCAACAAATCCGAGAGAGGGTATTTGTTTGCGAATTACATATTCCAAAACACGTCGAATTTGACCATTTAGATAAAACGGCTCATCACGTACTTGTTACTGATGAAAGTAATAAATGTCCAGTTGCGACTGGGCGCTTGTGTAATGATGGCTTAATTGGGCGGATTGCTGTATTACCTGAACACCGTAACCGATCGGTTTACAAATCATTATTGAATTACTTAGTAGGTTTAGCTGAAAAACAAGGCTGTGATTGCGTTAGTATCAATTGCATATTAAATGAAGTTGATCGATTTAAACGAAATGGGTTTTCGGCTGATGGCTTAGTATTTATGGAGGCAGGAATTCCAAGACAACGGATGCTCTGCCCTATCAAGCAATTTGATACGCGGCCATTCACTTTGGTGCACTAGATGGTTTAAAAAGCTGAATATAATTATTCAGCTTTTTTATTTAAAGTTAAGCTGGCTCATTTTGCCACATGTCATCTTTTTCGAATAACTCATATAAACCATGAGCGCGGTTAATGAGTAAATTAGCA
Organism: Pseudoalteromonas thalassia; assembly: GCF_049257215.1. Taxonomy (NCBI): domain Bacteria; kingdom Pseudomonadati; phylum Pseudomonadota; class Gammaproteobacteria; order Alteromonadales; family Pseudoalteromonadaceae; genus Pseudoalteromonas; species Pseudoalteromonas thalassia. The sequence goes on from NZ_JBMMUE010000006.1 coordinate 82,876, forward strand.
AAATCTACTTTGGTCTTATCTACAGCGCCTGACTGCATTAGTTGATCAGCCTTTAGTTGCCATTGCATTGAGAAATATCTAAGTACTTCACGGGCATTGGTTGCTGCACTCGCTTCTGCGTGATCGGTTGGTAAACGCCCTGTGATAACCCAATAGCTTTTACCATTTTGTGCTTTAAACTTCCAAATAGCCACTAATGGCGCAATGAAACGGCTTTCTTTCTCAACAACTGTTTGCGGGATAACGCCTTTTTCAGCTAAATGCTTTTGTGCATTCTGGAAACATTCTCTTTGCCACATAACACTTTGTTTTTGCGCTTCGGCTTGTTCTTCTGGTGTTAATGGTCTTGCTTGTTTTTGTTCCATGGTGGTTACTCTTTTACAACATTTCTGACACTTTAAGGTTTAAAATGGCGCTGTGCAAGTGTTTACGGGCAATCAAAGGGCATTTTAATTTACTTGCCTACTATTCAGTCAACTCAAAAAGAAGAGTTAGGTTGAGTTAAAAATTGCAGCTCTTCAGGTGTTGATTCACGACCTAAAATTGCGTTGCGGTGTGGATAGCGACCAAACCTATCAATAATAACTTTGTGCTTTAGTTCAAATTCATAATTACTCATGCCTTTAAACAATTGCTCAGCCTGCTGATGAATAACTTTGGATTCACTATGCATAAACGGCATATAAATAAACGCAGCTTGAGAGCTGGGCAACTTTTTATCAAAGCCAAGTTCAATTGCTCTTTGCGCTAAGCTTAATGCTTGTGGATCTTGGCTAAAAGCCTGTGCAGTATTTCGATAAATATTGCGTGAAAACTGATCTAACACGATAATTTCAGCTAAAGAGCCTAGGGCATCCACTCGCCAGTCAGCATGCTCGCCAGCGATAACTTGCAATAGACATTCTGAAAACTTAACCGTAATTAATGCATCAGTGTCATCAGATTGCTTATACCAAGCATCTGAGCCTAATTCATTAAACCAAAAATCGATAATCCTTTGCTTATCCATTAACATTCCTTAATTACCCAGTACTTTTGCTGGGTCTACTCGGGTTGCTTGCCACGCAGGGTATAATGTTGCCAAAATAGCGAGGACAAAGGTAACAATCACCGTGATAACGATATCTTGCCAAACGAGTTTACTAGGTAAAAACTCAATGAAATAAACACCTTGTAATGGATTGTCACCTAACAAATGACTGATCCACGAGAATAATTCACTAATATTTAATGCAAGCATAACACCTATAATCGTTCCAAGTATTACGCCAATAAGTGCTTGCGTAAATCCTTGCATAACAAAGGTGGCTAAAATCGTACTGTCTTGTGCTCCCATGGTTTTCAAAATCGCAATATTTGCCTGTTTTTCGCGTACTTCCATAACAAGTGATGAAACAATATTAAAACTAGCTACGGCAATAATTAGAAACACCACGATATACACAATAGTTCGAACCATTTGAATATCTTGATATAAGCTGCCTTGCGTTCTGAACCAACTAGAGACATAGACATAATCTGGGATAACTTGCCCCACCCGCATAGCGGTTTGATGAGCAGCAAATACATCAGCTACTTGTAACCGTAAACCGGTTACTTGGTTTTCATCGAAACTCAGTACACTTTGCGCTTTGTCGAGGCGAATAAAAGCCGCTGTTTCATCAATTGGGCCGCCCATTTTAATAATACCCGCAAGATTCAAACTCACTCGCTTTGGAGCAAGTAAGGTGTTACTTTGCTGGTTTATCTGTGGGATTAATAAGGTAACTGGGTCGCCAATTTTAAGACCTAACCGGTTGACTATTTGTTGTCCTAAAAGTACATCTTCTTGTTGTAACTGACTAACTAAGCGCCCTTCTGTAAATTGGTTTAACGCCGATACTTGGTTTTCAAACTCTGGGCTAACGCCACGCACTTCAACCGCTTTTAACTCACTTTTAAACTGCGCCATGCCGTTGACACTAATAAAAGGTGCTGCACCTGTTACACCGGCTTGAGAGCGCAATAAAGCAACTTTTGACTTCCAATTATTGATTGGTTTATTAGGAGCAACGTATTCAACTTGCGGTACAACCGATAAAAGCCGATGCACTAGTTGTTGCTCAAAGCCATTAATCACTGATAGAGCAACAATTAATACGGCGACTCCCAAAAGTATGCCGATTGTCGATGCTTTAGCAATAAAGCTTACAAAACCATTTTGCCCCTCTTTTTGGCCACTGTGAGCGCGAAATCGTTTTGAAATAAAGGCACTAAGCAACATGCTGAGACTCTTTAATTGCAAGCTTACCATCATCTAAATAGGCAATTTTGCCTAGTTTATCTGCAAGCTCTAAATCATGGGTTACCACAACAAAACTAGTTTTTAAGCTGGTATTTAACTCTTTAATCAAGTCATAAATCTTAATTGCGTTTTGTTTATCTAAGTTACCCGTTGGTTCATCGGCTAGCACCAACGCAGGCTCTGTTACCAATGCACGTGCTATTGCAACCCGCTGTCTCTCACCGCCTGACAACGCCGATGGTTTATGTTCGCAACGATGAGATAACCCTACTTTATCTAGCATGTTGAGGGCTTTTTCGTTTGCCGCTTTTGCGCTTAAACCTTTAATTAAAAGTGGCATAGCAACATTTTCAATGGCAGTAAATTCCATTAATAAATGATGGAATTGATAAATAAAGCCCAAATTTTCGTTGCGGAAACTCGCTTGTTGTTTTCGGTTTAATTTAGCAACCTGTTGACCTTTGATTTCAACGGTTCCATCTGTCGCATTATCTAAGGTGCCTAATATATGTAATAAAGTACTTTTACCAGAACCAGAACTACCTACAACGGCTAACATTTCGCCCTGATTGAGCGTTAAATCAACCCCTTTTAAGACTGCAACCTGATTATCGCCATCTTGATACACTTTATTAAGCTGCTGACAATTAATCACTAAATCACTCATAACGTAATACCTCTGCTGGATTCACTTTTGCAGCTTTGCGGGCAGGATACAAAGTAGCTAAAAAGCTCATAGCAATACTCCCTGCGGCAATTAGGCTCAAACTCATAACATCAAATTTAATGGGTAAACTCACACCCGCTAATAAATTAATGCCTAACATATTCAATAACTCATTTATATTGCTACTCAATAGCACGCCAAGTAACGCACCAATGCTGGTGCCAATAACACCATTGTATAAACCTTGGATCATAAATACATGCTGAACTTGCAAAGGAGTTAAACCCAGCGTTTGTAAGATAGCCACTTCACTTTGTTTTTCACTTACCATCATGGTTAATGCAGAAACTATATTAAACACCGCAACAAGCACAATTAAACCAAGTAACATAGACATAATACGCTTTTCCATCGCCACAGCGGCAAATAACGTCCCTTGACTAGCTCGCCAATCAGTTACTGTGTAATCATTTAAAATTGCTGTTTTAGATTGCAATACTTGCTCTACGGAAAAAGGTTCGTACAAAGAGATACTCAAGTTGGGTGCTGCTGATTTTGCCAGTTTTAAAACTCGGCCTAACGAATAACCACTGGTAAATGCCAATGACATATCAATTTCAGATTGTGTTTCATACAGTGCAGCAACGGTAAACAAACGTTGGCTAGGTACTCGACCAAGCGGTGTATACGAACTGGCATTAGGCATGATCACCCGTACTTTATCCCCAAGCGAAATACCCAATTTGCGGCTCAAATAGCGGCTAATTGCAATGTGGTAATTGCTGTCCATTACCAAAGACCAATTACCGGCAACAATTTTATCTTTTACGTTATAAAGGGAGCTTCCTTCATCATAGAGCCCTTGTAACAACACACCATGCAAATCTTGGTTAGTTTGTAAAATGGCTTCACCATGACGATACAGGTTAACTTGTTTAATATCTTGAGAATTTTCTAGTTGCTGCTTTAACTGCAACATGGTTTCTTTCGAATTATCTTCAGCTGATACTTCGATATGGGGAATTAAACCAAGCATGTTTGTTTTGAGGTTATTTTCAAAGCCATTCATTACAGAACTGACTGTAAACAAGGCCATTAAGCCTATAGCAATGCCCGCAATTGAGAAAAATGAAATGAATGAGATAAAAGCATTGCCCTTTGAGGAGCGACTATATCTCAGCCCTATAAAAAGGCTAACAGGTTGAAACATAATAAGTTATGAATATTCCAAGGGCTAAATATGCGCTCATGTTAGCATAGATTTAGCCAGCATGGGATGCGCGAAATTGTAAAAAATAATTATAAATCTGATACTTGAACAGTAGCGACCAAATGGTCAAGTAATGCTTTTACATTGGTTGCTATAAATTGCCTAGGTGGGTACACCCCCCATACACCTTCAGGTGCAGGTGCAACATTCGAAAGTACAGCGGTCAACTTGCCATTGGCTAGGTGCTCATTGACATAATAATCCGGTAATTGCACGATGCCTAACCCTTTAATAGCTGCATCCACCAATGCCCAACCACTATTACATGCTAAACGCCCAGCCACTTTAATATGCTTATCTTGGCCCTGCTCTTTTACCCGCCAGTAGCTGTTATTACCGATGAGGCAATGGTGCTGACTTAATTCACTGACACTGTGCGGTTGCCCATAATTATTTATGTATTCGGGACTACAACATATAACCAGCCTGCGTTGGCTAATGCGCCGAGCTTTTAAAGATGAATCCTTTAGATGACCTAGCCGAATAGCTAAGTCATACCCTTCTTCTAATAGATTGACTTGCTCATTACTTAAATGACTGATTACTTCAATATCTGGGTGCTTTTGCATAAATGTATGCACCGCAGGCATTATGTAGCTTTCACCATACATGACAGGGGCTGTCAGTTTGATGCTGCCTTTAGGTGTCAGTTGCTGCTCGGCAAGCAGTGCCGTGGCATCATCCATAGCATGCTGTAACTGTTTTGTTTGATGCGCAAACACTTGTCCCTCTTGCGTTAGCACTACTTTACGGGTCGTTCGGGTTAGCAATTGTGTGTTTAATCGTTCTTCTAATTGACTCACATAACGGCTTACGTGCGCCACTGACATACCCAGCAGTTTACTTGCTTTTGTAAAACTACCGGTTTCGGCTACCGCTAAAAATTCATCAATTCCGTGCCAACGATTCATTATTACCATACTGTAAAAGTGTTTTAATAAAACTAAGATTATCATTCATTGAGAAATAAATAAAATAGACTAAGTTTATTACTTACTTCCAACAACTATAAGGGAACGTTATGACTGATTTTATTAAATCAAAAGCGGCTATCGCTTGGGGTCCAAATCAACCACTCTCAATTGAAGAAGTGGATGTAATGATGCCTAAAAAAGGCGAAGTACTGGTAAAGATTGTTGCTACAGGTGTTTGTCATACCGATGCATTCACTTTGTCTGGTGAAGACCCTGAAGGTATTTTCCCAGCAATCCTTGGCCATGAAGGCGGTGGTATTGTTGAAGCTGTTGGTGAAGGCGTAACGCACGTTGAAGTAGGCGATCATGTTATTCCTCTTTACACTGCTGAATGTGGCGAGTGTAAGATGTGTAAGTCTGGCAAAACAAACTTATGCTCTGCGGTACGTGAAACGCAAGGTAAAGGTTTAATGCCAGATGGCACAACGCGTTTCTATAAAGATGGTCAACCAATTTATCACTACATGGGTTGCTCTACTTTCTCTGAATACACTGTATTACCTGAGATTTCACTTGCTAAAGTGAGCAAAGAAGCACCTCTTGAAGAAATTTGTTTACTTGGTTGTGGTGTAACAACGGGTATGGGTGCTGTGACTAAAACAGCAAAAGTTCAAAAAGGTGATACTGTTGCTATTTTTGGTCTAGGTGGTATTGGTTTATCTGCCATCATTGGTGCAACTATGGCTGGCGCAAGCCGTATTATTGGTGTTGATATTAATACCAGCAAGTTCGAATTAGCTACTAAATTAGGCGCAACTGATTTAATTAATCCAAATGACTACGACAAACCAATCCAAGAAGTCATTGTTGAAATGACTGACGGCGGTGTTGATTTCTCATTTGAATGTATCGGCAACGTTAATGTTATGCGCTCTGCCCTTGAGTGTTGTCACAAAGGTTGGGGCGAATCAGTAATTATCGGTGTTGCAGGCGCAGGTCAAGAGATCTCTACCCGTCCATTCCAACTAGTAACAGGCCGTGTATGGCGTGGTAGTGCATTTGGTGGCGTTAAAGGTCGCTCTGAGCTACCAGAGATTGTTGAGCGCTATATGAATGGTGAATTTGCGTTGAATGATTTCATCACACACACCATGAAACTGGAAGATATCAATGAAGCTTTCGACTTAATGCACGAAGGTAAGAGTATTCGCTCAGTTATTCATTATTAATCTTTTAATTTTGCGCTAGGTTACTACCTAGCGCTTTTGTTTCAAGGATGTGGTTATGCTAGAAAACATAAGCTCAACAAAAGTCAGCGGTGGCTGGCATAAACAATATACCCACCAAGCTAACAGTACACATTGTGCCATGCGCTTTGCTATATTTTTACCGCCTGGTGCCAGCGAAACGAATAAAGTACCTGTAATGTATTGGTTATCAGGTTTAACCTGCACTGATGAAAACTTTATGCAAAAAGCGGGAGCTTTTAAAAAAGCGGCTGAACTAGGTATTGCTATCGTCGCCCCAGATACTAGCCCGCGCGGTGATAATGTTCCTGACGACGAAAACTACGATTTTGGTCAAGGTGCAGGCTTTTATGTTAATGCAACCCAAGCACCTTATAATGTGCATTACAACATGTACGATTATGTTGTTGCTGAGTTACCAGCACTGATTGAGGCACACTTCCCTGTTACTAACAAAAAAGCCATTGCCGGACACTCTATGGGTGGTCATGGCGCGCTAATGATTGCACTTAAAAACCCTAAGCAGTACGTTAGCGCCAGTGCTTTTAGCCCGATTGTGAACCCGATGAATTGCCCTTGGGGTGAAAAGGCGTTTAGCAATTACCTTGGCAGTGATAAAGCAAATTGGCTCGAATACGATAGCTGTGAGTTAATGAAAAAAGCAATTGCTGACGATTATTTACCGATGCGTATTGATCAAGGTGAAGCCGATAACTTCTTAACTGAGCAACTCAAAACCGAGAACTTATTTGCTGTCGTGAACGAAAAAGATTACCCCGCTGAAATTAACATGCACGCTGGTTATGATCATAGTTACTTCTTTATCAGCAGCTTTATTGATGAACACCTAATGTTTCATCAAAAGTATTTTTAATAAGTAATGACTAGTGTGAGGGCTTTATTTCCTCACACTCTTTGATACTTTGACTGATTTGCCTGCAAACCAGTTGCGGTTCTTTGTCTTTCGCTTTTAATAAGCCAATCACAGCACTGTCAATTTCAAAACCTAGCTTTGCGAATGAGAAACCCTCGGGATCTTTTATTGTAGTCTCAGCATGATTTGCATTTGTACTTCCAAGCTTAGTTGATGGTGAGTTTTTTGCAGAACCATCAATAAAAGCTCCCGCCAAGGTACACCCCGTTAATTGATAAATTAGTGAGTAGATAACAAGTTTTGAGAAGTTAATCTTCATTGTTAAAGCTATCCATCATTGTAGGTCTTTTTTCGGTTCAGCTTTAACACAACACATTCTTTTATGACATGGTTTATTTGACAACAATTAAGCATGGGTCTTCCAATATACTTAAGCTTATTTTATGAGCATAATAGCAAACGCTTAATTTTACTGTAAGAAAATGTAGTGATACCAACTCGCTTAATTAAGTGATCTACTTTGAGGTAATTGTTCTTGGGTTGGTATTAATCACAAATATCGCGAATAAACTCTTTTAAAAAACCGACCAGCTGTAATAAAAATATTAGTAAGAAAGGTAAAGCGCCTAAAATTGCAACGCTACGATTTAAGGGCTCATCTTGTAACAGCAATAATGAAAAGCTGCATATAAATAAAGCAAAACACCATGCGTAGAGGGTCACACGATTATTTTTAGCTCCAACAAGCTCTCTTATCACTAAAATTGCAGAGTCAGCTGAGGTTGCCACAAATACCAATAGTAATAACAAACTTGACCAAATAAACACGGTCCCTTGCCAACCTAATTGATGAAAAAATACAAATAGGCCTTGGCTGTAATCTTGTCTAATTGCAGCTAAAATGCCTGCTTGATTGAGTCTATCCCATTCAATCGCTGCGCCTGAAAAAGTCGCAAACCAGATAATTGTGACTAAAGTTGGAATGCACACAACCGCCATAATAAATTGCCAAACCTTACGCCCCTGACTAATTTTGGCTAGGAACACGCCGACGAATGGTCCCCATGCTAACCACCAAAAGTAGTAGTTATATGTCCAATGATTGGCCCAATCTGGTGTTTTTAATTGGCTATCAAATTGCCAAGTGCCGGTCGCAAGTAACTGTAAATAGTAGCCGGTTCCATCTAATGCAATTTTAATAATGGGCGCAATCGGCACCACTATTAGCAACCAAACGAGCAAACTAAATGCCAAAAGCACATTAAATATGCTCAGTGATTGCACACCGCGGCGTAAACCAAACTTAACCGACAGAGAATAAATAACTGCTAACAAACAAACGATTAAAGACCCAACTAATAATGTTGAAGTAACACCCAACTCGATCTCAACACCTTTACTGATCAGTAAAGTTGAATTTGCTATGGTCCCCACTACACCAAAAAATATCGAGAGCACCGCAGTTAATTTTACAATAAACGAGACTGTATATTTTGCAGATCTATCAAACCGATTGCCAAGTGCCGTTAAAACAGGAGCACATATATCTCCTGACTTACCACTGTACTGTGTTAACCCGCCAAGAACTAATGCAAAGACTGCATAAAGAGCCCAAGCATGAGCGCCCCAATTGACCAAGGTTAAAGCCAAGCTACTTGCTAGTCTGTCTGGGTATAAGCTTTGTTTAAGTGGTGGGTCAAGGGAGTGTAATGCAGGCTCTGCTACACCCCAAAAAACCAACCCTGAGCCCATTCCAGCAGCAAACAGCATAGCAAACCAACCAAAGTTTGAATACTCAACAACAGCATGTTCGCCACCAACTTTGCGGCTTCCTAATGGACTTACGGCTAATATTATGATGGCAAACAATAAAAAATTGATCATCAAGAAAAAGCTACTACCTATCCACTTTAAAACCATTTGTACAAACGGTTGTACTTGCTCAGTGATAATGTCCGGCAATACAACAGCAATGAGAGCACCAAACATACACAGTGCAAGCGCGGTCTTTTCAAGAGGTGAGGTGGAATGTTTCAAAGTGAAGCCTATTTATTCAGCGTGATTAGCATACTGTTAGCATGGCTGAAATTCAAACAGCCAAAAGACTGAAAAATGACATAGCAATGCGTAAAAAGCGCAAAGTATACCAAGCCTTACTTTTTAAAACCCGGCTACATGTCCCTAGTTTCCTCATTTTATTTAATTTGTTGATCGGGTATTGAAATTGCAGCTCAGTCAAAATTAACATCGCAAGGAGCTAAGTATGGACTTTAATTTTGATTGGTATGAAATTCTCGATAATTTAATTCACTTAGGTATTGCCTATTTACTTGCCTTGCCCATGGCATTTGACCGTGAAAAAACCAGTAATGGCGCTGGTCTTCGAACTTTTCCGTTAGTAGCCGTTGCATCTTGTGGTTATGCATTAGTGGGCATGTCTGTTTTGACAAGCTCTGAGGCTGAATCAAAAGTACTAGAAGGGATTATCACAGGTATTGGCTTTATCGGTGGCGGTGCCATTTTGAAGAACAAAAATTCAACTTATGGAACAGCCACAGCAGCCAGTATTTGGAATATGGGACTTATTGGCATAGCTGTGGCATTCAGTCGCTACGAAATTGCCTTTTTAATGGCATTAATTAATTTCGTAACGCTAAGGTATGTTAAACGCTTAAAGTAAACAGCTAACTAGCATCGTATTTAGAGTTAACAATGGCATACCCTGTTTGTTTAACTTTAATTTCAGCTGGGTTTGCAGATTTAACTAATAAACCGCAGCGTCTGCTTTGCTCATCAATGACATAGTTAACTAACTCACTGGCTTCAAGATCAATGACTTGATCAGCACAACGGATCTGTAATTTAGATACATCACTTGCGCCCTCTATCTTGATAGAACCGCGAGACAAAGATAAATAAGACAGCTTATCTTTTGAAACATTAATTTGTGAATTGATTTGCGGTGTGCGGGCTAACAAGTCATCAATTTGCTTAATTGTAGCAAGCTTATTTTCTTCTGAGAATTCTTTACCTTCGATATTATCAAGTGCATAAATAGCATTGTAAGCGAGGTTAAAATCGCCCTTAAAGCTATACCACTGCAGAGCACTTTTAGCGACTAAATACTGAATATCTGTTGGTAATTTTGCTCGCAATAAATAGGCTATCGACAATTGCTCATCAAAGCCAAACCATTGCTGTTGGTAGTAATAAAATTGACTTTTTAACCAAGCAAATAACGCCTGCTCAGAGGTGTTTTTGGTGTGATCTTTATATAACTTAGCCAATGCCTGCTCAGCTTTTTTAAACTCTTTGGCTTGAAGCATTTTATTAATTTCATCGTATTCATTAATAAAACCACGGCTCGCTTTATCATTTGAGTAACCGTTAAAATATTTCCCTACTTCAAATGAAAATAGATACCCACCTTCAACTGTTTTACCCTCTTTAGTGGCTGGTGCAAACTCTAAATTAGTTAAATATTTCTCTGCGTTTTCTTCACTACCACGGGTATCGGAGGCCATGATCACTTCAATGTCTTTCGCTTTACCTTGTGTGTCAAGTACATACGACATTAACGCCCACCCTTCTAATCGAGAGCCATTGTAGCTACCAGCAAAACGCGGATTTTGATTTTTAACGATATAGGCCGATGTAGCAGCTTGTACGTCAATACCTAAGTCATTAACGTCTCGTGCTAAAGTATGTGTTGGTAATCCGATTAGTGAACAAAGTACAGCAAATTTAGTAAGTTTGATCATGAGTAATTGCTCCAATTCCCTTAGATAGGAACATTTATAGCACTAAAAAAGGCGCTTTAAAAGCGCCTTGCTGTCAAGAATGTGCTTAAACATGTCTTGATCTTAAAACATATCCTGGTATGGGTTTGATTTTGTTAACAAAACCTTCTTATCAAAACCAGGGATTGTCATTGAATCTTCACAAATTTCAATGTCATTTTCGTCAATTAGTCCATCACCAAAACGATATATAAGCTCATAATGACCTAAATCAGCCTGTTTTTGGTAGTCAGCTTGGGCTTGTGCAACTTGAGTATGACGGTCTTGATATTGCGCCATAACCGCATCACCATGACGCTTTGCTAGCATTTTTAATGTGATTGTTGGTGAAAGTACTGTTGCCGTTGCGTTATTACCACCAAATCCTTTAGAGTTAATAAATGCAATGTCCATTGCATCGCATTGGTAATGTTGAGTACGAATATCTAAATGCTCGCTATAAACGTCATCCGCCACTTTATCGATTGTCGTGATACCCGGCATAATATTATGACTGAACACACCTAACGCCATAGCTAACTGATCTCCACTAGCTGGCGCTATAGTATGACCCACATACGCCTTAGGTGCTGCAACCTTCCAATTATCAATCGCAAATGTCTGTGCTACTTTATGATAAATTAATGATTCTGTTACGCGATTTTGTGGCGTGCTCGAGCCATGTGCCAAAATAAAGCTTCGTTTTTGTACCGCTTCTTGACCAACAATACTGCTCGCCAATGCAACAGATTTAGCCATTGTAATATAGTTACCAGGACCCGGCGCTGTGATTGATTTTTTAATACCATCTGCATTGACAAACACATCAGCAACGCTGCCTAACACATCAGCACCTAACTCTAATGCCAGTGCATCATCCATTAAAATTGCAACCTGTGCACCTTCACCAATAGTAAAGCCACAGTTTTCACCGAATGGACGACTTGTGCGGCGATGATCAACCACATCAGTATTATCAAGACGCTTTAAACCTTCTTCATTTGCAAGTGCACTCATATTACCAAAACCTTCAACGATTTCTGGTGTAATAGCACACTCAACAGACGCTACGATAGCTACTCGTGTACGACCCGCTTGAATATCGTTTACTGCGGCACGCAGGTTATATAAAAACGTGGCGCACGCGCCTGATGTGGTAAAAGTTGTACCCACATTACCTGTTACATAGGCATTGATAAAGTCAGTCGACATGGTGTTTAAGCCAAGTGCAAGCTGTTTAGTGCTTACGCGATCGCCCTGTTGACGCGCACGTATCAATCCACCAAACCCCTCATCATCAACTTGACCTGCCACAGAGGCTGAGTATGTACCAATTTGATCAGGCTCAACACTGTTCATTACCTGCTGCCACAGCAGACCTGTTGAACGAATAGCATCAGTTGCTGCAAAGATAGTTGCTTGTAAGCCTCTTGGTTGATAACGGCTGTTATACATAGCTGAAGGTTCAAAACCTGTCGGTAATTGACCTGCCGCTTTAATTGGGTTGTCACGCGTACTGTCATGTTTGATAGCAAGATCAGCACTAATAGTGACTTTCACTTTTTTATCACTAAGGTCTTCGACCTGCCAACTTGCTGGCACTGGAGATGGTAAATCACGACGACGCGTTTCAAAAACAATCTGTTGTTCATCAGACGCTGTTAACGTCATTTTTTGCTGCCATGGCGTTGCATCTACATCGAAGTGATTTTTTTCAATTTTACGAATAAGTGTGCCAGCTAAAATTTGCTCGCCAAATTGTGTTTCAATATCTGCTTCATTGACGGTATTACCATTTGCATCTTTTAAAACACCGTCTGTCAATGTAACTAAATTCATTAAAGTCGCTAAGCCTAAAAATGTCTCCTGACGGGCTTTTGCGTCCAAGCTGTCTAACACGATACGACGATAACCTTGATGAAAAGAAGTGCGGCCAGCGGCATTAATACCACCCATACCAACAATAACGGGTAATGCTGTCATAATTTACCTTGAGAAAACGTGTTACGATAATTCGCTTAAGTTTAAATGGATTACCAACGCTTCTTTGTGCTTAAATAGCCAAATATTATGCATGAAATGCCAAAAATAACTGGTCGGAGCAATTAAAGTGACAAAACTTCAACAAACTAAAGCCACCGAAATCAGTATCTTGGTTTATCCCCATTTATTAATTACCAGCCTCACGCTACCAATTGAGATGTTGAGGGCTGGCGAAGCGTTTGCCAAAAGCCATCATCAGTCTCAACAGTTTTGCCCTCTAAATATCAACTTAGTAGCCAGTAACTTGGCGCCTATACCCAACAGAACGGGCCTGGCAATCATACCTGACTGTGAAACAGTCACCGCCCCTACAAGTGATTTAATAATTGTACCTGGCATCTGGCGTAATCCGCGTCCTGTCGTCAATAAACAAAAAAAATTAGTGCAATGGTTAAAGGATTCATGGCAGCAAGGAAGTCATATTATTGGTGTAGGCACAGGTAATTGTTTAGTTGCAGAAGCAGGACTACTGGATGGTCACCCTGCTACCACTCACTGGCATTACGCAGAGCAATTTAAACGTGACTACCCTAAAGTCCAGCTCAAGCCTGACTTTTTCATCACGCAATCTGAGCGCATGTACACGGTTGCGAGTTTAAATGCGCTTGCCGATGTTATTGTGCATATTATTAGTCAATATTACGGCCGAGAAGCTGCACAACATGTTGAGCGTAATTTTTCCCATGAAATCCGTAAGCCATATGAAGATCAACGTTATCTTGAGGGAGCTGTCGATAAGCATCCTGATGAACTCATTGCTCAAATACAATTTTGGTTAAAAAACAACCTAACATCAGAGTTGTCTTTGCAAGAGATTGCAGCACAATTCAACCTTAGCTATCGCACCTTTACTCGACGCTTTCGCCAAGCCACCAGCCAAACCCCTATTGAATACTGGCAAAAACTTCGCGTGCAAACAGCAAAAGAATTACTCGCCTCTTCAAACTTATCGATTCAAGAAGTTGCTCTTGAAGTCGGGTATAACGACCAAGGTCATTTAACACGGGTATTTAAGAAAGTACTATCACAAACTCCTAGTGAATACAGAACAGTTGTGCGACGTAAGTTATTCGGATAACGATTAAGATAAACTCAGAAATTTTTGAAAATATCATTTAAGTCAAGCATTAATTTGCCGAAATTAAATTTGTAACTAAGCTTTCAGATAGCAGTAATTTTTTCTCTGAGTCGGAAATAATGTATCAACCTGATTATAATGAATTAGTAGAAAGTTGGAATAAAACCCTTGAGGTTTTAGCGATGTTTGCAAAAGTGCCCGTTGCTTTAATTATGAAAGTTGAAGACAACGCTATCAGTGTTTTTTCAAAAAATGATCATCTCGAAAATCCCTATAACATCGGTGATCGTGAAAGCTTAGATGGTTCTGGCCTATATTGCGAGCATGTCATAAAAACGCAAAAACTATTATCAATATCTAACGCACTGGTTGATGAAAATTGGAAAGATAACCCAGATTTAAAATTAAATATGATTTCTTACTTGGGGCTACCTATATCAGCCGGCGATACGACCCCTTTTGGTACGATATGTATTTTAGATAATAAACCGCATAGTTACAGTGAACCTGTTATTAAATTACTTGAAACCATCAAGCATAGTTTTGAAGCCCAACTAAAATTACTTCATCAGCAAAAACAAGCATTTGAACAACTACAGTTCGAGGAGTTGGCTACTCTAATAAGAGGGGTTGCCCATGAACTCAACACCCCACTCGGTAATTGCATAACCGCAGTTGATGTGGCTAATTTATCAATTACTAACACACAGCAAAGTCTTGCAAATAAAAGTTTAGGCCAAAAAGCTTTATATAAGGCACTTGGAACAATGGCTAATACTAATGAGTTATTAACACGAAACCTCTCCACCTGTGCCAATAAAATACGTATTTTACAAGACTTGCTATACACAAAAGCTCAATCGTCAAAGTCTCCCTTTAGCCTCAAACAGTTAGCTGATACATTAACTAACCATTTAACACAACCACTTAAAGATACGAATGCCAAGCTTGAGGTTAGTTACTCGCCTTCCAAGTCAGAATGTGAAATTGAAATAGATTTACTAAAACAAGTGCTGTTTATCTTGCTACAAAACTCTATGGAGCACGCATTTTTAGGCGTTGAAAAACCACGAATCAAAATTGATATGCAAGATTACAATGGTATATTGAAAATTCATTACACTGACAATGGCATCGGAATCGAAGATGATCAGATCAACGCTATTTTTACACCTTTCTATAAAGGAAAAAACAACCATACAGGAATGGGGTTAGGTCTCAGTATTGCTAAAAAAATTGTAACGCAGCAACTACAAGGTAATATCTCAGTAATAGATAGCAACGAGGGAGTACACTTTTTATTAAGCCTGCCAAAATAGTGAGTAGTAAATTGCAGAAAATGACTATTTTCAAAGGGTGCCTTTTAGCCCATATTTCTTTTTGCAGTTTAACTTTATTTGCAGAACCAAATTATCAAGAAGTAAAACAGTTAATTGACCTACATTTTATCCATAAAACTGATTATGCTAATAAAGCAGCTTATCTCGAATATGGTAACTTAAACCTAAAATCACTCATAAAATCACTTAATGAGCCGCATTCTTACCTAAAAGTTAAAGGTTTAAATACAACTTTTTTTAGCGCTAAAAAACGCTGTGTTAATAACAGTAAAATTAAGCTGAATTTTCAAAAAGGTAAACTTTCTTATCTAAAAATTTCCAGTATTGGCACAACAACCACGGAAGAAAAATCTCAATATGTTCGTAATTCAATCAATAAGATAAGATCTCAAGACAACGAGAACTCTCGATACTGGATTATTGATTTAAGAAAAAATAGCGGCGGTAATATGTGGCCTATGTTACAAGCACTTTCCCCTTTTTTTGACACTACACAAACATTAGGTGAATTCCATTTGTCATCTGGAAGCATTACTAGATTTGGTTTTAAAGATGGAATAGCCCATGAAAGCTCGCTACAAAAAATCAATTTCCAACCAGATACCTATCATTTAAAACATCAGCCTATTGGGATTTATGTTTTGATTGATTCTAGTGTCGCAAGTTCTGCTGAAGCTTTAGCAATTGGCCTATCATCGCTTGAAAATGTAACACTCGTTGGCGAGAAAACGTGTGGCTTAGCTACCGTCAATACTCCGTTTGAGCTCAGTGACGGAAGTATTCTTGTTTTAACAACAGGCGAGATGGCCAATATTCATGGTCAAACGTTTAAAAATGGCATCACACCGAGTATGAGTAGTCTAGAATTTAGTAGGCTAATCAAAGACTTTGGAGAATAAAATTTTGCTAGCTTGTGGGCAGCCTCTGTCTTCATAACCCACTATTGCATAACTATTTTTAATCAGCATACTCAGCATTGCAGGAAAACGGTTCATCGACTTAACTTTAATAGCTCGGTAATTGTGCTCTTGAACCCATGTTTCTTGTGCGTTTAATAATGCCTGTGCGATCCTCTTTCCTCTGCACTTTGGCGCTACTGCGCCAAGCCAGCTATAGAAAGTATTTGAATCTAATGCATAACCCAGTTTGTAGGCCACAGGCTCATTATCGATAAAGGCTACTAAAATTAAATACTCAACATCTGCTATCCTTGCTTGTAATTTACCGAGCGTATTTCTACCATCAAACTCAGGGATTTGACTATCCACGAGCAGTAAATCTTGTAGATTAGCAGGCTTTATTGTGTAGCAAGGTTCCATGGATTATTCCACTCTAATTTCTTGTTTCACTTTTCTTTTCGATAATACAACTTTGAATAGCGTTTTACACGCGCATGTACACCGCGACCTAAACTTTTAAATTTAGCTTCGAGTACATCAACGCCATACAAAATAACGACCACTAATACTGAAAGTTTAATTGCAGCTAACAAGTTATCGGTGGCAATCACAACACCAATAGAGGCTAGCACCCAGATAGTTGCTGCGGACGTTACTCCTACAACCGCGCCATCTTTTGCAAGCATTACTCCGGCACCTAAAAAGCCAATACCGGTGATAATTTGCCCCACTACACGTGAATGGTCTATCACATCGCCATGTAACATAAATGCAGTAGCCAGAAATAAATAGGTACCCAACACAATGAGTGCTGAGGTACGTATGCCAACAGGTTTGCCGCGTAATTGGCGCTCCATACCAATAATTGCGCCGCAAAAAGCGGCGCTACCAATTGCTGACCAAGAATAAGGGGCAATATCAAATAAACTACTCAGTGTCACTGTACTTCCAAATTAAACTAACAATCAAAATTATAAATAAAAGGCCATCGCAGTGCTGAGTCGTGATGAACCAAAACTCGCCATTTTGCTAAAATCGGCTTTGGCTATTGGCACGTGCTGACAGTCAATCGCCAATTGCTTTTCGTTTTCACAGAATGGATCATGAACATACAAGCAGTGCTCATCAATATGGGTTACACACACCCAATGCGGTGATTTTTTTCCATCAAATCGATAGGTGCTGATCAATAACACCACCGCTTTACCCTCAGCAAGCCAAGTCTCAATAGCTGCCAAGGTTAACTCTTGATATCGTACTGGCAACTTGGCAGCTATTGCTTCGGCCACAAATTGATTATGTACCGTATGCAAAATGGCTTTTTTCTTTTCGCTTCTTACCCCGTCAATAAACAAAGTATCGCGGGTATTTAAAACAACATCAGCTTTAAAACCTCGCTTCATTGCCGCAAGTGCTAACCCTAGAGGATGGCAACCGCCATGCCCTGATGTCATGAAAATAGTCGTCGCTTCACGCCATATATCCAACTCTTTCAGTTGGCTCATTGCGCTATCATTCAAGGATGACATTGCCATTAATAGCGCCGCAGGACCACAGGTAAACTCGGTTGTTTGCTGATACCAAGGCGTGTGTTTATCGGCATTAAATTCGATATTACGACGAATGTTTTTTTGCATTCGATGGGCATCACTATGGTCATCATAATAATCACTGTAATGACCAAAGACCTGATAACCCAGTTTTTCATATAAGCGAATTGCTGAATGGTTGTTTACCGCAACCTCTAAACGCATGTATAAACGGCCCCGTTTAGCCGTTTCGTTTTCAAGCGCAAGCAGTAACTTTGAGGCAATGCCTTTGCCTTGCTGAGATTGCAAAACAGCCAGTGAATATAACCGAGCAAGGCGCGTCCCTTTGTGACACCACACTAAACCATAACCAACGAGTTGGTTATCTACCTCTGCCACCATCAGTAAACCATGGGTTGCGCTGATCCAGCGTTTTAAGCTACGGCTACTTAACCTATCTTGACTAAAGCTTTGTTCTTCAATCGCTACAAGGGCCGCCAAATCCGTTGCCTGAGCAAAACGGATTTGGCAAACAGATGCGTTCATTAACCGCGGCCTCGTGCTTCTAGGCGTTGTTTAAACTCATCCATAATGATCATATAAAGCTCATCACCTAAATAAGCATCTTCGACTTTATGGTCGATACTAGGGTTGTCATTCACTTCTAACACGTATGCTTTACCTTGATGCTCTTTAACATCAACGCCATACAAACCTTTACCCACCGTTTTGCAGGCTTTTAATGCTGCATCAAGTACCACTTTAGGTAGTTCAAATGTTGGCAAGGTTTCAAAGCCACCAGAGAAAAAACGTTTTGCATCATGGTTGTAAATTTGCCAGTGATTACGCGCCATTAAATAACGACACGCATAAATTGCACGGCCATTTAACACCCCGACACGCCAATCATATTCGGTGTACATATACTCTTGCGCTAGCACAAGTGCACTGAACTCAAACAGCTCAGTTAACTTAGCAACTAACTCATCACGATTAGCAACTTTAAATACACCTTTAGAGAAAGAGCCTTCTGGCATTTTTAATACCAGTGGGTAGCTAAAGTTTGCTTCTAAACTTTCGATTGTCTCTTCGTTTGTATCAGCCACAACATGAGTTTTTAAACTCGGCACTTTTTGATAATTAAAGGCATCGTGTAAATACACTTTATTACAACAACGCAATATTGACTCTGCATCATCAATGACCACTAACCCTAAGCTTTGTGCTTTACTTGCTAAGCGGTAAGTTGGATGGTCGATAGCCGTTGTTTGACGAATAAATAGCGCATCAAATTGCGCAATACTGGTAATTTCATCAAATGTCAGAGCTTGAGCATAAATACCATGTTTAGCGGCAGCTTTAATAAATTTTGCAATGGCATCTTTATCGCTTGGTGGCACTTTTTCTTGGTGATCAACCAATATAGCCATATCCCAACGGTAACGACGTTTTTTATCGTGAATGCGCCACACTGACTCGGTAAAACTGCTTAGTTGCTTTACAAACTCTGTAAAGGCAGTGTCATCTAATGATGCAATCGTGCCTTGCTTCACAACACCTTGCTCATCACACACCAAAATAGGCGCAGGATATTGCGAGAATAATGCTTTGGTTGCTTTGCTTTGCTGCTCTTGATCTGTGTGACCAAAAAATACAGTGCCACCAGCGAGCTCTTTATGACGCGTGCTGTGCTCATCGCTACGTAGCGCATTAATTGTTTTTACACTCGGTAAAACCTGATGCTTTCTTGCTTCAGCAAGCAAAGAACAATAATAACCTTTACTTAAATACTGCCCAGTATCACACAAGTTTAAAATGCGCGTTTTTGGCTCATTATGTTTTGGGTAATCACGTAAGTAGGTGTCAAAAGTAATGACATTTTCGAAATTTTGAGCAATACGTTGCTCATTGTTATCAACCACAATCAAGGTTTTAAACACGACTTTTCCTAAATTAAGTCTTATGAAAAAAAATGAAAACACCCAACCAATTAAGTGAACGCATGAGGCTAAACTTCACTTAACTAGATGGGTGCTTAAAATACCAATACCCGAGAATTGGTAATTGCGCGTATTGGTATAAGCCTTAAGCTTGATGTGATTTATAGAGGGTTTTTAGCTTTGTGACCAACGAGTTATTTTTTACCTTAAGATGAAATTTATTGATTAATAAATTTTCTTGGTCAGCATATTTCTGCAATGCTGTAAAACTGCTTATTACCTGCAATTGTCAGTGTTACTTCATCATCGACTTGCTTACCAATCAGTTGTTTACCTAGCGGTGCTTCTCGGGTTACAACATAAATGGGCTGCTGTTTTACGGTGACCATTAAGCCACCTGCACTTGGGCCTATAAAGAACCACTTTGAGTTATCGTGCTCATCGATAAGACACACTAATGCACCTTCACGAACCTTATTAAATTCGCTTTCTTTAAACACTGTATTAAATGCTTGAATGTCACGATAGCACTCATTGACTCGCTCAGCTTGCCCTTGCGCTAAATAAGCGGCTTCTAAACCCAAGGTATCGTATTGAGTTTCAGCTACACTTTCTTCGTGAGTTGCAGCATCATGGGCCGCTTTTGCCGCTTCTTTGGCGTTATGCAGTTGTGCCTCTAGCGCAAAGCGTAAATGTTCAATTACGTGTGTTTTATTCATATCAAAGCAGTTAAAACAGAAAAGCCGCTATTCTATGGAAAAATAGCGGCTGATGAAAGTAAGTTATAAAACTGACTTATGGCAACTCCATATAGGCTTTAGTTTTATCATCCAGTGTTTGGGTATAATTGTCTGAACTTAACCCTAATAGCTGCGGTAAGGTAGCGGCGATACAAATCGATGAAAATGTTCCCACCACTATGCCCACAAATAGCGCGATAGCAAAGCCGGTTAATGCAGCCCCTGCAAGCAGCCAAATGCAAGCAATGGTCGCAAGTGTTGTACCTGAGGTGATCAATGTACGCGTTAAGGTTGAACCAATTGCATCGTTAATCACAACATGGGTGTTAATCCGTTGATTATCTGGCTGAATCCGTAAAAGCTCTCTGACTCTGTCGCCAACAATAATTGAATCATTTAATGAATAACCAATAATAGCCAGTAAACTCGCCAGCACGGTTAAATTAAACTCAAGCCCTAGCAAGGAAAACAAACCTAGCACTAAGATTAAATCATGCAACAGTGCAACCACTGAACCCACAGCGAGTCGCCATTCAAAGCGCACGGCTAGATAAACCATAATGGCAATCAGTGCCGCAAATAAAGCTAAACAGCCTTGTTCAAATAGCTCATCACCGACTTGCGAGCCTAAAAATGAACTTGATAGTACGGTATATTCTACGCCTTGCTCATTCAGCTCTGCTTGCCAAGTACTGGCTTTGCTAGCCTCTGGTGCTTCTCTTAAAACAAAATGATATTCACCCGCTTTACTTATAGTTAATTTTCTCGCAACCTCAGAGCTTAACTTTGCTTTTAAATCAGTAATTGTGGTGACTGACGTTGTATTAATTTCAGTAATGTAGCCACCTGTAAAATCAAGGCCAAAGTTAAGCCCCTTAACAGATAAAACACCCAAGCTCGCGATGACTAAAATACAACTTAGCAATAGCCCTAAAAAGCGTGCTTTACTCGCTGGCGTTAAAGTAGACCAACTCATGCTTTTGCCCCCGTTAAATTGGTTAGTTTAATGTAGAGCGTTTGGCTAAGCGCTTTTGAAATATAAACGCCAGTAAATACGCTAGTTAATAGGCCGAGCGCTAACGTGATAGCAAAGCCTTTCACAGGCCCATAACCTATGGCATATAAAATAATCGCCGTGATCATGGTTGTTACATTGGCATCAAAAATGGTCGTAAATGCTTGGTTATAACCTTGCTCAATCGCTTGATATGTAGGTCGACCCTTGCGTTTCTCTTCTTTTATTCGCTCAAAGATAATCACATTCGTATCAACAGCCATACCTATCGTCAGAACAAGACCTGCAATGCCCGGTAAGGTCAGTACAACACCCGGCAATAACGACATTAAACCAACTAAAGCAGTTAAATTTAGTAGCAAAGCAATATTGGCAATCAGCCCTAAGCGACGATACCAAAGCGCCATAAATGCAAGGGTAATACCGATACCCAGCATTAACGCAGCTAAGCCATGCTCAATGTTTTCACTGCCTAAGCTTGGGCCTATGGTTTGCTCTTGTACAATGGTCACTGGTGCTGTGAGCGACCCTGCCCGTAGTAGAAGCGCTAAATCGTAAGCAGCTTGTGGGCTTTTCATATTGGTAATGCTAAAACGAGAGCTTAAGTGCTGGGCAATGTTTGCCACATTGATCACTTCGCTTTTTTTCACAACTTCGCCATTCTCACCCCGTGAGTATTCAGAATACACAGTGGCCATTGGCTTACCAATATTGTGCTTAGAAAAAGCAGACATTGCATCACCACCTTGCGAGTCTAAACTGAGCTGAACTAAAGGCTTGCCCCACTCATCTTTACCAACACTGGCATTATTGATGTGATCACCTGAAAAAATTGCTATAGGATTTAAATTAACAACACCACCGCCTTGCACATTAAACGCTTTACCACCTACTTCGACGACTTGATAAAAATCGAGGGTCGCTGTTGCACCAATAATACGCTTAGCTTCAGATGGGTCTTGCACACCGGGTAACTCGATGCGAATGCGCTGCTTACCTTGTCGTTGCGTTACCGCTTCTGTGATGCCAAGCTCTTCAATACGACCTCGCAGGGTTGTTAAGCTTTGCGCCATAACTTGTTTATTGAATTCGCTTTGGCTTTGCTCATTAAAATGCAGTAATACCGTGGTTAGGTTATTAGTGGTTGATTTAGTTTGCATCAGGCCTTTGAATTGACCTTGTAACGTTGAGACGAGCCCTGCGAGTTGCTCCTCGGAGCTTGGTAAAATTTGTAGCTCAACCCCTCCTTTTACTTCACTTGCCCGAATACCACGAATTTTATCTTTACGAAGCGCCAATTTAGTTTGTTGATACACACTGCTTAAGTGCTCTTGCATTGCTTTATCTAAGTCAACATCAAGCACAAATAACACCCCACCATTTAAGTCGAGTCCCAATTTAATTGGTGAAAGACCAAGCTGCTGAAGCCACTGTGGGCTTGTCGCATGCTCAACAATTTTAGCGTCTAACTGTGGGTATTGTGTTTTGATAAAACTCAGCGCATTGGCACTTTGGGTTGGCTCGCTTAATAAAATAGCCAGTTGTGCTTGGCTATCATTGGCTTCAATCACTTCAAAACCATGTTGGTTTAGAGAAGTTGTCACACTTTGCAGCGTCACAGTTTGATCTGGCAAGCTAATGTGCAACCAAGACTTATTAGGATAAAGATTAGGTAATGCGCTTACCGCTAGTAAAATACACGCCGCTATCATAGCGACATAACTCATTTTTAGACGACGCCATAGCGCCGGCTTTGATTTATGTGACATACATGACTTCCTTCCGGCATTGTCAGCCGGTAAAAATTAATTCCAAAAATATAAAAGTAACGAAGGAAGTCGTTTAGTTATGGTAGGTCGTGTTGGCTTTGTACAAAAGATTAGCGTCTTTCCAGCCACTAATGCGGGATTTACGCTGGGTTGCTAAGGCAAACCATGGGATCTCACGCACAGCCCCTGGCGGCGCTAGAAAGTGCTCTTTTCCCCAATCTTCAGCAAAGAATTCAATTAATAGCTCGTAATCAGGGTCAACCTGACTATGATAAAGAAACAATGATGAATTACTGGCAGTTAAACGCGGCACAAGGGTATCAAACCCCGATGGTTCTATCGGTTTGTGGTGTTCTGCTGTATGAGTTTGAGAAATAACTGGGGTTTTAGTCAGCTCTACTTGGAACAATTTAGTCGCAGCAAAGTGTGAGTGAGTGTCAGGCATAGCCATGCTCTGTGCACTAAAGAACACAGTAAATAGCAAGATAATGACTGAGAAAAACCGTAACAAAAACTGACCAATAAATTAAGCGGATAACATGGCTATAATGAGGGTAAAAAAATAAAACACAAGGTATTACTTAAATAAATATAACTAAAATAAAAGCGAGCCCATTTTGGCCCGCTTAGTAATTTAACTTTATTAAACGAGTTAAACCTCTAATGATGACATGTCGATAACAAAGCGTGAGGCCATATCACCTTGCTTTAACTTATCAAATGCATCATTAATTTGTTCCATTTTGATCATTTCAACTTCTGGCAAAATATTATGTAGCGCACAGAAGTCGAGGATTTCTTGAGTTTGCGCAATACCGCCAATCAATGAGCCTGCAACACGGCGGCGCCCCATTAATAACGGCACTGAATTAGACTCAGCAAGCGCACCTACTTGACCAACCAATACTTGAGTCCCATCAATATCTAAAAGCGGGATATACGGCGTAAAGTCGTGTTTTACCGGAATAGTATTAATGATTACATCAAATTGATTAGCATGCGCTTGCATGGCAGCTTCATCACTTGATACTAATAGATCTTTTGCGCCATAAGATAAAACCTGCTGTTTTTTCTTATCACTACGGCTAATTGCCGTAACATGTGCGCCTATTGCAGCTGCGATTTTAATCGCCATGTGGCCTAAACCACCTAAACCAATCACACCAACACGGCTGCCTGGGCCGACATTCCAGGTACGTAATGGCGAATACGTTGTGATACCCGCACATAGAATTGGTGCACATTTAGCAAGGTCTAAGCCTTCAGGCACGCTCAATACAAATTCTTCACGCACCACAATGTGTTTTGAATAGCCACCTTGAGTGAGTTCACCGCTAATGCGATCTTGTCCTGAGTAAGTCCCTACCATACCTTCGCGACAAAACTGCTCTTCACCGTGATGACATTGGTCACAGCTTAAGCAGCTATCAACCATACAACCTACAGCAACATTATCGCCCACTTTGTATTTAGTAACGCCGCTGCCTACTTCAAGAACACGACCAACAATTTCATGGCCTGGCACGACTGGGTACTGAGTCCAGCCCCAATCGTTTTCTGCTGTGTGCAAGTCTGAATGGCACACGCCACAATACAGAATTTCAATTGATACATCTTCATCACGAAGTGCACGGCGTTCAAAATGATACGGCTCTAATGGTTTTTCAGAATCATGTGCTGCATAACCGACGGTTTTCATGCTTACTCCTTAATTTTCTTCGTGTTTAACTCATGCAATTAACAAATTTGCTAATGCGCTGGTGTATACTGCACTCAGTATAGAGGTAAATTTGCAAAATACACTTGCCTAAAACACGAAAGCTTTTGCCTATTTTTATCAAATTGATTTTTAAGAGACCCCCATGCGTGGAATGAGCCGCAAAGAACAGGTGACGAGATCGCCTGATGCAATGAACCTATCACAAAGCATCAAAACACTCTGGCCCTATTTAATGACCTTTAAAGGCCGAGTTATTTTAGCCGTAATGGCGCTGATTGCAGCAAAGGGCGCCACATTGCTGATGCCTTGGGCACTTAAAGAAATAATTGACGCGGTTGATGCAAGTATAAACCCGCTATTAAGCGTTCCTGTTGCCTTGCTGATCGCTTATGGTTTGCTGCGCTTTGCCAGTGTGTTTTTTGGTGAAGTTCGCGATGCATTATTTGGCCGTGTTACAGAGCACGCAATGCGCCATATTGGCTTAAAAGTATTTAAACACTTGCATAGTTTAGAGCTTGCCTTTCATCTTGATAGGCAAACAGGTGGAATTAGCCGCGATATAGAGCGTGGTACAAGTGGCCTTAGTTTTTTAATGCGCTTTTTGATGTTTAATATCGTACCAACCTTATTTGAAATAATCACAGTAGCGATTATTTTTGCGACCTTATTTTCGCCGTGGTTTGCACTAGTCACCGTTATCGCGGTCGCTATTTACATTGCTTTTACTGTGATAGTAACTCAGTGGCGTAACCGATTTATTCGTGAAGCAAATACCGCCGATAACAACTCTAATACCCGTGCTATCGACAGCTTACTAAATTATGAAACTGTTAAGTACTTTAACAATGAACAATATGAAGCGACCACCTACGACAGCTTTTTAGCTAAATGGGAGCAAGCAAGGCTAAAAAATCGTTTATCATTACTGGCGCTTAATTCAGGGCAGGCACTTATTATAGCCGCAGCTATTACAGCGCTAATGTGGCTAGGTGCCAGTTCAGTGGTCAATAAAGAGCTGACCATAGGTGAGCTTGTGATGATTAATGCCTACATGATCCAGCTATTTTTACCACTTAACTTTTTAGGTTTTGTTTATCGTGAGATACGCCGTGCGCTGACTGACCTTGAAAACATGCTCGGGCTGTTAAATCGAAAAGCCGCCATTAGCGATGGCAAAGATGCAAAACCATTAAAAGCAACCAAAGCAGCTATCCGATTTGAAAATGTCTCTTTTAGTTACGACAAACAACGGCCAATTTTAAATAACTTAAGCTTTGAGGTTACTTCTGGCAGCAAGGTGGCCATTGTGGGTGCCAGTGGCGCAGGTAAAAGCACTCTAAGCCGCCTACTCTACCGCTTTTATGATGTGGATGCGGGCAAAATTTATATCGATGAGCAAGCAATCAACACAGTAACACTTGAGAGCTTGCGCCAAGCTATTGCCATCGTACCGCAAGATACCGTGCTATTTAATACCAGCATTCGCGAAAACATCGCCTACGGAAACCCAACTGCAAGCGAAGATGAAATTGATAAAGCCATAAGCCTTGCCCATTTAGATGGATTTATTGCCAGCCTAGACAAAGGCGATAAAACCCTTGTTGGTGAGCGCGGTTTAAAAGTGTCGGGCGGTGAAAAGCAGCGCATTGCAATAGCCAGAGCCATTTTAAAAGGTTCACCGATTTTATTGTTTGATGAGGCAACATCGGCGCTAGATTCGCATTCAGAGCAAGCCATTCTTAGTGCGATGCGTGAAGTCGCACAAAGGCACACCAGCTTAGTTATTGCACATCGTTTATCAACAATTACTGACGCAGACAAAATTATTGTGATGAAACAAGGACAGGTTGTTGAACAAGGTCAGCACCAACAGCTACTTGCTGCGAATGGTGAATACGCTCGAATGTGGCAGTTGCAGCAAAGCGATGAATAAACACTGTTAACTAGTGGGTTAAATGATTAGAATAACCGCTTTATTTTTATCTATAACAAAAAGGCAACACGCAGATGGGCAGAGCTTATCAAAACAAAAAAGACTCAATGGCAAAAACTGCGGGTGCAAAAACCAAAGTTTATTCAAAGTACGGAAAAGAAATTTATATCTGCGCTAAGAATGGTGGTGTTGATCCCGATGGCAACTTAGCGCTGCGTCGCTTAATCGATCGTGCTAAAAAAGACCAAGTACCTACGCATGTAATCGAGCGTGCAATCGATAAAGCCAAAGGTGGTGGCGGCGAAGATTACGTAGCAACTCGCTACGAAGGTTACGGACCTGGTAACTGTATGATTATTGTTGACTGTTTAACCGACAACAACAAACGTACCTTTGCTGACGTACGTGTTTGTTTTACTAAAGCGAATGCCAAAATTGGTGCGCAAAACTCAGTTTCACACTTATTTGATCACCTTGCTATTTTTGTGTTTGATGGTGATGATGACGAAGCTGTTTTAGAAGCACTAATGATGGCTGATGTAGATGTAACTGATGTAGAAGTTGAAGACGGTAAAATTACCGTATTTGCTCCACACACTGAATACAACAACACGCGTACAGCACTTGAAGAAATAGGAATTACTGATTTCCATGAAGATCTAATTGCCTTTGTGCCGCAAGTAGAAGCACCGATTGAAGGTGAAGACGTTGAAGTCATGGAACGCTTTTTAGCCATGCTAGAAGACTGTGATGACGTACAAAACGTTTACCACAACGCACAGTTTTAATTAAAAAGGCCAACCAAGTTGGCCTTTTACCTTTTAGCCCAAAGGAATCAACATTGAATACCCTCGAAAAGTTAAGAGCCGGTTCTTTACAAGGTTGTACCCGGCTTCAGCTTGTTGCAGAACTAACCGAATTCCCAAAAGAAATTTATACCCTAGCCGATACGTTAGAAATCCTTGATTTATCAAATAACCAGCTAAGTGATTTACCTGACGATTTTTACAAGTTAAAAAATCTAAAACGGCTGTTTTTATCTTTTAATCAGTTTAAACATATACCAGAGGTGCTAAGACAATGCCCAAACTTAATCATGGTGGCATTTAAAGATAATAAAATAACTGAATTTGAAGCGCACTGTTTGCCAACACAGATAGAATGGCTGATCTTAACTGATAATCAAATTCCCGCTTTACCTGAAACATTTGGTGAGTACAGCAAGCTTAAAAAGCTCGCACTGGCAGGTAATCAGTTAACACATTTGCCAGAGTCAATGGCTAATTGTAAAGAGCTTGAACTAATACGTTTAAGTGCCAATAAGCTTACAAAAATTGAAGATTGGCTTTTAGCTTTACCGAAGCTTGCTTGGCTTGCCTTCTCTGGTAACGATTTAAATCGCTCAACTAGCTTGCACTGTGAGCTGTTTAGCCAAATTGCACTGAATGAAATCGATGTTAAAAAGCAGATTGGCCAAGGCGCATCTGGGGTTATTCACTTAGCCAATTGGCATCAACAGCCTGTTGCCCTTAAGTTATTTAAAGGCGAGATCACCAGTGATGGCTACCCACTTGATGAGCTAAATTGCTGTTTAAAAGCCAGTGAGCATCCAAATCTCATTAAAGCATTAGGCTATGTTGATGAAGAGTCACAACTTGGTTTAGTGATGGAGCTTATCAGTAAAGAGTTTAGTAATCTTGGTTTGCCACCTTCCCTTGCAACTTGTACCCGTGACACATTCGAAGACAACTGCCAGTACGCGCCAGAAATGGTGCTAAAAATTGTTAAGCAAATGGCCAGTACCCTCGCTCATTTGCATCAAAAGCAAGTAAGCCATGGTGACATTTATGCCCATAACAGCATGATCAATTCACAGGGCGAGTTATTATTTGGTGACTTTGGTGCAGCAACTGATTTATCAATGTTGACGCCTGATCAACAGCAGCTATTAGAAGGCATTGAAGTGCGCGCCCTTGGTTATTTCATTGATGATCTACTGACTGTCGTGAGTGAACAAAACGACATTACTAAGATACTTTCTGACATAGCTCAAGAGTGCTTGGTACTCAACTCAGACAAACGCCCTCGCCTTTCTGAGCTAGTTTCGCGATTATGAGTATAGGTAATAATAAATAAAGCCTCTATGAGGCTTTATTTTTGCTTTTTAAACGGGAACACCTGCTGCTTTAACATACCTTCGGGCATGTAATCGCCAACCACACCATATTTATCGGGCCACTCTGCTTGACCTTTCACAGCAGTGCCAAATAGATAATCTAAAAAAGAAAAATGCGCTGCATAGTTACGGTCAATAGCCGCTTTATCAGATGAATGATGCCAATGATGAAACTGAGGCGTAACCATCACGTACTTTAACCATCCAAATTTCACCCGAACATTTGCGTGGTTAAACACAGCCTGAAAGCCAACAATAATGACATAGAGGCTAATAACATCCGATGGAAAGCCGAGCACAAAAATAGGCGTGAGCACTAAGCTGCGCGTCACGAGTATTTCTAAAATATGCTGACGAGAGCCTGCAAGCCAATCCATCTCTTTTGCACTGTGATGTACGGCATGAAAACGCCAAAGCAATGGCACTTCGTGATAAGCCCTATGCACAAAGTACTGCATTAAATCGGCCACTAAAATGATCAAAAATAGCTGCACTAAAAAAGGCATTTGAATAATAAAGCCCTGCACTGTATCAGACACAGCCCAGCTAAATGCGTGATGCACAAACTGATTGGTTGCCAGCAACACAAAACCAATAATTAAATGATTAACAAAGAAATGATTTAAATCACCCTGCCACTCAGAGCGGAGGATTTTTTGCTCTTTACGGTGCGGCAGTAGCTTCTCAATTAGAATAAAAATCAGTGTGGAGCCAAGTAAATCAAGAATGAACCAATCAAGCCCCAAGTACGGCGTATTATCTCTAAAATCACCCACTTCGACATTTGGCCCACCAAATGCAATAGCCAC
This sequence comes from Pseudoalteromonas thalassia, assembly GCF_049257215.1. Classification (NCBI taxonomy): domain Bacteria; kingdom Pseudomonadati; phylum Pseudomonadota; class Gammaproteobacteria; order Alteromonadales; family Pseudoalteromonadaceae; genus Pseudoalteromonas; species Pseudoalteromonas thalassia. The sequence goes on from NZ_JBMMUE010000006.1 coordinate 112,902, forward strand.
AACTATAAACACCCAAGCCGTTGCACTGAGCCGCTTTTTAGTATTACGAACAAAGTTCAACAATCCTAAACTGCCTGAAATAATCAATGCCACAAACATCAGCTGGCGTAAAAACTCGACACTGTAGTTTTGCCTAAGCTCTGGGGTGGTTAAATACTCAGGAAAATGAAAAGCTAACACCCCTAAACAGGATAAAACAGCTAAGAAACAAGCAATATAACCGCTAATATTACCTTCACCCACTTGAAACTGCTCAGCTCTAAATAGCCGATGATAAAGACGTGTCATGATATAAAATCCATTTATCAATTTTTTTGCAGCATAACACAGAAGAATTTAGGAACAAATATACGCTAAGCCATCACGAACATGTGTATACAACAAATTGATATTAAGCTCAGAAAACCCATAACGATAATGCGTTCAGGTAGGTAATGAATAACCAATGCAGGCATTGTAATAATGTGTGAAGCCTTTGGCCTATAGCACAAACTATGTTTTTCAAAGTTCATGAAAGCGTTCATCAGCCTTACCATATAAAGCTTTATTCCAGCCAAATGAATAAGCACAAATGTAGATGGACCTAAAAACTCAAGTAGCGCCATGAGCTCATATCCCATCATTAACTCAGGTCCAGCAATGAGAATGACTAAAACCAATGCAATTGACCTATATACCTTATTAGCGAATAACTGTTTAATTTTATTGATCATCCATATCCCTATGAAACAATTTAGGCTTATATAATGTTAAGCTTTTTAATATTACTGAAATGCTTTATCAAACTTATCTTGATCAAGGTATTTATCAAATGCACCTAAAGCATTACCCACACTTGGCTCAGCCATTAACTCTTGAATTGCAACTTCACCGACAATACCGAATGCGTTTTCCATTGCTCCCTGACCGCCGACTTCTATCGCCGCCTTAGCTTGCTTTGGACAGTCTTCAGTTAATAAACGCGTAACTAACGCACCAACATAGCGATTAGTGTCATCCAGATCTTGCTCTGTAACGTTCGCGAAAGGCTTAATTATACTATGCGTCGACATACCCAGATAAATCCACTTAGCGAGATTTTTCCGCTCTTTGCCATTTAGTGAATCAGTTAAACACACTGCAAGTTGCTGAGCTTCTTCTGATGCTGAAGCATAACTAGGCAGTAACGACATTACAAAGAATGAAGTAGTTAATAAGATTTTTTTCATTATTTTCCTCATAAACTGGGATTAACCATAGAATTCTACTTCAGTTTTTACACCAAATGGTAAAATGAATTCTCTAAATTCAGGGTCCCCTTGCTGAGCTTTTGGATATTTAAGGTTATACATATTCTTTTTAAACATATTTAAGAATTGCTTATTTTGCAGCTTATTATCCAATACACTGACTTTGACAACATCACCCGCTTGATTAACCATCATCATAAATAAAATTTTATCATCAGATCGTCTGAAGTCGTCTTTTGCTTTTGTTATCACATCTTTGGGAATATTAAAATCTGGTAGGTTTTTATCTTGTGTTGATGAGCAAGACACTAACAAGAGGCATAAAGGTATTAAAAATTTATTCATCATCTGTCCCTAAAAATGTTTAAAGACAAGATACTGTGAATAAATGCTTTTATCCAGTAAAAACCAAAAAAGCCACGATAAACGTGGCTTTGTTGGATAAAGCTTAAACTTTTACTGTTCTATTATAAGAACTGACCTAGCGCTTTAACTTGGTCTAACATGCGGTTTGAGAAACCCCACTCGTTATCGTACCAAGCCATCACTTTAACAAGCTTACCATCTACTTTCGTTTGTGTAGAATCGAAGATTGAAGACGCTGGGTTGTGGTTAAAGTCGATAGAAACAAGCGGTAGTTCGTTGTATTCAAGAATACCTTGCATTGCACCTTCTGATGCAGCTTTAACGACTTCGTTGATTTCTGCTGCAGTTGTTTCACGCTTAGCAACGAACGTTAAGTCTACTAAAGAAACGTTGATTGTTGGCACACGTACTGCCATGCCGTCAAGTTTACCCGCAAGTTCAGGAAGCACTAAGCCAACCGCTTTAGCTGCACCTGTTTTAGTTGGGATCATTGACTGAGTTGCGCTACGTGCACGGTATAAGTCAGGGTGATAAACGTCAGATAAGTTTTGATCGTTTGTGTAAGCATGAATGGTTGTCATGCTACCTTGCTCGATACCTACTGTGTCGTTGATTGCTTTTGCAATCGGTGCTAAACAGTTTGTTGTACACGATGCGTTTGAAATGATGTTGCTGTCAGCGTTTAAAACTTCGCTGTTAACACCATGAACAACCGTTGCATCCATATCAGTACCAGGCGCAGAAACGATTACTTTTTTAGCACCGGCTTCAATGTGTTTTGCAGCTGCTTCACGTGAAGTGAATAAACCCGTACATTCTAATACGATATCGACGTTTAATTCCTTCCAAGGAAGGTTTGCAGGATCACGCTCTTGCGTAAGGGTAATTTCATCATTACCAATTAGCATGGTGTTTTCAGCAAGTGTTACTTTTTGAGAAAATTGACCGTGTACTGAGTCAAATTGAGTTAAATGCGCGTTAACATTTGCTGGTGCTAAATCGTTGATAGCAACAATTTTGATTTCGTTGTTTTGAGCTGATTCATAAAGAGCACGTAATACGTTACGACCGATACGTCCATAGCCATTAATTGCAACATTAATCATTCTAATATCTCCCGTTAATTATTTTACTTCACTTGCTTGGCGAGCAAGCGCTTCAATGGCTTGCCAGTCTTTGTTTTCAATAAGTTGTTTATCTAACATCCAAGTACCACCTACGCAGATTACGTTTTTAAGTGCTAGGTAGTTAGGTGCTGTTTCAAGGCTAATGCCGCCAGTTGGGCAGAAAGTCACTTGCGGTAAAGGGCCACCAATTGATTTAAGCATTGCTGTACCACCTGCCGCTTCTGCAGGGAAGAACTTTAAGAACTTAAAGCCTTGGCTTGCTAATTTCATTACTTCACTTGGTGTTGCTGCACCGGGTAAAAATGGAATATCAGACTCTTTAGCCAGTGCTAATAATTCGTCGTTTACACCTGGGCTAACCATAAAATCAGCACCAGCTTCTACAGATGCATTAAATGTCGCTTTATCAATAACAGTGCCTGTGCCTACGTATGCTTCAGGTACAGCTTCTTTCATAAGCTTTACTGCTTCTGCCGCAATCGGCGTTCGCAAAGTAATTTCTAATGCTTTTAAGCCACCGTTATAAAGCGCACGTGCAAGGGGTGCTGCATCTTCAAGTTTTTCGATAACAACAACCGGTACCACAGGTGCCGATGATAAAATTTTCTCAATGCTCATTGTATGTTCCTCATAGCCCAGTAACGGCGTATTATTATTCTAAACCGAAGGCGCTAGCGCCAAGGTCTGCACTACTTACTATATTTCTGAAACCTGCGAATAATTCTCGGCCTGTACCATATGTTTGGCTTGGTTGGCTAAGTTGTAATTCACGTTTTGCTAATTCTTCATCGCTTACGTGTACTTTTAATACACCCGCAGGTGCATCAAGTGTCACTAAATCACCTTCGTGAATTTTTGCGATTACACCACCTTCAACAGCTTCAGGTGCTAAGTGGATTGCTGCAGGAACTTTACCTGATGCGCCCGACATACGACCATCTGTCACAATCGCTACTTTGTAGCCTTGATCTTGGAGTGTTGCCATTACTGGCGTTAATTTATGAAGCTCAGGCATGCCTTTCGCTTTCGGACCTTGCTCTTTAATTACAGCAATAAAGTCGGTGTTTAATTCACCACGGCTATACGCTTCTTGTAACTCGCCTTGTGAGCTAAATACTTTAGCTGGCGCAGAAACAACCTGATGTGACTCAGCCACTGCAGATACTTTAATAACTGCTTTACCAAGGTTACCTGTAAGAAGCTGTAAACCACCCTGCTTGCTAAACGGATTATCAATCGGACGCAGTACTTCTTCGTCGTGTGACTTTTCAGGACACGCTACCCATTTAACTTTGCTTGGGCCTGTGCTGTTAGTCATGATCACTGATGAATCTTTATCTAACATTGGCTCTGTGGTGTAAGCTTCAAGGCCATCACCAACAATCGTTTTCACGTCGTTGTGTAGGTAACCTTTGCTAAGTAGTTGCTTCATTAGGAAGCCCATACCACCAGCAGCTTGGAAGTGGTTCACATCTGCTGAACCATTCGGGTAGATGCGCGTAAGAAGTGGCACAACTTCAGATAGGTCAGCCATGTCTTTCCACGTAAGGATCACACCCGCTGCTTTAGCGATTGCTACTAGGTGGATTGCGTGGTTTGTTGAACCGCCTGTTGATAACAAGCCAACTAAACCATTAATAATTGTTTTTTCACTCACTACGTCTGCAAGGCAGTTAGCATCTTTTGTTTCGATTAACTGCTTTAACATGGTTTCTACAGCATGACCTGTTAAACCATCACGTAGTTCTGTGTATGGGTTAATGAAAGAGCTACCAGGTAAATGTAGACCCATGATTTCCATTAACATTTGATTCGAGTTTGCAGTACCGTAGAAAGTACAAGTACCGGCACTGTGATACGACGCGCTTTCTGCTTCTAACAGCTCTTCGCGACTTACTAGGCCTTGTGCAAATTTTTGACGTACACGGGCTTTTTCTTTATTAGGGATACCCGATTGCATTGGACCTGCTGGTAAGAAATACGTTGGTAAATGACCAAATGATAAGGCACCAATTAAAAGTCCTGGGACAATCTTGTCACATACACCTAAACAGAAAACACCGTCAAACACGTCGTGCGATAAAGAAACCGCAGTCGACATTGCAATCACATCACGTGAAAACAATGACAGCTCCATACCATCACGGCCTTGTGTTACACCGTCACACATTGCAGGTACACCACCAGCAACTTGTGCTGTTGCATCGTACTTGGTTGCAAGGCTTTTAATGATTTCTGGATAATCTTTGTAAGGTACATGCGCTGAAAGCATGTCGTTATAAGCGTTGATGATAGCTAGGTTTGGTTGCTCGTCAGCTTTTAAACGAGCTTTGTCATCGCTGCTGCAAGCAGCCATAACGTGTGCAATATTACCACAGCCTAAACCTGCACGAACTCTTGTTTGTTTTTTTGCGTGCGCGATTCGCTCTAAATAAGCTTGGCGGGTCTCTTTACTACGTTCAATAACGCGGTCGGTGACTTCTTGGATACGAGGATGCAACATAAAATTCGACTCATCTCTATAGTTAGAGGATAAAGGCTCAGTAACAATTACAGACTCCACGAATATAACTGTACTGAGCATCTTTGATTTACCCGTTCAAAGGTACGCTATCAGGCTGTCTCTCACAACCAACCTGACACCGGTGTCACTGTATTAACTCATGACTGTGACACCGGTGTCAACCCTATCTGTTAAATTTAGTTTAATTTTTTTAAATGACCAAATAATGAACAATTTAATTTTAGTAGAATATGAGGATATTTCATGTTTATACCTACTTATAACGACTTAGATAAAGCTTGCACATTGCCAAACTTATTAATTATAAACAGTAACTTAAATTAAAATTCACTCTTTTCTAGTTTCAAAATAAAAAAGCCCGAGAACGCGTCACTCATTCTCGGGCTACTGTGAAAAAATATGATGAAATTTATTTAATTGCTGCTGTTGATTCGCGAGTAATTAGCTTTGCTTCAAGTGTCACTTGATAAGGTGACTCTTGTGGTTCACTAATATGCGTAATTAATTGCTTGACTGCTTGTTGTGTCATTTCTTCAACTGGCTGTGCGATGGTGGTTAAGCCTGGCCAAATATGACGGGCAATAGGTGCGTTATCAAAACCTGCAATAGAAATATCGTCTGGTACTTTCAATTGCATTTGCGTAGCTAACTTTAATACCGCTGCTGCCATGTAGTCATTTGAAGCAAAGACTGCCGTTGGCCTAGGATTTAAATCTAAAATAGTACGGGCACTATCAACACCAGAGTGATAACTAAAGTTACCTTCTTCGACTAAACGCTCATCAAATTCAATGCCATTTGAGGCAAGTGCACGGCGGTAGCCTTTAAAACGTTGTTCTGTAGCACTATGATCTGGGTGACCTTTAATAAACGCAATTTCTTTATGACCAAGCTTAATTAGATGCTCAGTTATTTCAAAAGCGCCCTGCTCGTCATTACTTCGTACAGAAATAGAATCATCTTCAAGGGTCGCTGAGGCTACACGAGCATACGGGATCTTTTTCGACTTTAAAAAACTCACTAATTGAGGAAAGTCCGAAAAAGGTGGAGTTAAAACGATACCATCTAAACGAGAGGTTTGAATTAACTGCTCAATGTTACTAATTAACTCTTCGCCACGTAACTCACAAGGATGGATCAATAAGTTGTAATTAAGTTCATGACACGCAGCTAAAGCACCTGTTTGCACGCGGGTAATGTAACTTTTACTTGGGTTGTCGTATAAGCAACCAATTATGAAACTGCGATTTTGTGCTAAACCACGGGCAATAGGATTAGGCGTGTAATCTAACTCTTTAAATACTTTTAGTACCTTTTCGCGCGTTGCATCACTCACGTTTGGCTCATTATTCAGCACGCGAGAGACTGTTTTCTTAGAAACACCAGCATGGCTGGCAACACTGTTGATGGTAACTTTTTTCATCCGCTCTTAATCCAACTGCAAATTACGCGTTACTGTTTACATGTAAACACGCAGCAGCACCAATGAATGGAATGTTGTCTTGTGTTACTAGTGTAACAGGGATCTGTGAAGTATATTGCGACATAATGCCTTTGTCTGCAAAACGCTCAATAAATCGACTCGATAATAGACGTTGTTGCATGCGTGGTAAAATACCACCACCAATAAATACACCACCTAATGCACCAAATGTAAGTGCTAAATCGCCGGTTACGCTGCCAATCCAATCACAAAACTGATTTAATGTCGCATCACACACTTCGCATTGGCCTGTAGTGGCTAATTCACTAATTTGCGCTGCATCTAAATTTTTAGCTTCAACACCTTTTACCGCAGCCATAGCACGATACAAATGCGCAATACCAGGGCCTGAGAACACTGTCTCTACTGACACATGATTTAATTGTTTTTTAAGCTCAGTGATTAAAAGGCGGTCTAACTCTGTTACTGCGGCAAGGGTAATATGACCCGCTTCGCAGCTAAGTACTGCGCTGCCTTGAGAGGTACGCACTAAGCACGCTGCACCAAAACCAGTGCCTGGACCCATTACTGCAATATTTGCATTTTCATCTGCTTGACCGGCCTTAACGGCCATATTTTGCGAATCGTCTAAATATGGTGCTGCATAAGCAAATGCGGCAAAGTCGTTGATAACTTCAAGTTGCTCAAATGAAAACTCAGCTTTTAAATCTGCAACGTTAAAGTGCCAGCCAAGGTTTGTTAAGTGAACTTGGCCTGCTTTTATAGGGCCCGCTACCGCTAAACATGCACGCTTAGGCTTAGGAAACGATATTTGACTGAAATACTGATTAATTGCACTTTCTAAAGAACCAAAATCAGCACTTGGGAATGTTAAATTATGCTTTATAACAAACTGATTTGTTTGCGTATTAAAGTCTGTGATTAAAGCGAAACGAGCGTTAGTGCCGCCGATATCGGCAACAAGAATAGGAGCGAATTCTGTAGTTGTCTGTGTGTTCATGTTGTTTTCTCTATTTGTCTAAGCTATTGCCGCTTATTTTTCTAGTTTTCAATGGCAAAGCCACTGTGTCTGCTAAACTTTGGGTCGTTGCCTCAAAGAAGCTATCTTTTGTATTAAAAAAATGCTGCCCAAATGAATGGGCAGCCAAATACGTTTTGACAACAAAATGATAAAACAGTGACATTATGACACCGGTGTCAGATTCGAATCAATAAAAATTTTCATTATTTGTGAATGCATACGTATTTTATTAAAAAACTCACGCCTTAAGTGCTAAAAATCAACAAAATGCACAGAAATAACACCTATTAGCTCTGAGTTTTGCTTGTAATTAACCACTCGTCACAAATAGCTTGAAAAAAATATTAAATAGCCGAAAATGGTAATTACTACTTATGTTATTTGGTAACAATATGAAAGGTAAGGCGACATCTTTTGACATTGCACATTATGCGGGTGTGTCACAGTCAACCGTGTCTCGCGCATTAAGAAACAGCCCTTTGGTCAACGAAGAAACGCGTAGACGTGTTCATGAGGTAGCAAAACAGCTCAACTATAAAGTTGATAAAAATGCCAGTAACCTAAGAACACAACAAAGTAGCACCCTCGCCCTTTTGTTATTTGAAGATCCAACCTCAGATGAATCACAAATAAACCCTTTCTTTTTAGCGATGCTTGGTAGTATTACCAGAGCGTGTGCGAAAGAAGGCTATGACTTGCTTGTTTCGTTTCAATCAAGCAGCTCAGATTGGCAAGCTGATTATGAAGATAGTCACCGTGCCGATGGCTTAATCTTATTGGGTTATGGGGATTACCTCGATTATCAACCCAAATTTAAAACCTTAATTGACCAACACACTAAGTTTGTCTGCTGGGGTGCAAGCGTCGATAACCGCCCTGACTTAACAGTGAGCTGTGATAATTATGGTGGTGGTAAGTTAGCGGCAGAGCATTTATTAGCAACAGGTAGAACGGATTGTGCTTTTATTGGTGATGCCTCTGAGCATAGCCCTGAGTTTTTTGCCCGTTACCAAGGCTTTAAAGATGCATTTTTAGCCAAAGGTGTGACCCTTAACGAACGTAAAATGGCTAATGCTATATCTACAGAAGAGTCAGGCTATCATGCTACTCGATCATTGATTGCCAATAATATTCGTTTTAACTCTTTATTTGCAGCCAGTGACCTTATTGCTATTGGTGCTATTCGCGCCCTAAAAGAAGCAAAAATAAAAGTTCCTGACGATGTTCACGTTGTCGGTTTTGATAACATTGCTGTTGCCAGCTTTGTTAATCCGCCTCTTACCACTGTTCAGCAAGACACCACTCTTGCGGGGCAAATGTTAGTTGATAATCTACTTAAGCTTATTCGTGGTGAACAAGTAGAAAATACGCTTTTACCGCCTCGTTTAATTATTCGCGGTTCGAGTGTTTAACCCTTAGCGATAACGCCACAGTTATCGCTATCAACTCTACAAACTAGGCTTTTATTTATTAAAATCGCTTTTTTTTCGATTTACCCAAGACTATTACTTCGAAAAAGCAGATAATTACACCTATTATGATGAAAATGCTTATCTGGCTGTATAGAGCTTCAGATAGCAATGCGCACAAAGGTGGAATTTTTTAATGGAAATTAAAGTTAATTTTCTCGACAACCTTAGACTTGAAGCCAAGTTTGATGATTTCTCTGTCATTGCAGACCAACCTATTCGCTATAAGGGTGATGGCACTGCACCAAGTCCATTCGATTATTTCTTAGCGTCTTCTGCATTGTGTGCGGCTTACTTTATTAAAGTGTATTGTAATTCACGCGATATCCCGACTGATGGTATTCGTGTGGCGCAAAACAATATCGTTGACCCAGAAGACCGCTATAACCAAATTTTCCAAATTCAGGTTGAATTACCTGAAAGCTTATCTGAAAAAGACCGCACGGGTATTTTACGTTCTGTTGAACGTTGTACGGTAAAACGTGTTATTCAAACTGGGCCAGAGTTTAAAATCGATACTGTAGAAAGTATCGAAGCTGACGCACAAGCAATGCTGATGGCAAAACCAGGTGATGACAGCAACACGTTTATTTTAGGTAAAGATTTACCGCTTGAAGAAACCATCGCAAATATGACGGCCATCCTTGAAGAATTAGGGATGAAAATCGAGATCTCTTCTTGGCGCAACATTGTACCTAATGTATGGTCACTACATATTCGTGATGCAGCCTCACCTATGTGTTTTACTAATGGTAAAGGTGCAACTAAAGAAAGCGCGCTTTGCTCAGCTTTGGGTGAATTTATTGAGCGCTTAAACTGTAACTTCTTCTATAACGATCAGTTCTTAGGCGAAGACATTGCTAATAGCGAGTTTGTTCATTATCCAAATGAAAAGTGGTTTGCTCTGCCTGACGATGACTCTCTACCAGAGGGCATTTTAGATGACTATACCCGTGAAATTTATAATCCAGATGGTGAGCTATGTGGCTCACACCTAATTGATACGAACTCTGGCAATAAAGAACGTGGTATCTGTTCTATTCCTTATGTACGCCACTCTGACGGTGAAACTGTTTACTTCCCATCAAACCTAATCGAAAACTTATTCTTAAGTAATGGTATGAGCGCAGGTAACAACTTTGCCGAAGCAAAAGTACAATGTTTATCTGAAATTTTTGAACGTGCTGTTAAGCGCCAGATCATTGAGCAAGAAATTGTTTTACCAGACGTACCTCAAGAGGTTTTAAACAAATACCCAGGGATTGTTGAAGGTATTAATGGCCTTGAAGAACAAGGCTTTCCAGTTGTAGTAAAAGATGCCTCACTAGGCGGTCAGTTCCCTGTCATGTGCGTAACACTCATGAACCCTAAAACTGGCGGTGTATTTGCATCTTTTGGTGCACACCCAAGCTTTGAAGTTGCGTTAGAGCGCAGCTTAACTGAGCTATTACAAGGCAGAAGCTTCGAAGGTTTAAACGATGTGCCTAAGCCAACATTTAATAGCATGGCTGTGTCTGAGCCAGAAAACTTTGTAGAACACTTTATTGACTCAACTGGCGTGATTTCATGGCGTTTCTTCAGCGCTAAACACGATTATGAGTTTGTTGAGTGGGATTTCTCTGGCAGCAATGAAGAAGAAACAGCGAGCTTATTCGGTATTTTAGAAAGCTTAGGTAAAGAAGCTTACATTGCTGAGTTCTCAGATCTTGGTACTGCATGTCGTATTTTGGTGCCTGATTACTCAGAAGTGTATCCAGTAGAAGACTTAATCTGGGACAATACCAATAAAGCACTTAATTTCCGCGAAGATATCTTAAATCTGCACCGTTTATCAGAAGATCAACTTGCTGATTTAGTTGAGCGCTTAGAACAAAGCGAACTTGATAACTACATTGATATCATCACCTTAATCGGCATTGAGTTTGATGAAAACACAGTGTGGGGTCAGTTAACGATTCTTGAGCTTAAACTACTTATTTACTTAGCACTTGGTGATTTAGAAGCAGCAATGGAGCTTGTTGAAGCTTTCTTACAATATAACGACAATACTATTGTAGAACGTGGTCTATTCTACCAAGCAATGCACGCAACGTTAGAAGTTGCTCTTAGTGATGACCTTGAAATTGAAGATTACATCCACAGCTTTACCCGTATGTTTAGCCAAGAAACAATGGATGCCGTGGTTGGCTCAATCAACGGCGATGTGATGTTTTATGGTCTAACAGAGACCAGCATGAAGCTTGAGGGATTAGATAGACACCTTCGTTTAATCGAAAGCTATAAAAAACTACATACTGCTCGCGCTAAAAAAGCCGGGTTATAAAATCCATTCCCCCCTCAAATTCTCACTTTGAGGGGGGAAGAATACTATCTACATTTAATTTTTTTTGAGTACATCATTTTCTTTAGATACATTAAGTCTCTCGCAGCCCCCCGAAATTCTTTTAATAATGACATACTATATTTAATTTCAAATGTAGACTCGGGGATAAAGGCATAGTTTATGCTGGATAGATTTTTACTTTCTATTGCCCTTCTCAATTCTTCATTATTTACTTTTCCGTCACCAAATAACGACCTGATGATAACATTTTCTTTTGGTACAGAATCACGTACTTTTTGTAGGTTAAATCTTTTTTTATGACTTTTTATTTTTTCATTCAGTTTTATTGAGCTAGTATTTTTATCTTGGAATGAAATTTTCAATACTCTTCGGTAATTATTATTTTTATTCGGACTAGCTCTGTGAAATGCAGTTCTATTAAATAAAAAAGAATGTCCTCTTTTACCTGTTAAACTGTAAAATTTTGAGCTCTTAAACAATCTAGGAAGATAACCTAACTTTTTTGTGCAAACTTCAAATGCTCCATCATTGGCACCTACATCAGTTAGATATACAAAAAGGCTTATATGCTGAATACCTCCCTTTTCAAAATCATGAATACAGTCTATGTCTCTATGCCAACCGTCTAAAAAGTTGTCCCCTGCTATATGAGATTTTTGAGACTTACCATCAATTTCATATGAATGACAATGATAAAGAATTGGATTGGGCATTAGCTTATAAATTAATGATATTAAGCTTGGGTTAAAAACATCGTAAAGAACCCCTAAATTAAGCATATCTAAAGCATCTACATAGCGTCTAGATTGATTCTGCTGTAAGAATAATTGATCAAATTTCGTATTCAAATACTCTATGGTTTCATCTGAATAGATTGGTTCAATTGCGACAAAAGAATTTTTAGTAAGCTTTTCAGCTAATGTTGATTTAACTGTAAACTTACTAAGCATATCTATACATTCCAAAAATCAAACAGACAAGAAATATAGAACCATAAATAGTAATAAATTCACTCAACGAATATATGCCTATTAATGATGTTATTAATGTTAATACTAAGGCTATTACACCAAAGCTCTCTTTGATTCGTTTTTTCATAATTCCCTTCACTTATCGAATTGTTCCTTTTTTGCACTTAAAAATTGAAACTGACAATTTTACTTGAAGCTTTTTATAAAACTGCTCAGCATAAGTTATAGGTACAAAATACCTTAAATTATTATAAAAACAAAATTTATTCCATGTTCTTAATACACAGAGCTATAAACTTTAACAAATAACGAACAATGCACGCTGTTATAGCAAAAACACGAGGTTATAAAATGCAAGACGATAGCAATTGCTTATGGCTTAACTCTGAGATACTTGAGAAAAACTATTTGCTAAGATTTGGTTCAAATCGATAGTGACCTGTAATTTTATAGTTAAATAACATATCTTCCATTTTCGGCCCCCTGCCAATGTTATGAACAATGAGAGGTCTTAATTTATCTTCAGATAGTTCATCTGTAACAATGCCGATATGAGGCCTATTATTAGGTAAAACCCAAGTCACAATATCACCTGCTTGGTAATCAGCAGCTGTTTTGCTAATAACTTTTCTTGTGCCAAATTTTTCAAAAAACACTTGCAGGTTAGGTACCCTTCGGTGGTCAATGTTGGTATCTGGTTTGGTCAAGCCCCAAATTCGCTTTGAAGGGTATAAGGTAAAGTTGTCGCGCATATCTTCATGTACAAGCGCCTGTAAATCAATTCCTAAAGCTCTATAGGTGCGAATTATCACATCGGTACACACACCTATATTTTTTGGTACATCGCCATTGGGGTAGTCAATTTTTCGATAACTGCCGTTATAAATTACAACGTGTTCAGTACGCTCTTTCGCAGCTTTGACTAATTTTGATTGAAAGCTTTGTGCTTGCGTATCAAACGCAATCAAAGAAAATAAAATTAAGGCTGTTTTTATCATTTACAAACTCCATTTGGAAAAATAATACAGTACTTCACAGGCTACAAAATGCTACACGATTTCAACATTGCAGTTTCCAGCTTTTCCCTCAAGTAAAAAATTCTAACGCACTGTTTTAAAATATATAAATGAATAACTCAAGCTAAATACATACAACGATGTTATTTCAGGTTGTGACCTTGATATTGTTTTTATAGCTAGTCATTGATAAATTAATAATTAATTAAAACAAGACAAGCTTATAAATGGACTTTATACGTTTTTTTATCACCTTATGTGCTTTATTTATTGCTTCATTCAGCCATTCAATTTCAGCTAAATTGCTGATAGGTGTATCAAGTGAAAATGGCGAATCTTTAAAGTACTACCGTAAACAATTTCATGGTGAATTAAAGTCAGCATATAGCTGTGTTATTAATCATCTCGAATCCGACTTTGACGTTATTACAGTACCGCAAGCTCGTTTAATTAAAATGTTAAAAAATAATGAAGTAGATATCGCTATGCCATTATTGCTGCTTCCTCAAAGAGATCTATTTGCGACTCGTTCAACAACAATTTATCAAGTTGGTTACCAGCTCATAATCCAGGCAAATGAAACAGATTTAAGTATTAAAAATTTACGCAAGCAGGCATTATTACAAGGCATAGCATATAAGCGCGGTACTGGTGCGCGCACCTTAATACTTAAATATTTAGACATTGATGAAAATGAAATACTAAGCCATGAGCAACAAGTTAATACATGGCAACAAGCTGTTGAGTTTGTAGCTAAAAACAGAGCCGGTATTACAGCCCTACCGACTGTAATTGCAAAAGATATCGAGCCTCACCACTTTGATGGCGTTACACGCATAAAAATGCCAGACCACCAATTAGGCCTCTATATGTCAACACGTTTTGCCAAAAGCGCTGAAGCAACTATAATCAATGATGCATCTAAAACCTGTAAAGAACTTAGATAGACGATTAATTAGTTATTTTTCTCAGTATTAAGTTCGACTAAACGGCTTTCAACTTGCATCCGCTCTTGCTCTGTTAGTTCGCCATAGAACTTAGGATATGGCCAGCCATAACCCCAGCGAAAGCTGGTTGGTAAAAAAGGCGTACCACCCACTCTGACACCAGCAAGCATCAATACCGCAATCTCTTTCTCACCTACTTTTGCAACACACTCTTTTAAATCGACATCAGCTTGCTCACATTGCTTGAAAGTACCGCCTTGCCAATATGCGAGATCATGGGCTGTACAGCAAGCCAACCACAAGTTTTTATGTTCTATAGTTCCATCAGGAAAAGAGCTGCAACCATCACTGCTGAAGGGTTTTAATTTTGCATTAGCAACACTTAAGAAAGGGTAAGTAAGTAGCATTAGAAAAACAAAGCGAAGCATGTGTTTCATTGTTTTAGAGCTCACAGTTAATTTTCAATATTATAAACAGAGCCTTCACAACGCATTGATTTATAGCACTGATATGTATTTGACGTAGTATAACATTGAGAAAAAACTATACCATTACCACCCATTTTATGTGCTTTAACTTTTAAAGAATCTTGTAAAGTATCTTTTATATTGGAAGGATTGTAATAATAAGCATCTTCAGGGATAAGAGAGTCATTTTTTTCGTGACAAAAGTTGGATTCTACATTACCTAAATAGGTTGATCTAAAATTGAAAATTTCTCGATCGTTATAAACCTGGACTTGTTCACCTCTTCCTCTATTTTCGGCGTCAGCAATAATATAATTCCCGAAGTTAGAGTTAATAGAGCAAGAACATTGTAAAATCAGTAATATTATAAGTGAAATTCTTTTTAGCATATTAATTAAACTCCCTTTACTTTTTAATTTAAACAAAGCTACTTAACCTGAGAAAAACCTCTATTTTTTAAAAAAAGTGCAATTTTTGCTTTTACTTAAATAGGAGTTTGTCTCAGAAATTATATTTACATAATGCTAAAATATCACACTATTTGAAAATTAATGTAAAAAAGTACAAAACAAAAAAACCGCCAAGTGTTAATCGGCGGTTTCATCATCTGAAGCTGAATTATTTCAATGCGTCTTCAACAACTGGGTAATGGTCCCACACATGTTTATCGCTCACTGAGCGAAGTAACTTGATATATTCAGCGTGAGTCCAAGCCAGTGGTGTCGCTGAGTTTGTCCCCTCACCTAACTGATAGCCTGCTTTATTATTACCAACGCCATCCCAAACTTGCTCAGGTAACATCATGCCTTCATTAGCAAATGCTTCCATGCCTTTTACATAGGTGTCTTTAATCGCTTGTTGCTTCATCGCATCAAGGCTATTGGTTGCGTTTGCCGCTGCGATTTCATAGTGACCACGCTCACCGGTGAAAAACGGCCAAACACGACCACGTTGACCTGGAGTGTTATTGCCACCTTCAGCATAGTTGTTACCTGTCACTTCATCTTCACCGTAACCATCGTTACCATAGCGACGGTAGCCTGGGAATGAACCCGAACCATCAGCAAAGTTAAAGGTGTAGCGCACTTGCAGGTTATCAACTAAGGTTTCGTCATCATACTCTGGTAAAGTTTTTACAATGCTTGGAGCAAGTGCATCACGCACACCATAGCGAACAAGCTCTAAGAAACCACCATCAAGGATTTGCTTTTTATCAAAGCCTTTACGACCGTTATTAGCATTAAGTGTGGTTGATGAGTTTGGATCTTTGTCTTGACCGATACGGATAAAATATTCGCCATCACTGTTTTCAGACTTAAGGTTGCCTTGAGTCGTAAACATCGTGCTTTCAATTTCACTGTTGTAGTTTTTAGCCGTTGCTAGGTAACGCTCTGCATTTTTAGTGTCACCTGCTTTTTTAGCAATATCAGCAGCCGTTACTAGGCCTGCAACTACCGCAGCTGTTGTTGAAGGAGAAAAACCATTTTGCTCTTCCCAGCGCTCTTGTTGCGTTGCTGGTGGTGTAATTTGTGTGTCGTTCCAAAGAATTTTCGCAACGCCACCATCAACTAAGAAATCAGCCGCTGGTTTTAACATTTTGCCATACCAATCTGTCAGCTCTTGATCGCTTAGTACGCCAGCTTGGTGTAGTTTCCACGCTAACATAATCGGCATTGCTGTTTGGTCAAGCTGAACAGCTACCCACTCAAGCTCACCATCAACATGTGTTTTTTGTAAGAACCAACCCGTGTCACCACCATTGCCTGGCGTGCTGTCCGTCACTTGTACTTTTTCTAGATATTCAAACGCCGTTTTAGCTGTACGTGTATCACCCATAGCCATAAATGCCATAGCAACTTGATAGAAATCACGCACCCAAACGGCTTTATAACCAGTAGAACCTGTTTTAGCCGAAACCGTTTCACCCCAAGGGTTAGAAAGTGACGCAATTAAAGCACCTGCATGAGTTTTATCTTCTTGCGCTTTTAATACCATGGCGCTGGTATATAGCAATTTACCATTATCAGCAGTGCTGTTAGTTAATGTGCTCAAAGGTTCAAGGCTTGCTAAGTAATCTTGCCAACCAATTGCCACACCTTCGCCGTTAAAAGCAGCAAGCACTTTTTCATAACCTTGGTTTAAACTTGTTTGGCCTTCTTTTAAGCTTGCAGCTTCAGAATTACCAAAGCTTAAAGCTAAATCAAAGGTGGTGTTTTTAGATACTTCGCCAAGCTCTGCAAGTAAGCTTACATTACCCGACTTATCACCGGTATTTTGGTAAGTCGTTGATAATGATTGAGATGTTTTTAACTCTTTTAAGCCATCACTCACACCTGTAAAGCCAACACTTGCCTTTTTAAATGGTTGAGCGGCTTGTAAAGATAAAAAGTTATCATCTTGCCAAGCAACTAGACCCTTGTCAGTCACTTTTGCGAAATCGTCTAAACCGTTGTTATCAATGTAAGGATTTACATTAACGTAGGCTTTTACACCTTCAAGATCGGTATTAAATACGCTACGAACAAACAATGTTTGCCCGTTAGGATCTGTAAAGATGTGTTTTTCTAGGGTGAAACGGCCTTGTTTATCTTTACTTACCACTTTGTACGCAAGCGATAATGGGCGACCCGCGTCGTCTTTATATAAATAATCAATGCTAACATCCAGATCATCGTTTTCTGTTACGGTAAAGTCTTTACCAACTACAACAAACTGCATATCTTTGATTTGTGCTTGGTGAATTAAACCAAACATGGTTTCTGTGATCATGCCTTTAGCGATTGAAAACCAGACTTTTGATACTTTCCCTGTAGCAGCTGCATCGCTATAGTGGCCGTCTTGGTATTGCTCGTAAGATGTACCAATACCTGTTTTACCTGAGTATGCCCAAAAAGGTTCAACACCCGGAGCTCCTGGCGCAGACACCTGCTCAACTGATGTATTAACTGATTGCTCTGAACTACAAGCTGTTAAACCTAACGCTAAAAAACTTGCGGTAATAAGATTAAATTTTTTCATGGTGTGTCCTTATTATTGTTGCTTAACGCGCAGTACAGCGACCGCTGCTAGTACAAATGACACTGCACCTAGCACTAACGCATAAATCGGTTGATTATCAAAAAAGTGACGTAAAATTAGGCCTAATACGCTTGCCGCTAAAAGCTGCGGAATAACAATAAAGAAGTTAAAGATACCCATGTACACACCCATTTTCTTACTTGGTACTGAGGTACTTAACATTGCGTATGGTAAAGATAGAATTGAAGCCCAAGCAAAACCAACCCCAATCATTGGCCAGATTAGTAAGCTTGGATCTTTGATAATAATAAAGCTGACCAAGCCCAATGCACCTAACACTAGGTTGATAGCGTGAGCCATTTTTAGCCCTACTTTTTTAACGATAATTGGAATACACAGTGCTGCAATAGCCGCAAAACCGTTATAAGCGGCAAATAATACACCAACCCAGTCAGCACCGTTGTTGTAAGCAAGAGAGCTTGTATCACTGCTGCCGTAGTGGAAGCTAGTTACTGCCGAGGTGGTATATATCCACATTGCAAACAATGAGAACCAGCTAAAAAATTGTACCCAAGCCAATTGTTTCATCGTTTCTGGCATAGTGAATACATCATTCACAACCTGATAAAAGCCACCACTGGTTGTGTTTTTAGCTTTTAAAGCACCGGCAATAAATTGAATAACACCAAAGCTAATCAAACCACCTGCAAGCAAATACAGCTCTTTCTCAAGAGAAAGACCGGTAACGATACCAAGTACCACAAGGCCAAGCACCGTAAAGATTGCAGCGCCTTTGTTAAAGTTGACATCACTTTGAACATCAGCCGAGTCATCGCTTTGCTCTTGTTCATGAAAGCTTTCAAGCTCTTCTGGTGAATATTCTTTAGTTGTAAAGACGGTCCAAAACACAGCAATAATTAAAACAACAGCACCAAAATAAAACGAGAATTTTACAGAATCCGGGATTTGCCCAGCAGGTGCTGTATTGGCAATATCGAACCAGTTAGTCATCATCCAAGGTAAAGCAGACGCGACAACCGCACCGATACCAATGAAGAAGCTTTGCATTGCATAACCAGTTGCACGTTGTTTTTTCGGCAGATTATCACTGACAAGTGCACGGAAAGGTTCCATAGTCACGTTAATTGACGCATCCATGATCCATAACATACCCGCCGCAATCCACAGGCTTGGTGAGTTAGGCATAATGAATAACGATAACGTCGTTAAAATAGCCCCATAGAAAAAGAACGGACGACGGCGACCTAACTTATTCCATGTTTTATCGCTCCAGTAACCAATGATAGGTTGTACGATAAGACCTGTAAGCGGCGCTGCAACCCAAAGGATTGGAATGTCATCAACATTGGCACCTAAAGTTTGAAATATACGACTCACATTACCGTTTTGTAATGCAAAGCCAAATTGGATGCCTAGGAATCCAAAACACATATTCCATATTTGCCAAAAGCTTAGCGTTGGTTTGTTATTATTCATAGTCAGCCTTTAAGGTAAATACTGCACTGCTTAAGCCGTTCAGTTGTAATTGAATTGGCGCCTTCGTTGCTGCCTCAGAAATCACAATGTCGGCATGATTTTCTAGGTTATCAGTAAACGTTAAACCACTGTGGTTAAGCTTAGGTAACAACGCTTGGTTAAGAGTAAGCTCAACATTTTGTGGGTTTTCTGAAAAGTTACTTACTACAAGCACTAGTTGTTGACCTAGCTTGCGCGTAAAAGCAATGACTTGCTCTGAGCCTGTCAATTCAACCGCTTGCATGTCACCACCAACAATGGCAGGCAGTGTGTTTAATGACATTAACTTCGTGTAGTAAGCGCGAAGATCAGCTTGCTGCTTTGAAAGCGCACCGCCATCGAATTTACCATTATTCATCCACGCTTGATGTGCAGGTACACCCATGTAGTCGAAGATACTTGTACGCGTTGGGTCTCCAAAACCTCCGTCCTCAGAGCCATCTTCACCAACAGCTTGACCAAAATAAAGTAAGGTTGGCGAACGCGACATTAATGTAGAAACCACCATAGCTGGCTTACCTTTTTCACTGCTACCAGCGAAATCCGGGCTAGCAATGCGTTGCTCATCATGGTTTTCTAAAAAGTGCAGCATGTGCTCTTCAATATCAGCCACTTGGCTTTGGATTTCAAAAATAGTTTCTGCTGATTGCTTGCCTTGCATCACAGCTTTAACTGTGTCGTAAAAACCGACTTTGTCGTACAGATAATCCATCTTACCCTGCTGAATATAAGGGCGATAAAGTGTTGGGTTATAAACCTCTGCCAGAATAAAGGCATCACTTTTTTGCATTTTGATTGATGAGTTTAAAAAGCTCCAAAACTCAACAGGCACCATTTCTGCCATGTCATAACGGAAACCATCAACACCTTTATCTAACCAATATAGTGCGATATCGCGGAATTTATACCAGCTATTTGGTAGGTCTTTATCCTGCCAAAAGGCATAGTGCGCACGGTAATCTTTTTCAGCGTAATCAGCTGGTAGCGTTGGGAAATCGTAGCTGCCGTCTGGTTTCACACCGTAATTGATTTTAACTGTTTCGTACCAATCATTGATGTCGGGTTTAGCAGCGCGTGCCCCATTGCCCGTCCATTTTGCTGGTGTTTCATCAAACTGATTATCTGCAAGTGGATGCGGGTTACCACCTAATACTTGGTAGCTATCGCTTGTTGGCACTTGAAATGACTGCCCTGTTACATAATAAAAATTATTATCGCGAGCATAGGTTTTCGTCGTGTCATCATCAGCGCCGAAATCTTTAACACCTTCAGGCTTGGCAACCGACTCGTAGTTACGCGCTACATGATTTGGCACAATATCAATAACAACTTTCATACCGTGCTCATGAGTACGATTGATAAGCTCAACAAACTCCTCTAAGCGGCGCTCAGGGTTAATTGCTAAATCAGGATTAACATCGTAATAATCTTTCACCGCATAAGGCGAGCCTGCACGCCCTTTTACAACATCAGGGTCATCTTGAGACAAACCGTATTCAGTATAATCAGTTACTAATGCATGACGCGGCACACCGGTATACCAAACATGTGTCGTGCCTAGCTCTTTAATACCTTGTAATGCTGCATCATTAAAATCAGCGAATTTGCCTACCCCATTTTCTTCTAATGTGCCCCACGGTTTATTCGTGGTGTTTGTGTTACCAAATAATCGAGTGAATACTTGATAAACCACAGGCTTAGAGATAGCTGCTTGGCTAGATTCTGATTGTTGCTTTTGCGTGTTCTGCTGTACTGGCGCATCGTTACCACAGGCAGTTAAACCTAAAACCGAAGCCACTACTAGCGCAGTTAGTTTGTATGTTGTCATCATTACTTCATTTTTCTGTAAATATCAGTTCATACTAATGTTAAGGGCTGCATACGGACAGTAAATGCATACGTATTCAGCCTATTAGTTGCAATTATTCAAGCTCGATTAAGCGTGCTTGCATAGCTTTTAAGCGGATTGGCGCTGCAAGATCAACAGGTTTTTCGCTGATTAAATCACGTCCTTTATTGTTACCTTTCAGCACTTCTTGCATGTAGCTTAAGTCCCAATCAATGGCTTGTTGGTTTTTGTTAAGAATAACTAATACAGTTTGCCCATGGTGTTCTCTCACATAGCTATACACGCCTTGCTTGGGTGAAAAATGCATTAAACGGCCTTCGCTTAGCGCTGGTTTTTCTTGACGCAGTTGAAGCAGCTTTTTAATGCTAGTTAACATCTCTTGCTGATCAGCTGAAAGTCCTTCGACTGTGAAGGCATTCGCTTTTTGACCATGAAACCCACCCGGGAAGTCAATGCGAATATCACCGTGGTCATTACTTGGCGTGTTATCAAGCAACAGTTCTGTGCCGTAATAAATTTGTGGAATACCGCGAGTCGTTAACAGTAGCGTCATGGCTAATTTTGTTTTTGCTAGGTCTTGACCAAGCTCAGTGTAAACACGGCTCATGTCATGATTATCAGCAAATACTAAAATGTTATCTGTATCAGCATATAAAAAGTCATTCGCTAGCGATTGATACACTTTTACCCAACCTGTATTCCAGCTTTCTTCTTCGTTGAGTGCTTGAATCAGCGCTTCTTGTAATGAAAAGTCCATCACACTCGGTAAGTCAGAGGTATAACCATCTTGATTTACTTTGCCGCGCTGCCAATAAGAAGCAATTGCCGGGTTGGTTGTCCACTCTTCACCTACAATATTAAAGTTCGGATACTCGGTCATAATGGCTTTAGTCCAATCGGCTAAAAATGCTTTATCTGAGTATGAATAGGTATCAACACGAATGCCGCTTAAGTTGGCGTATTCAATCCACCAAATGGCATTTTGAATCAAATAAGTAGACAGTAACGGCTGGCGCTGATTTAAATCAGGCATAGACTCAACAAACCAACCATCATTAAATTGACGTTTATCGTATTGGCTCGCATGTGGGTCTTGAATTGTTTGTCTTGCGTGACTTGTGGCATTTTTGCCGTTTTCAAACTTGCCATCAAAGTTAACCCAATCTGCTGCTGGCATATCAGCCATCCACTGATGCGATGAACCAAAGTGGTTAAGTACCATGTCCATCACTAAGCCGATGCCATGCTCTTTCGCCTCTGCTGATAAGGTTTTGTAAAGTGCATTACTGCCCATACGCGGATCAACTTTGTAAAAGTCAGTAATGGCATAACCATGATAAGAGTAACTTGGCATGTCATTTTCAAGAACCGGTGTTAACCAAAGTTGAGTCACACCTAAGTCCTCAAGATAATCTAGGCTATTAATAACACCTTGAATATCACCGCCATGTCGGCCACCTTTAAAGCTTGGGTTTGCAGCCTCCTTCATACCAGCAACGGTGTCATTGCTTGGATCACCATTTACAAAGCGATCAGGATTGATTAAATAAAGCGTATCTTTATTTGTAAAGCCATGACGATTGGCACTTTGTTTATCACGGGCATTTAACGGGTAAGTAAATTCTGTGCCATCTTCAGCTTTAAAGGTTAGTGTTCCCGCCTTTGCATTATCGCTAATGGTTAAATCTAAAAACGCGTAGTTAGGGTTATTCGTTGTTGTCACCCCTTTAAACTCAACACCTTTATATGGCATCATTTGCCACGTTTTGCTAGCAATATTGTTATCGTAAAGCATGACTTGTAACGAGTCATTTTGCATTCCTACCCACCAGTTTTCTGGTGACGCTGTAATAGCAAAGCTGGCTGTCGAGTTGAAAAGCGTAAATGCGGTCGTTAACGCTAAAAATGTTCGTGTTGTTTTCATAGTTAATTTTGTACTTTTTCTAAGAATTGACTGTGGCTTGGCAGTTGCTCTACAGTGCTATTAATCAGGGTTTTTAAATTACTAAATAGCTCATTTAACTGCTCATCTGATAACGCATCAGTTAATGGATGGTGATCCTCTGCTATAAGCCCTTGCCCTATCATCACTTGTTGCCATGCAACTTCGGCAAATAGCTCATCGTCTTCTCTTACGAGCTTGCCACTGGTTTTAAATAGCTCAATTTTCTTTTTAAGACTACTTGGAATATCCATGCCTTTACAAAAACGCCAAAACGCACTGTCATCACGCTCAGTAATCTTGTAATGAAGAATAATAAAGTCACGAATTCGCTCAAATTCTGTTTTACTTTGTTGATTAAATTCATCCACAAGGCTTTGTTTAATACCTTGATGCGGAAAAAACTTAATTAAACGAATGGCTGCACTTTGAATTAAATGAATACTGGTCGATTCTAATGGCTCTAAAAATCCGCTCGATAAGCCAACCGATACCACATTTTTATGCCACTGCTTTAAACGGCGGCCTGTTTTAAATTTAATAACGCGGGGCTCTGTCAGTACTTTAGCAGGTAAGTTATCCAAGAGCTGTTGCTTTGCCGCTTCGTCTGATAAGAAACGAGAAGAATAGACAAGGCCGTTGCCTACACGATGCTGTAATGGGATTTGCCACTGCCAACCCGAGTCTCTTGCAATTGAACGTGTATATGGAATTGCATCGTTAGCTGATTCACTTTGCACTGCAACAGCACTATCACAAGGTAACCAATGTGACCAATCCTCAAAACCTGCATTAAGTGTTTGCTCTATTAATAATGCACGTAAACCTGTGCAATCAATAAATAAGTCGCCGTCTATTTGCTCGCCATTTGTAAGCAATAAAGAGGTAATATGCCCGCTTTGGTGACATTGATTAACCGATTCAATTTTGCCTTCAATCCGTTTTACGCCCCGTGATTGTGCTAATTCTTTTAAGAATTCGCCGTATCGAGTGGCATCAAAATGATAGGCATAATGTAAGCCCGCTAACTGAGTATTTGGAATTTGTTTAAGGTGGGCAAATTTATGTGCTTTGGCAGCTTGGTAGTTAAGTGAAAAATCCCAAAAATCAGGTGCATTATTAGCTTGATTTGCTTTTAACCAAAAGTGGTAAAACTCACAAAACGGGAAGTCTTTACCTATCTCACCAAAGGCGTGCATATAGCTGTGACCTTGACTGCGCCAATTTTCAAACTCAATACCCAGTTTAATCGTTGCGCCAGTGGCCTTAATAAATTCTTTTTCGGTTATACCTAGCGCACCATTTAGATGCAAAATAGGTGGAATACTGGCTTCGCCTACACCGACAGTGCCAATTTCTGCTGACTCTATCAGGGTTATATCAAGCACTTTACCCAGCACTTTATTGAGTAATGCTGCAGTTATCCACCCTGCAGTACCACCGCCAGCGATCACTACTTTGGTTATTTTTTTTGATTCCATAGTACACCTAACGCCAATTTCAATTCATTGAGTGTAGCTCACTGATATAAAAAAGCCCTTGTAAAACAAATCACAAGGGCAATTTTATATCTCTGTTTAACTCATTACAGCTTGTAGCTGAAGCCTAACAGGAATGTACGACCGTAGTCTTGATAATCACGTACTTGAAGTGAGTTATCACCTTGTAGTGATGTGAACGGCTCTTCTGTGATGTTCTGAACTTGGAAAGTTACAGATAAACCCTCAAGACTCTCTACACCGCCTTCACTAAAGTCATAACCAATTTGTGCATCCCAAATTGTTTCGCCTTTAATATCAACTTGTGTAGTAGCAAAACCTAAACCGTATACGTCACCTTTAAAGTCACTACGTTTACGCATGCTAGTACGTGCTTGGAAACCGTTACGCTCAAAGTAAACTGTTAAGCTATCGATTTGGTCAGATAAACCAGGTAGCTCATATTCGTTACCATTTTGGTCAGTTAAGTCTTGCTCAACACCTGTATGGCTTGCGATTAAACCAAAACCGTCTAGAGATTCACTGAACATAGTGAACGGTAGTGTTAATGAAAGCTCATAACCCCATAGGTCACCAGAACCACCATTTACTTTACCAGAACCAGTACCTGTTGAAGTTGCAGGGATTTCACCGGTTGACGGGTCAGCTACACCGCTCATGTCGATTTCATAAGTACCATCGAAAATCCACTGAGTGATATCTTTATAGAATACAGCAGCTGCAAAGTAACCTTCTTCATGGAAGTAGTTTTCGTAGCTTACATCAAAACCTGTTGCTTCTTTTGGTTCAAGTTCAGGGTTACCACCTGATACACTCCAGTAGTTACCATTTTCATCTGGTTGTTGATTGTAAGAAGCATTAACTGATGAGTTCATTTCATCTAAGCGAGCACGAGAAATCGTTTTCGCCGCACCAAAACGTACAGTTTGCTCTTCATCAATTGCAAACGATAAATTGATGCTTGGTAAGAAGTGGCTGTAATCGTGGCTTACATCAGTTGGTGAGACAACAACTAAACCATTCACTGTGTTAGCGGCAAAGCCTTGTGAAGACTGTTCAGTTTTCACATAACGCACACCAACGTTACCTGTTACAGGGATTGAACCAATTTCAGCATTAATGTCAGCTTGAGCAAAAAACGCTGTTACTTCTTCTTGTACAGTCCAAGATTGTGTCTTGTGTTTTGAATCAGTTAAGCTTTCTTGAAGAAGGTTATAATAACCGTCGTTTACTAAACCGTTGGTATCGTATGCAACCATGTTGCCCATACCAATGAAATCAAGGCTCGCTGTACCTAAACGGTATTGCTCAGGGATTGATAACATACCTGGATTTGATAAAGAGAAATCTTTTAATGTCATGAAGTAACCTTCAGACACTTTGCTCTTTTCACGGTCACGGTAAGACATACCAAATGACACACGGCTAATGTAAGCGTTATCAAGTACTTTGCTTGCAGCAAGTTTTAATGTGCTTAATTCATCATTGATTTCTGGCGCGTTGATAAAGCCATCTTGCGCTGTATTTTGGTATTCAGTACCTGTTAAACCATACTTATCGTTAAGTGCAGCACTTGCACCCCAAGATAATGGGCCACCAAGTTGGATTAAGTCGTAATCGCTGTAATCAAGGTTGTGGCTGAATTGCGCGCCAGTGTTACCACCGTCAAACTCGTAACCAATCGTATCAGCAACACCATTTGCGTCACCACGACCTGTACCTGAGTAGCTTTCGATACTCCAGATCTGACGTTCAACTTCAGAACGGCTTACGTCAAATTCTACTGACCAGTCATCACTGATGTCGTATTTTGCATTAAAACCAAACTGAGTTAGCTCAGCGTTACGCTCTTCGTAGTCGTTACGAACAACAACACGTTGACCTTCAGTTACTGCACTTGTGATAAAACCAGAGTCAGCATCAATTACAGCTGAGCTTGGGTCGATTGAACCTTGGCCCCAAGCAAATGGCACTTCAATACCACGTAAGATTTTTTCATCCGAAAAATCAACGTATAAGGCATCGAATGTCATGTTAAGACGATCTGTCGGCGCAGCTTCAATAACAAGCATCGCTGTGTCACGCTCAAGAGTCGATGAACGTACGAATGGTTTAGCACCACCTAAAATTGAATACGTGTTACCATCTTCACCAGTAAACTCAGGGTAGCCCCATGAATTCCAACGTTTTTCTTGGTTCGGTGAGCTCATTGTATTGTAAGCAAATGCAACACCAATTGTGTCATCTGCAAACTGATCAATGTATGAAACAGTACCGCGGAAACCTTTATCGTCTCCGTCTGGGTTTAATTTATCAAAACCTGTTTGCTCATATTGGCCATTGAACATGATAACTTGCTCACCTTTGCTTAAAGGTTTAACAGTTTGCATGTCGATTACGCCAGCAATACCCTCTGCTTCAATACCAGCGCTTGGTGTTTTATATACCGTTACGCCACTCATAATTTCTGATGGGTAAAGGTCAAATTCTACGCCACGGTTGTCACCGATTGATACTTGCTCACGGCCATTAAAAGTAGTAGCACTTTCGTTTTCACTGAAACCACGAACACTTACGCGGCTAGCTCGACCATCTAGACGTTGAGCAGTTAAACCAGGAAGGCGTGCAATTGATTCTGCAATTGATGAATCTGGTAGCTTACCGATATCTTCTGCTGAGATTGACTCAACAACTTCAGGAGTGAAGCGTTTAGTATTAATAGATTCTACAACACTGCCACGAAAACCTTTTACTTCGATAACTTCAACGTTATCGTTTTTTGCTTTTTGGTCTTCTTCTGCAGCATACGCTACAAAGCTATTTAAACCTGCGGCTGTTAAAGCCAGAGTTAATATACTTGGTTTGAACATAGACATGATGCTTTTCCCATTACCCAAATTGTAATGCCAACGCGATGCAGATATTTATTATCTAATAGCTGAAGTCGTTGACTGATTTTGTTGTCGGAATGAATATTAACGCCGAGATTATTTCCTTAACAAATTTATGCATACGTATTCAGCGTAGTTCAACCACTCAAAAATTAACAACACATTTACACGATTAAGACTTAACCTATTGTAATTATTAACTTTAGTATGATACCAGCACAATTTAATAAGAATGAAACATTTTCGCCATAATTTTGAACCTTAACTCTCCAATAGAAACACAAAAGCCTCCTCAACAGGGTGTTAGCAAAAGAAGTAATGTTAATAAACAGAAAAAGTTCGACAAACTGGAAATTGGTCTTACCAAATTTTATTTGCACTACTTTGGCCAGAAGCAACTGTTTTATGCACCAAGCTGGGGTTTATTGTTTTTACAAATAACAAGCAAAGCCAATTGGTAAATTTTTTCATAGATGAAATAGCCAATTGAACTGGTGCAACGACGGATATTTTTTCAGTAATTAAAATATGAATTTAGCGTGCATACGTATGCAGAGTTTTTACACTATCCCAGCCTTCACGTATGCTTTTGACATTCCGGCAACATCTGGTTAGTTGCCCAACAGTTTACAAACACTGAGTGTCACGATGGAGAAAAACATGGCTCAAAAGCAGTGGTATAAAGGTGCGGTTATCTATCAAGTTTATCCGCGCAGTTTCCAAGACACCAATGGCGATGGCATTGGTGATATCAAAGGTATCATTGATCGCATCGATTATATTAAGAGCTTGGGTGTTGATGCTATTTGGATTTCACCTTTCTTTAAATCACCAATGAAAGATTTTGGTTATGACATAAGTGATTATCGTGATATCGACCCTATTTTTGGTAACCTTGCTGATTTTGATGATTTAATTGCACAAGCTCACCAACGTGATATTAAAATTATTATTGATCAGGTATTGAGCCATACCTCAGATCAACATCAGTGGTTCCTCGATAGTCGTGAAGATAAAACCAACGATAAAGCTGACTGGTACGTATGGGCAGATGCGAAGCCGGATGGCACACAACCAAATAACTGGTTATCTATTTTTGGTGGTCCAGCATGGCAATGGGAACCGCGCCGTGGTCAATATTACTTGCATAACTTCTTTGCGGAACAGCCTGATTTAAACTTCCATAATCCTGAAGTTCGCAAAGCCGTATTAGATAATGTGGAGTTTTGGCTTAAAAAAGGTGTTGATGGTTTCCGCTTAGATGCGATCAATTTCTGTTATCACGATGCACAATTACGTGATAATCCTGCTAAGCCGCCTGAAAAGCGTCAGGGTCGTGGCTTTAGCGAAGATAACCCGTATGCGTTCCAGTATCACTACTACAATAATACGCAACCAGAAAACTTAAGCTTTATGCAAGACATTCGTGCCCTATTAAATAAATACCCTGGCACGGTTGCTTTAGGTGAAATCTCATCAGAAGACTCATTAGCTACTATGGCTGAGTACACATCAGGTGGTGATAAACTCCACATGGGTTATAGCTTTGAATTACTTACTAATGATTACAGTGCAGAATATATTCGTAATACTGTGAGTACATTAGAAGAGCGTATGACTGAAGGCTGGCCATGTTGGGCATTTAGTAACCACGATGTTGAACGTGTTGCTAGTCGCTGGAGTAAAGATAACACGATCAATCCGCAACAATGTAAAATGCTGACCGCCCTGCTTGCTTCATTACGCGGCAGCGTATGTATGTATCAAGGTGAAGAGCTTGGTTTAGGTGAAGCTGAAGTCGCTTTTGAAGACTTACAAGACCCATACGGCATTACTTTCTGGCCAAACTTTAAAGGCCGTGATGGATGCCGTACTCCAATGCCATGGGACGCAAGCGATGCTGAACAGGCGGGCTTCTCAACAGCTAAACCATGGCTACCTGTAGGCAATGCTCACAAAGCCGTTGCTGTTAATGCACAAGATCAAGACAAAAATTCGATTTTGAATGCCTACCGTGAATTTATGGCATGGCGTAAAGATAAAAGTGTTCTGTTAGAAGGCGACATTGAGTTTTTAAACACTCAAGAGCCTGTACTTGCTTTTTATAGAACCTTTGAAGGCGTCAAAATGCTGTGTGCATTCAACCTAGGCGCACAAAGTAGCGAGTTAACAATCTCTGATACAGTGTCTTCACTGCATACGGAGCTATCGCATCACACAGCTGAGTTAAACAATAATACAGTCACTCTGCCCGGGTTCGGTTGCTTTTATGCAACCCTGAATTAATTATCAGTTGTTAAACACCAAGCCCTGCAATGCAGGGCTTTTTTATTACTAATAACACGATTAGTGATTCATGGTTTTACTATTAATGTAGTCAGTTAGTGCAAATAACACTCCCGACACCACAAACGTAACATGAATTAACACCTTCCAAAGTAACTCATCCGTTGAATGGTTGTTTGAGCTGATAAACACCTTTAAAAGCTCTACAGCAGAGATAGCGACAATGGCGCTTATTAATTTCATCTTAAGCCCTGAAAAACCAACCTTTCCCATCCATACAGGTCTGTCTTCGTGATTGTCTATATTCAACTTTGAAACAAAGTTTTCGTAACCACTAAAAATAATGATAAGCAAAAGCCCAGCTAAAAGCGCGGTATCAACCAAAGTTAATATTCCCACCAATAACTCTTGATTAGTTGCCGAAAACGTATTTAAGGCCATGCTGTAAAGATATTTAAAAAACTTTAACAACAATAAGACTACAGCGACTAATAAACCTATAAAAAATGGCGCTAACAGCCATCGAGAACGAAAAATAAATTTTTCGACGACTCTCTCTAATGTAGAAGGCACTTTCTTGTTTTTAGTTTGATTAATCTGTTCTGACATTTCTAAAATCACTCTCATAAATATTAGTTTGATAATACGCGGTTTTTATTAGTAATTTCTATATTTGCAGCGCACTACTGTGACTATTTTTTGTTTATCTTTACGATAAAAATATTTCGTTATCTTTTTTACAGATTTCGTTTATAAATTCACTTAAGCAAAGCGGTATGCCCTTTGCGCACCTTTACTGAGCACTTTAAGCCAGTAATTATTAATTATGTTGATTAGGAATAATTAAATGAACAAAGCATTGCTAGCACTAATTTTGGCACCTGTATTAAGCGTGTCAGCGTCTAACGCAATCGCTAACGAAGCACCTGAAGCATCAGCTGAAATGATCAAAGAATACACTGAGATGTGTTTAAACTGGGCTAAAGATGATGACATCAGCAACGAAGAATTAAAGCCATACGTACTAAAATGTGTGAACGATGAGCTTGAAGCTGAAGGCTTTAAGAAAGTAAAAGACGTACAAATTTAATTTGTCGTTAAACCAGATATAAAAAAACCGGAATGACACAAAGACGTGCGCTCCGGTTTTTTATTGTCTTGAAAAGCTAAGGAATTATTCCTTAGCTTTTGTCGATGTTTTCTTTTTTTCAGACGCTTTCTTTTTACTTTCTTCAACCCACTTGCCATTTTGGTAGTGAGCAGTCCAACCTGTCGCTTTACCATCGACTTCACTCATCACATATTGTTCTTTATTTTTACGGCTATAACGAACAATTGCAGGGTTGCCATCTGGGTCTTGCGTAGGCGCATCAGCTAAATAATAAAACTTCTCAGAAATACGATCTCTAAAACGTTTTAACTCTTCAACTTTAGGTGCACGAGTTTCACGAGACTTAGGAAAAGTATTCGCCGCCAAGAAAATACCTGAAGCACCATCACGAAGTACAAAGTAAGCTTCTGATTTTTCACATTCTAGTTCTGGTAAATGAACCGGATCTTCTTTCGGTGGCGCAGCTTCACCGTTTTTGAGTAATTTACGCGTATTCTTACACTCTTCATTACTACAGCCAAAATACTTGCCAAAACGGCCTGATTTTAACTGCATATCTGAGCCACATTTATCACATTCGATAATTGGGCCATCGTAGCCTTTAATTTTAAAGGTACCTTGTTCAACGATATAACCCTTACAGGCTGGGTTATTACCACAGACATGCAGTTTACGTGTTTCGTCTATCAAGTATGAATCCATTGCCGTTTCACAGATTGGGCAACGCTTCATTTGCATTAGTGATTCTGTTTCAACATCTTCAACATCTGCGGCAATCGCTTCATCACCAGGCACCAAATTCATGGTTGTTGTACAACGCTCTTTAGGTGGCAGGTTGTAACCTGTACAGCCTAAGAATACACCAGTTGACGCAGTACGAATCCCCATTTTACGGCCACAGGTTGGACAATCTATGTCTGTTTCAACCATTTGATTTTGGCGCATACCGCCTTGCTCTTCATCACCTGAAGCAATTTCAAGCTGAGTTGAAAAGTCTGCGTAAAACTTGTCTAGTACTTGTGTCCAAACGCGCTCACCTTCTGCGATATCATCCAGACGACCTTCCATTTTAGCGGTAAAATCAAAGTTCATCAGATCTTCAAAGTTTTCCACTAAGCGGTCAGTAACTATCTCACCCATTTTTTCAGCGAAGAAACGGCGGTTTTCAACGCGCACATAACCACGGTCCTGAATCGTTGAGATAATTGATGCATAAGTTGAAGGGCGACCAATACCACGCTTTTCAAGCTCTTTAACTAAGCTTGCTTCACTAAAGCGCGCAGGTGGCTTAGTAAAGTGTTGCTTAGGATCTAACTCAACAAGCGTTAGTACATCACCCTCTTTTACTGCTGGTAATGATTGATCTTCTTCATTCTTTTTACGAACAGCTGGCTGAACTTTTGTCCAACCATCAAAACGAAGTACACGGCCTTTTGCTTTTAGCTGATAATCACCCGCACCTACGGTTAAAGTTGTTAGGTCATATTCAGCAGGTACCATTTGACAAGCTACAAACTGACGCCAAATTAATTCGTAGAGCTTTTTCGCATCGGCTTCAACACCATCTAAATGGCCTGATAATACCGAGACACTTGATGGACGTATCGCCTCGTGCGCCTCTTGTGCATTGCCTTTAGAGCTGTAACTGATCGGTGCTTTTGGTAAATACTTTTCACCAAATTGCTCGGTTACGTAATCACGACACATTTCAACCGCATCTTTTGATAAGTTGGTTGAGTCGGTACGCATATAAGTAATGTGACCCGCTTCATATAAGCGTTGAGCCAGCATCATAGTCTTTTTAACACCATAGCCTAAACGTGTACTAGCAGCCTGTTGCATGGTTGAGGTAATGAATGGTGCACTAGGCTTACTCTTGCTTGGCTTTTCTTCAACGCTAACAACCTTGTACTGAGCTTTCTCTAGGTCAGTAACCGTAGCCATTGCCTGAGCCTCATTAACAGGCTTAAATGCTTTGTCAGCGTGTTTCGTAACTTCTAAACGTAATGCAGCTTCACTATTTTTAACATCAGCGTGTACATCCCAAAACTCTTCAGGGATAAACGCTTTGATTTCACGCTCACGCTCAACTAGTAAACGCACCGCAACAGATTGCACACGACCGGCTGATAAACCACGAGCAACTTTAGCCCAAAGTAATGGTGACACCATAAAGCCCACTACACGGTCAAGAAAACGACGCGCTTGTTGTGCGTAAACCATATCAGTGTTTAGTTCACCCGGTGTTTCGAATGCTTGTTGAATTGCATTTTTAGTAATTTCGTTAAAAACAACTCGCTTATACTTTTCAGGCTCGCCACCAATAATCTGTTCGAGGTGCCATGCAATTGCTTCCCCTTCTCTATCCAAATCGGTTGCGAGATAGATTTTATCGGCGTTTTCAGCAAGCTTTTTTAATTCTTGAACAACTTTTTCTTTGCCTGGCAGTATTTCGTAATGTGGTTCCCAACCTTTTTCAGGGTCTATCCCCATGCGGGCAACAAGATTCTTATAATCTCGTTGCTTTTTATAGGCAGCTTTTTCTTCTGGTGACATTTTGCGAACTTCAGCAGGCGTTTTGGTCGCCGCTGTTTTCGTTTTGCCTGAACCTGAAGTTGGAAGATCACGCACATGCCCAACACTGGACTTGACGATAAAATCCTTTCCTAAGTATTTGTTAATTGTTTTTGCCTTTGCCGGAGACTCTACAATTACTAGTGATTTGCCCATAGTTGCCTATTTCTGACCGAAAGTTTTAAAGTTTTTTGCCCTTATAAATGTATATCCATCACATTAAACAAATAAGTATGATTTTTTAACATTGGAGCACGAATATTTATAGGTATATCTACAAACACCAATTGTTACAAGCTTTTAATCGAAACTTTTCTTCATTGACTGAATAATTAAACAATTTTTGTTGCTAATTTAGTCAATGTGGTGTTTTGCGGTAATTTCAAGGGGAATATATAGAACAGCAACAAAAATGCCAACCTTCTGGTTGGCATTTTTTAAATTTAATTGTGCTTAAATTTATTTATCATCAAGTATAGCAATTGATTTACTTACTGTTTTTGTAGTACCAAATTGATTCTCGAAATTAAATGTAATGGTCAGCACACCATCTGCGTCTTGGTTACCGTCAACCTCTCGAGCTATACGTACACTTGAAGACATTGTTGAGTCTCTATTTGTGCTTCCGATAATATCTTGATGTTGCAGTATAGAAAAATCACCATTGTCTGCAGTAATTGTTACCTCTGTACCTGCAGGTAATGGATTACCAAATTCATCACTGTAGAAAATTTGGATATTGATACCCGATAAACCTATATCAATATTTTCTGGGCCTGAATTAGGATCATCCTCATCGTAATTCGGGTTAGGGCGTATAACACTCGACAAATCAATTGATTGAACATCACACCAGCTTGCATTATCTGATTCTTCAAAGCCACCTGCAAATGTCGAACTACAATCAGCTGGCACAACTACTTCGTAAGGAGCAGTCACTACTTCATCTGATTTTAATACTGCGAATCGTACATAAGGTTCATCACCAGACATAACTACTTCAATCTGCTTACGAACTTCAATTAAATCACGCGTACATTGCCCTGCATTAAAGGCAGCTTCACTACATAACAATCCGTTATATTTACCATCAGGGCCGTCATATACACCATCATTATCAAGATCTCGCCATGTTTCATTATGACCGCCTCGTGAATTTTTCTCCGAGCATGGGTCTGAATCAGCATCGTAAGAATCTCTGGTTGCATCGCTACAGTTAGCTTTGTCAAAGGTATTATTTTCATTGTGGTCATTAAATGCTTCAGGTAAATCATATAACGTATAATATTCACCAACATCAAATAACCCGTTTCGACGAGTAACGCCATCTGATGACTCCTCATCCTCGTAGCTCTCTTGACCTTTCGCTACCGCAAGTATGCTTGTTCGTCCACCTCGAATTACACCATTTGGATCATTTTTAGCGCGAACTAAGGTGCCAATACATGGGGCTGCAATACCAAAATAAGGGTCGCAGTTTATTTCACCAGTTTTAGGGTTTATTCCTTCAGTAGTTGCAGTATTACCATCAATTTCACCAATTCTATTACCCCATTTGTAGTCATAGAAAGGTCGTTCACCCTGCGAGCGCCATGTAACAACACATGATGCATCAGTAGTACGACATACTGCTTCATTACTTTGTGAACCTATAACACCTGACTCAGTTAAAACGGTTGATTCAACACCATCACTATTGAATTGATTAAATTGGTCACCAAAATAAACTGTCAGGTTATTAGTGACGCCATTATAATTTAATGCATTTGGATTTAAGACTTCTGGGCTTAAGTCAAAACTGTTTTGATCTGTAACACCAGAGTATAAAGCAAGTTGAGATGACACTGCGTTAATTTGCTCAGTTAAAGGCACTAAGTGAAGTGTCCCTGCAGGGCAAATTTCATTGCTTGGTTCAGCTTCGCATAGTTCAACTTCATCTGTCCAACAAGATAAATCATCACCTTCAGGCAAGGCAGCAACATCTTCTTTAGAAACAAAACATGCTTTAACGACAAGTGGTCCAGGAACGATGCCTGAAGTCACTGTTGTTTGTACAACACCATTGTTGTCTGTATTAGCAGTTCTTTGCGTTAATTTTGCTAAACCTACTGAATCCGTCAATTTAAAATCAATACGTTGCTGTGCAGAAACAATACCATCCGCATCAAGTAATCTGAAACGAACGACTGATTGTGTTGGTAAGCCACCTTCACCAGGTGGAAGCGCAATCACTGGCTCCGAAACATCAAGAAATTGTATTGATTGAACAGCCGATACTTCAACAGGTATAACAGTAGACGCCGTAAAATTTTTGCCGCCCGTTTCAACTGTAATATTAACCACATCATTGATTGAACAGCCGTTAGCACGGTATGTTGAGCTTGCAATACCTGCTGACGATTGTACTGATGCATCAATTGTCGAGTCATTATTTGAAACACACGTAGAGTTAAATTCTACTTCTGTAGGCGTGGTAAATAAATTACCTTGCTCGTCGCGAAGGGTAACTTCAATAATAGTACTACCACCCGCTTTCAAAGGAATTGTATTGCCTTCACTATCTGTGTTTAGTCCATTATCAACTTCTAACACTAGATCAGCGATACCAACAGCAAAGTTAAGATCTGCACTTTCACCTAACGATGACACCGAAATAGTACCAGCACCGCCTGTATTTCCTGGCTGTAATTTTAAAAGTGCAACACCAAAGTTATCAGTCAGAGCTCGACCTGAAGAAGGTAATACAGAGCCAAGATCAGTTGTTACATCAACCAATGAGTTAGCAACACCATCACCGCCTTGGTCATTTATTACTTCTACAAATAAATCACCTAACTCGGTTGATGAAATTGAATTAGTAATAGTACAGCCAGAAGCTTGCGAAGTTGGATCAAGCTTCACATTATTTCGATTTTGATCCCACGATGGGTTGCAGCCTGTTAGCATTAGAACAGACACTGAGTATTGGGCAGCATCAGAAGAAGCATCATCACCATTTGATATAAAACCTACCGTTTTCGTAATGGTGTTATCATTTTCATCTGTATATGTTGCGATAACTTGACCAGCGCCTTTTGAATCGCCACTACTTAAAGTGACATTTGCTTGGCCATTTTCATCTGTTAGCGCAGTACCTAGTACGGGTGTAATTTTACCTGTGAAGTTTGTAGTAAACGAGATCAATTGGCCAGCAATTGGAGTGCTTTCATCAAGTAAAGTAGCTGTAACCGTTCCTTTGTTGTTTTTACTAACCGGGTTGTCTGAAGAGAAAGGTAGACCAGAACTGTCAACTATCGAAAGTCCTAATGAAACTGTGCCACTGCTATCACCCGTTTGTGAACCATCGGATGTGAAACCAAAAGTATCACTAAAAGTCTCTTCACCAACTATGTAGGATGCAGTAATGATACCAGCTCCTGCCGTATCACCTGCAGTGACAGTAATTGATGCAACACCATTTGAATCGGTCAAGCTCGTACCAGAAGCAGGTGTTATCAAGCCAATACTACCATCAAGACTAAAAGTTATCACTTCACCAGATACAGCAACGCCCTGATTGGTCAGAGTTGCTGAAATAGTTAATGGTGATTCGACCGTTACAGAACTCGACTCTTCATTTGTGCCCGCTGTATAACCTTTCACAGATACAGAGTAACTTGGGGTATCAGTCGTACCACCATCCCCTCCATCAAGTGAACCGCTATCGTTCTCTAACGACCCACCGCCGCCACAGGCAACTAACAATGAGCTGAAAACTATAATACTTAGCCATCGCAATAAAGGCATTGACCTCTCCCTAGTTAGCTATTTTAAATTTATTTATATATTTACCTAATATTAACCTAAAAATTGGACGAATATCATAATTTTTTTATCAGATTTACAGCGAATTAATTTAAAATATTTGTCGAATTTTCCTGTATAAAAATCTTCAGGCTGGTAGGCTATGGCGAAATTTATAAAAATATAGACTAGGTATATGTCAAAAGTACGATCTTTAAGCCTTACGTCTCGTATCATGGTAGGTATGGTACTGGGTGTGCTTGTTGGTTTTATCTTTCAAGCGATTTTAGCGGGTGAAGACGATTTCCTAATTCCACTAGGATTATTCTCTTTACCAATTAAAGCATTTTTTGTGGATGGTATCTTCCATGTAGGTGGGCAAATATTTATCGCAAGTTTAAAGATGCTGGTTGTTCCATTGGTTTTTGTATCGCTGGTGTGTGGTACATGTAGCTTAAGTGACCCTAAAAAACTAGGTCGATTGGGTGGAAAATCAATCTTACTCTATCTAGTAACAACAGCAATAGCGATCACCGTTGCTATTACACTAGCGCTATTAGTTAATCCTGGTGAAGGTATTAACCTACCATCAGATGCGACCTACAGTGCTAAAGAAGCACCTACCCTTGCACAAGTCATTATTGGAATGTTTCCTACCAACCCAATTGATGCAATGGCAAATGGCAATATGCTGCAAGTTATTGTTTTTGCTTTGTTATTTGGTGTGGCGATGGCTTTAAGCGGTAAAGCAGGTAAACGTGTTGCAACCGTGTTCGAAGACTTAAACACCGTTATTTTAAAACTTGTTACCCTACTGATGAATATCGCCCCTTACGGTGTATTCTTTTTAATGGCTAAGTTATTCACAACTATAGACTTTAAACTCATCACTAGCCTTGCCTTATACTTTGGCGTGGTGGTCTTCGCGCTCTTAATTCATGGCTTTGTAAACTATAGTATCTTATTAAAAGTATTAACTGGTTTAAATCCAGTGACGTTTTTAAAGAAAATGAAAAACGCCTGTTTGTTTGCGTTTAGTACTTCAAGTTCAAGTGCAACAATGCCTATTACCCTTGAAACTGCTAGCAAAAAACTTGGTGCTCACAACTCAGTTGCTTCATTTACGGTACCTTTAGGCGCAACTATTAACATGGACGGTACAGCAATTATGCAAGGTGTTGCTACCGTGTTCATTGCACAGGTCTTTTCAGTTGATTTAACAATTTCTGATTATTTAATGGTTATCTTGACCGCGACACTAGCATCTGTTGGTACTGCCGGTGTGCCAGGTGTTGGTCTTATCATGTTAGCGATGGTGTTAAACCAAGTAGGCTTACCTGTAGAGGGGATTGCTATCATCATTGGTGTTGACCGTTTACTTGATATGACACGTACCGCTGTAAATGTTACAGGTGATTGTATGGTGACCTGTGTGGTTGCAAAATCTGAAGGTGAATTTGATGAGGACGTATTTAACGATCCAAATGCCGCTAAAGATTTAGAAGACTATCATAAGTCGATTAAGTAATAATCTACTTATGAACGACTCATAAAAAACCCGCTTAAATAGCGGGTTTTTTATTGCCTATATACTTTTTAAAACTGAAGCTTAAGGGTTTAAGCCTTTAAAACGCGACATTAAACTCACACCTGCTTTACTCAAACCAGAGCTTAAGCCCACCGCTAATTTATCGCTCAAATTCTTCTTAATACGGTATTTCACTTTGAAGATTTGACGCTCTTTTGCTTGGCTCAATAAAATATCATCGCTTGTGTCAATTTTATCAACTAAGCCTTTATCAAAGGCTTGAGTAGCAAACCAGTGCTCACCTGTTGCAACCATATCTATATCAAGTGAAGGGCGTTGTTCACTAACAAATGTTTTGAATAAGCCATGCGTTTCTTCTATTTCCTGTTTGAACTTTTCGCGACCTTTGTCTGTATTTTCACCAAATAAGGTTAATGTTCGCTTGTATTCGCCTGCAGTAATTTGCTCAAAGTCCACATCATTCTTTTTCAAAATTTTATTAAAATTAGGAATCTGCGCAATAACCCCAATTGAGCCAACAATTGCAAATGGTGCAGCTACGATTTCATCAGCAACACATGCCATCATATAGCCACCACTCGCCGCTACTTTATCAATGGCTACAGTCAAATGCACTCCGGCATTACGTAAGCGTTGTAGTTGAGACGCTGCAAGTCCGTAACCATGCACTACACCTCCGCCACTTTCTAGACGAACAAGAACACGGTCTTTTTCTTTATCTGCAATAGTTAAAATAGCTGTGATCTCTTCACGTAAGCTTTCTACTTCGTGCGCATCTACACTGCCATTAAAGTCAATTACATATAAACGTGACTTAGGGTCTTCACTGTGTTGTTTTTTTGCGTCTGCTTTTTGTTGTTTCTGGTGAGCTTTTAACTCTTTCTTTGAAAGTGTGTTTTCGATAAAGCTTTGTTTTAAATCATCAAGCTGTTCACTTAAATCATCAATGGTTATCTCGCCCTTCTTCGCTTTAGGTTTTACCGCAGCTCCCATGATAATGGCAACAATGACAGCAATAGCGATGACAAATGTGAGGGTTTTTGCGAAAAATAACCCGTACTCATATAAAAATTCCAATCAAACTCTCCACTTATTATTTATTCGCCACAATTTACCATGCTTTAAAGCAAAAAAAAGCCACATGATGTGGCTTTTTACTTAATTGGTTATTACTTAATTAATAGGTTTCAGTTATTCAGTGACAACATCTGAGTTTGTAACCTGAAGATACTGACCACGGCTTGCTAAGAAAGTCGCAATTTGCAGTTGCATCTCAGCTGTAGCAGCTGCACTTTCTTGCGCTGTAGCACCTGAATCAGCAGTAGCTACAGGCGTTAACACTGAGCTGTGATGACCTTTAGTGAATTTAACCACATAACTCATCGCATCAGCAGTTGGACCTTGTGTCTCAGCAACCGTTGATAAGCCCATTAAGTTGGCAAGAGGTAAACTACCAGCAATTGGATTACTCGCCACCATTGGTGGGATAACCATATCAGCATTGTTATTTTCACCGTCACCCACGACAACACTCATGTAGACTGGTGTGCCAAGCGCTGCAACTGATGCGGCGTAGTTTGAAGGGTCTCCACTATCAAGCGCCGTTTGTGCAGCAAAAGCAAACTGAGTAATTATGCTTTGAATATTAGCAAGTTTGACAGTTTCACCAGCCATAGTTAGCGAACCAATGTACTCTTTATACGCACATGTAACAAAAGCTGTTTGGTTAGAAGCAAGTGAACCACAGTTAGACAGCGCTTCATTTTGTGCATAAGCACCAAACTCTGCAGATTCAGCTGTGCCTGCTGCAAGTAAAACAGAGCCTTGCACAAAAGGACCAAATGTATTTGACTCAATTAAGAAACTGGCGATACCACCGCCACCACTGGCAAGTGCAACACTCTTCACGTTGAACATTGGATCAACTTGCTCAGCTAGCGGTGCATTAGTCACAGCAACAAATGCTGGAGCAACTACAGAGCCTAATGAATGGCCTAAGAATGAAACATCTTGGGCATTTAAATCAGCAGCACCAGTAAAGTTAAGACCTAAACGTAACCCCAGTAAATCAGCAACTGATTGACGTAAGCTATCACGCGCAACTAATAATGACTGTAAGTTCATGTAGCTTAAAACTGAACCTGTAGAAGCATTAAAGTCATCAGTACCATCGCCGTCTACATCTACACCACGCTCACCGTGCATTGGGTGGTCGATTGCAGCCGTTGCAAAACCTTGCATTGTTAATTGTGCTGTAATTGCTAGCATATCTTCTTTTTTAGAAGTAATACCGTGCTGAAGAATCACTACTGGCCAACCACCTTCAGGCATTACCAGAGGATCCAACCCTAACTGACCACGTATTGCGTTGATCACAGGTAAAATTGGTTTAGTAACTTGTACTGGGACGTTAGCAATGCTTTGTGTTTTTGGAATCGTGTTGTATTTGGTTAAGTGTTTAGTTTGATCTAAACCTAAATCACGAAGTTTTCCACCACTTAACGCCATACATAAACCATCAGTTTCGCTGATTGGGTCTGTTGGGAATGAGTCACCTGCAGTAGATGCATAGCCAAGTACAGCAACACCACTGTCGCATAGCCCTTGCCAATAAGTTGCTGATAAATCATCAACCGTTTTGCCTGTAGGTGTTGCTAAATACATAGGTAACATCACGCTACCCTTTTGATATTGCACACCACCAAATACTGGTGAAACACCTGTAATACCTTGTGATGCGAATACTTGCTCAACTGTAATTACGGGTTGCTCTGGAATTTGAACCATTGGTGTTGGTAAGGCAGGTTGCGAAAGGCTAGCTGCTAAAAGCTGCTTAACAGTACCTAGTACTTGACCTGCTGATTGCATTGTCATCGCAGCAGAGTAAATAATTTCATCTTTTGTGATTGCGCCACCTGAGGTGACTGCATTTTCGTAGCTATTAATCACCGCTTGCAGAGATTTTTGTGAATCAGTAATTAGCGGTGTTTCTTCACTAACAAGTGCATAAGTAGAAGATGGTTCTATTGAACGCCCTTCTGAGTCCATTAAAGACGTTGTTAAAACGTTTATGTAAGTGCTACCCGCTTTAAAAGGTTTAAGTGGGATCACAGCAACCGCATCACCAGAACCTTGTGTAATGAAGTCAACACCAAAGGTAAGCTCAGAAACCAACTTACAGGCAATGCCTGCAGGTACTTGCGAACAGGTTTCATCTGTTTGACTTGCGCCCATAACTACTTCAAAAATACGAACTGCACCAGGTGAACCGGCAGAAGCCATATCAAGTGAGATACCCGCAGGGAATGCTAAATCGATTTTAAACGGAGTTTGTGTTGACCAGCCATCAAGGGCACCTAGTGCAAGCTGAGGATCAGCATAGGCTGCGCGTTCAACACTAACATTGTTGTCGTCTAATTCACCCGGCATATTTAAAGTGCCATCAAGTGTACCACTCATCAGTAAGTCATTAGGTACCGAGATAACGCTATTTGCAGGGTCAAATTTAACGGTCGCGGTTGGGATGACAGGTGGGGTGTCATTTTTAACATCTTCTAATGTTTCTCCTCCACCACAGCCGGTAATGACTGACGCAATGGCTAGTGAGAGTAGCATTTTTTTCATAATTTCGCTCCGCGCAAATCTTATTGTTATTGTGTGTTCAAAGTTAAACGTAGTTGTTCTACTACCTTTATTCTAAGTTAAATTAATGTAATTAGATTATTAATAAGACATTAGACCAGTTAAAGTTAACGTAAAGTTTCAATTTTCGCCACCTTAATTTGCAATAAATTCGATAACTTGGCTTTTTGCTATGTTAAAATAGCAAAAAATCTAATTGATGGTACTTTTATGCACACTTATAAAGCCGCAGAGAATGCGCTAAAAGACAAAGTAATTCTAATAACAGGTGCGGGTGATGGCATTGGTCGCGTAGCCGCATTAACTTATGCCAAGCATGGTGCCACTGTTATATTACTTGGTAAAACAACTAATAAACTCGAATGTGTCTATGATGAAATCGTGAACGCAGGCTACCCACAGCCGGCTATCGTGCCGATGGATTTAAAAGGTGCAACAAAACAAAACTACCGCGATTTAGCCGCAACTATAGAAATGCAGTTTGGCAAGTTAGATGGTTTATTAAACAATGCAGGTATTTTGGGTTCATTAGGGCCGCTTGAACATTTCTGTGTTTCTACCTTTGAAAACATTATGAAAGTGAATGTGACTGCGCAAGCCATGATCACTAAATTTATGTTTCCATTATTGCGAAAGTCACCAAGTGCATCTGTTATTTTTACATCCTCTGGTGTTGGTCGCAAAGGCCGTGAGCATTGGGGTGCATATGCAATCTCAAAATTTGCTGTTGAAGGCATGATGCAAACTTGGGCCTGTGAAGTGGGCAAAACCAATATTCGCGTGAACTGTATCAACCCTGGTGCAACTCGCACATCTATGCGTGCTTCTGCATACCCTGGTGAAGATAGAGATAAATTAGCAACGCCAGAAGATTTAATGCCAACTTATTTATACTTGATGAGCGACGACTCTAAAGAGGTGAACGGCCAATCTTTAGATGCTCAACAGAAGTAAGCTAATAGCTAGACACAAAAAAAGCAGCTTTCGCTGCTTTTTTTAATCTTTAAGCCCACTAAATAAAGCGTTTGATAATAAAATCTACTTTCACACGCTTTGCCTGACCCAAAAGTTTCTTAACAGGCGCAGGATAATCATCCATTGTCTCTAAGTCTTGCGGGCCATTTAAACGACGACAGTGCTGCAAAATAGCGTGTTTTTCGTTTTCTATTTGCTCAAGAATATTTTGCTTCGGATCGTCAATTAAAATCCCGTTTTCGATATCTAAACCCCATGCTCGCGGATTCAAATTATGTCCACTAAGCAAATGTAAACGCTTATCTGAACAAATTCCTTTTAAATGGAAAGAGTTGCTTTCATGTTT
This sequence comes from Pseudoalteromonas thalassia, assembly GCF_049257215.1. Classification (NCBI taxonomy): domain Bacteria; kingdom Pseudomonadati; phylum Pseudomonadota; class Gammaproteobacteria; order Alteromonadales; family Pseudoalteromonadaceae; genus Pseudoalteromonas; species Pseudoalteromonas thalassia. The sequence goes on from NZ_JBMMUE010000006.1 coordinate 156,828, forward strand.
CCAAAGATAAACATTTAAATTGCCATTTGCGATGTGACGCTTCTGAGACTTTAAAAATTTAAGTAGGATTGTTTCATATAAATAAGGGAGTGCACCAATCTTACTAAAAGGCTCACTAGGAGGCAGATAAAAATCGTTCGCAGTTTTATCACCTACTACAATTGTTACTTGCTTACCTTGTTTTAGTAAGCGACGTAAAGAGCGCATTAATGGTGCTGGGAAATTAAAGTAAGGCGTATAAAGTACTAATTCTTCTTCCGTGGTATCAAATAATGACTTAATCAAACGATTTAGTTTATTACTACGACGACCTAAGCCTAAGAAAAGCCGAACCCCTAATTCACCCGCACTCGCCTCTGCTGCACTTTCATAACTTGCTGATTTAAGATCACGCATTAACTGCTTTTGCGCATTTTTAATATCGTTGAAGTTAACTAGAGGTCGCTTATCAATACGAGGAACAGCCTCAGAACTTAATAAGTGTGATTCAATAAACTCTACCACTGAGTTACACAAACCAGCTTGATGCACTAAAAAGTAGCGATCTAAACGATAACGATCGTCCTGCTGCAAATAGACATTGTTAAGACTTGCACCGCTGTACAATAAAGTATCGTCAATCACAAAGCCTTTTAAATGTAACACGCCAAAAAGCTCTTTCGCTTTAACAGGAACACCATAAACCTTTACATTAGACTGGTACTTTTCCTGAAAGTCACAGTACATACTTGCATTGCCATCAGATTTTGCAGCGCCAATTAAACCTCGCTGAGCGCGATGAAAATCAACCAGTACTTTTACCTCTAGATCAGGATTAGCTAATGAGGCTTCGTGTAATGTCGTTAAAATTTCTCGACCTGCTTCATCATCTTGAAGATACAAAGCAGTTATATAAATTCTTTTTGTCGCTGAACGAATTAAACGCAATAGTTCAATGCGATACTCTTTTGCATTGGTTAAGACCTGTAAGTCTTCCGTAGTCAGCCCGAATGCGGGCTTTTCCTGCCAAAATACCATAATTGCCTGTTCATTTATTTAGCTCATAACTAAAGCTAATATCAAAATTAGCTAAAACATACCAAAAAAATATTGCTTGGTCATGAATAAACGTACTTTGAAGGCATAACAATTGAGAAATAGTTCATTTAACAAGCAAAAAGAGCAGCTTAAATCATAATGAGTAAGGATTATTTGACAGCTTTGCGATTTACCAAAAAAAATAATCGAGCCTTTTGTTTACATCCGCCTTGTTTTTCTTAGAATCGGTCGCATAGACATCGTATTGAAACGTTTTTAGGAAAAACCATGAGTGACGCTAAACACTGTAAACTATTAATTTTGGGTTCTGGACCTGCGGGCTACACGGCGGCAGTTTATGCTGCACGTGCCAACCTTAACCCTGTTCTAATCACAGGAATTCAACAAGGCGGTCAATTAACAACAACGACCGAAGTTGAAAACTGGCCTGGTGATGCGCATGGCTTAACTGGTCCTGCATTAATGGAACGTATGAAAGAGCACGCTGAACGTTTCGAAACTGAAATTATCTTCGATCACATTAACAAAGTTGATGTAACTAGGCGCCCTTTCACTTTAACAGGTGATTCAGGCACATATACTTGTGATGCATTAATCATTGCAACAGGTGCGTCTGCTAAGTACTTAGGTTTAGAATCTGAAACAAACTTCCAAGGTCGTGGTGTCTCTGCTTGTGCAACCTGTGATGGTTTCTTCTATCGCGGTCAAAAAGTTGCTGTTGTTGGTGGTGGTAATACGGCAGTAGAAGAAGCTCTTTACTTATCTAACATCGCCGACGAAGTACACGTGATCCATCGTCGCGATAGCTTCCGTAGTGAGAAGATTCTCGCTGATCGTTTAAATGAAAAAGCGGCAAACGGTAATGTTGTTTTACATTACAATCGTACTTTAGATGAAGTTCTTGGTGATGAAATGGGTGTAACTGGCATCCGCATTAAAGCAACTGACTCAGAAGAGACTGAAAACCTTGACCTTGCAGGTGTATTCATCGCAATTGGCCATAAGCCAAACACTGACATGTTCGAAGGTCAACTAGAAATGAAAGATGGCTACTTAGTAGTTGAATCAGGCTTAAACGGTAATGCGACACAAACAAGCGTACCAGGTGTATTCGCTGCAGGTGACGTGTGTGATCACATTTATCGTCAAGCAATCACATCAGCAGGTACAGGTTGTATGGCTGCCCTAGATGCTGAGCGCTTTTTAGATAATCTATAATCTATTGCTAAATACTAGCTTTGTAAGGGGTTGTCGAAGAACAGCCCCTTTTTTATGGCTAAAATTTTGCTAGAATCATAATAAATAACAACGATAATGCTGATATGATCAAGCAACTTTATCAGCTCTCACCCGAGAGTGTAGATTTCCCAAATCCTGAATATGCCCTCGATGAGCCAGATGGTTTATTAGCTATTGGCGGTGATTTATCAGTTAACCGCATTAAACATGCTTATAAAAATGGTATTTTCCCATGGTTTAGTGATTACGAACCAATTATGTGGTGGTCACCTAGCATGCGCGGTATTATTGAGTTAAATGAATTTCATGTCAGTCGTAGTTTAAAAAAGCACTTAAAACGTGCTCCGGTTCGAGTCACTGTTAATCACGCTTTTTCGCACGTTATCAATGCTTGCCGTGAGCAACGACTCGACGCCGAAGGAACGTGGATCACAGAGCAAATGATGCATGCTTATATCGAAGCACATCATCAAAATATTGCTCACAGTGTAGAAATATGGCAAGAAAACGAACTAGTTGCTGGTTTGTATGGCATCATGCAAAACGGTATATTTTGTGGTGAATCCATGTTTCATACCATCAGCAATGGTTCTAAACTTGCGATGTGGGCATTAGTTAACTGGCTAAAAAAACACCACGCCCATTTTATCGATTGTCAATTAGAAAACCCCTATTTGATCACTTTAGGCGCAAAAGTTATTCCACGTAGAGAATTTTTAACTAGACTTAAATTAGCCCATAGCTATATCCCCACAGCAAGTATGTGGCAACCGCAAGAGTTGATTGATATTTATGACTGAGCATTTACCCGCAAGACTAGGTTTAAGCCAACAATTTGATTGTAGTTATTTACCAAATCGCCAAGAACAACTATTGGTTATTCTTGATCCAAGTTGTTATGGCCCTGATAGGTTTGAGGAACTACTTGCTTTAGGGTTTAGACGAAGTGGTGATCAGATTTATCGTCCCCACTGCCCAAGTTGTAATGCTTGTAACTCAGTGCGGGTACTTGCACAGCAATTTACTCCTTCAAAATCGCAAAAGCGTAAAATGAATAAAGCCAACAAGCGCTTTACTGTTAGCTATAGTGATCATGAACGTGCTGAGTATTACCCACTGTACAGTAAGTACATCACGCAAAGACACCAAGATGGCTCTATGTATCCCCCCGAGCAAAATCAATACGCGAGCTTTTTATTTTGCAAATGGCTTCCTGTGACTTTTATTGAGTTGCGTGATGAAGATCGGTTAGTCGCAGTCGCGGTTACCGATTGTATGAAGAATTCACTTTCAGCTATCTATACTTTTTTTGACCCAGATTATGAACAATACAGTATCGGCAGTATTATGATCATGGAACAAATTGAGTTTGCAAAACAACAAGCAAAAGAATTTGTCTATTTGGGTTATCAAATCGATGAATGCAACAAAATGAAATATAAAACTCAATTTTTGCCGGCACAAAAGCATATTGGCGATCAGTGGTTGGCGATTTAATTGACAAATTTGAGCCCTGTAGCTTTACTTATTGCCGTATTTTCGGCAAAATCTGCAGCGTTTAACTATTAAAGAGGTGTTACGCTAAACATGGCGAAAGAAGACGTAATCGAAATGCAAGGTACGGTCCTTGATACTTTACCAAATACAATGTTCCGAGTTGAGCTAGAAAACGGTCACGTAGTTGTGGCTCATATCTCTGGTAAAATGCGCAAAAACTACATCCGCATTTTAACTGGCGACAAAGTAACCGTAGAAATGACTCCTTACGATTTATCGAAAGGTCGCATCGTATTCCGTGCTCGCTAAGTTAGTGCGATAACGAGAAATTTAGCTTTTTGCTGCTTTGAGTGAGCAGGTGTGTTTATTACAAAGAGCTAAAAGCGTTTGTTAAATGGTGTTAAAACTAACTTAGTTTTAATTCCATTTAATAAACAAAAAGCCCAGCAATTGCTGGGCTTTTTGTTTTCAGCTAAGAATCAACTTAAGCTGTTTCTAGGCTAGTCTCAAAGTCAAAGTGAATCTTTTTATCCTTCACCGAGACCTTAACCGAACCACCATCGGCTAATTCACCAAATAAGATTGCATTTGCAAGGGGCTTTTTAAGCTCATCTTGGATAACACGTGCCATCGGACGTGCCCCCATTGCCTTATCGTAGCCTTTATCTGCCAACCACTCTCTAGCTTTGGAGGTAAGCTCAAGATTAACTGACTTCTTATCAAGTTGCGCTTGTAATTCAACAATGAATTTATCAACCACTTGCAAGATAACCTCTTTCTCAAGGTGGTTAAACCAAATGATATTATCTAAACGGTTTCTAAACTCAGGCGAAAATACCTTGTTAATTTCACTCATCGCATCATGAGAATGATCTTGCTCAGTAAACCCGATTGATTTACGAACAGTCTCTTGCACACCAGCATTAGTTGTCATAACTAGTACGACATTTCTGAAGTCTGCTTTACGGCCATTGTTATCGGTTAATGTGCCATGATCCATAACCTGCAGTAGAATGTTGTAAATATCGGAATGACCTTTCTCAATTTCATCCAAAAGCACAACCGCATGCGGGTTTTTAATCACTGCTTCTGTCAGTAGGCCGCCTTGTTCAAAACCTACATAGCCAGGAGGCGCACCAATCAAACGGCTCACCGCATGTCGCTCAACATACTCAGACATATCAAACCGTATAAACTCAACGCCCATGCACTTAGCAAGCTGCTTAGTAACCTCTGTTTTACCAACCCCTGTTGGGCCAGCAAACAAGAACGAGCCAATCGGTTTATCTTCATTGGCCAGACCAGAACGAGATAGGCGAATAGCAGATGTCAGTGCATCGATAGATTGGTCTTGACCAAACACCAGCATCTTTAAGTTGCGATCAAGATTTTTCAGCGTTTCTTTATCACTTGACGAAACACTTTGCTGCGGAATACGAGCCATTTTAGATACAATCAGCTCAATATCTGCCACACCAATGGTTTTTTTACGTTTCGATGCTGGTTGCAAACGTTGATTTGCACCAGCTTCATCGATGACATCAATTGCCTTATCGGGTAAATGACGCTCATTAATGTATTTTGCACTTAACTCAGCAGCCGCTTTAAGCGCTTTTTGCGTGTAACGAATACCATGATGCTCTTCGTAACGTTCTTTTAAGCCGTTAAGAATTTTTGTGGTATCAGCCACGCTTGGTTCAAGCACATCAATCTTTTGAAAACGACGTACTAAAGCACGGTCTTTTTCAAAGATATTTTTAAACTCGTTATAGGTTGTAGAACCCATACAGCGAAGCTTACCGCTTGAAAGCAGCGGTTTAATAAGGTTTGATGCATCCATTACCCCACCCGATGCAGCACCTGCACCAATGATAGTGTGGATTTCATCAATGAATAAAATTGAGCCAGGCTTTGCTTGTAGCTCTTTCAATAGTGATTTGAAACGTTTTTCAAAATCACCTCGGTATTTAGTACCGGCAAGCAACGCCCCCATATCAAGTGAATAAACCACCGCGTCAGCGATAACTTCCGGCACTTCTTTATTGACAATGCGATAAGCAAGGCCTTCGGCAATCGCTGTTTTACCAACCCCTGCTTCACCAACCAGTAGTGGGTTATTTTTCTTACGACGGCATAATACCTGAACCGTTCTCTCAACTTCGTTATCGCGGCCTACTAATGGGTCAATGTTACCGTCGATAGCTTGTTGGTTAAGGTTCGTTGTAAAGTTTTCGAGTTTTGTTGGCTCTTCACCCTGCACTTCTTGCACTTCTTCATGGATATCATCATGGTCTTCACCACCAAGATCGTCATCAGTTTTAGAAATACCATGCGAAATGAAATTCACAATATCCAAACGGTTAATGTCGGCTTTTTTCAGTAAATAAACCGCTTGGCTTTCTTGCTCAGAAAAAATAGCAACCAGCACGTTCACGCCAGTAACTTCATTTTTGCCTGATGATTGCACATGAAATACAGCGCGCTGTAATACTCGCTGAAAACCTAATGTTGGCTGTGTTTCTCTGTCTTCTTCAAGATCAGGAATCACAGGCGTGGTTTCATCAATGAATTCTGATAATTCAACTTTTAATGCGCCCATATCAACACCACAGGCGTTTAGCGCTTCTCCAGCAGAAGGGTTATCGAGCAGCGCAAGTAAAAGATGCTCGACGGTCATAAATTCATGCCGACGCGTTCTCGCTTCGCGAAACGCCGCATTCAGAGTTAGTTCTAAGTCTTTGTTTAGCATTGGCAACCCCTTACTGAGATAATATTTTATATACCGTTGTGACGGGTTAATCGGTTCACCCTACCTTGGTATTTATTCCTGCTCACAACTACAAAGCAGTGGATGCTCGTTATCTCGTGCGTAACGATTAACTTGCTCAGCTTTGGTATGGGCTACATCGGCACTGTAAACACCGCATATTGCTTTACCGTTATGATGAACTTGAAGCATCACATCTGTTGCTCTATCGCTATCCATATTAAAAAACGTCATAAGTACTTCTATCACAAAGTCCATAGGCGTGTAATCATCATTGTTTAAAATGACTTTATATTTTCGCGGCGGCTGCAATTTTTGCTTTTCACTATCGCGAACTGTATCAATAACACCAGAATCTTTCATACCACTCATAATAAATATAGTCTTGTCTTTAGAACTCAAGCAAACTTGAATAAAAAAATAAATAAATTGTTAAAAAATAGCCCAAAACACTTGACTGATTGGCCAAATAAACTACAGTCAAAGATAGATTGATTAATCATTAGTCAGTCTAGCAAATTACACGGTTTAGAATAACTAAATTAGTCAACTTATAGAAGGATGTAGAAGTATGGCTTGTGGAAAAGTCAAATGGTTCAACAATGCCAAAGGTTTTGGTTTTATCGTAGAAGACGGCAGCGAGACTGATATATTCGCTCATTACTCAACGATTGTAATGGACGGTTATAAAACACTTAAAGCTGGTCAAGATGTAACATTCGAATTGCAACAAGGTCCTAAAGGGTTACACGCAACGAATATTGCGCCTAACGATGAGATCTCTTAGGTGAACCTATTCGAGTACCAAGCGAGCGACCTTGTTAAGATCCTCGCTTACTTCCCTATCTCCCATTGATTTTTATTTTCAACTTGAAATTCCATTTCTTTACCCCAATAGTTTAATTGTTATTAGCCCTTTAGAGCCAAGCTTGTTACACTCTTGTTGCTTAAATTTAGCTTTTTCGTCATTTTGACGTAAGGCTTTTGGCTAATTTCAAAGCTAGCTTATTTGAGCTATAAGAATTTTATGCCTTTTTGCATAATTAAAAGATCTATTTTGCAAATTGGTATTACAGTCTGTCAGCTGTGGTTATTTTGATACTCTGTATTAAGTTGCAACAGCTAACAGACTGCTTGCTGTCGTTATATCGAAATACTTATATTTAAGACTTGATATACCATAGCAGTATAATTGCATTGTTGAATATGGCTAATTAAGGGTTACTGTTAGCGCAGTTACAATCAAACATTACGCCAACTATCTAGGAATGATGATGACATCAAAAATTATCTATACTAAAACAGATGAAGCGCCAGCTCTTGCTACGTATTCATTGTTACCAATCATCCAAGCGTACACAAACGCTGCAGGTGTTGAAGTTGAAACTCGCGATATTTCATTAGCGGGCCGTGTAATTGCCAACTTCCCTGAGTATTTAACTGAAGAACAACGAATTGATGATGCACTTGCTGAATTAGGTGATATGGCTAAAACACCTGAAGCTAACATTATCAAACTACCAAACATCAGTGCGTCTATTCCTCAGTTACGTGCTGTAATCAAAGAGTTGCAAGCGAAAGGCTACGCTTTACCTGATTATCCATCAGAGCCAAAAACTGATGAAGAAAAGAAAATCAAAGCAACTTACGACAAAATCAAAGGTTCTGCTGTAAACCCGGTTCTTCGTGAAGGTAACTCTGACCGTCGTGCACCTGGTTCAGTTAAAGAATACGCTCGCAACAATCCTCACTCAATGGGTGCGTGGAGCAAAGATTCTCAATCTTACGTTGCAAGCATGGAAGAAGGTGACTTCTTCGGTTCTGAGCAATCAGTAACGGTAGCTGAAGCAACTGACGTGCGTATCGAACATGTTGCTGAAAACGGCGATATTACGGTTCTTAAAGCAAGCACGCCACTATTAGCTGGCGAAGTTATTGATGCTTCTTGTATGAGTGCCACTAAACTTCAAGCTTTCCTTGCTAAAGAAATTCAAGCTGCGAAAGACAAAGGCGTGTTGTTCTCGTTACATATGAAAGCAACCATGATGAAAGTGTCTGATCCAATCATCTTCGGTCATGCTGTAAAAGTATTCTTCAAAGACGTATTTACAAAACACGCTGATCTTTTCAAAGAACTAGATGTTGACGTAAACAACGGCTTTGGCGATGTATTCTCAAAAATCGAAAGCCTAGACGCAGCTAAAAAAGCTGAAATAGAAGCTGATATCCAAGCTGTATACGACAACAACCCTGCTATTGCTATGGTTGATTCTGACCGTGGTATCACAAACCTTCACGTTCCAAGCGATGTAATCATCGATGCATCAATGCCTGCTGCAATTCGTTCTAGCGGTCAAATGTGGAACAGCGAAGGCAAATTACAAGACACAAGCTTTGTAATTCCAGATCGTTGTTACTCAGGTGTTTACCAAGCAACTATCGATTTCTGTAAAGAAAACGGTGCATTCGATCCAACAACAATGGGTAGCGTACCTAACGTTGGTCTTATGGCGCAAAAAGCTGAAGAGTACGGTTCACACGACAAAACGTTTGAAGTTACAGCAGCTGGTAAAATCCGTGTAGTAGACACAGCTGGCACAACATTACTTGAGCATGCTGTTGAGCAAGGCGATATCTGGCGTATGTGTCAGGTAAAAGACGCACCAATTCAAGATTGGGTTAAACTTGCTGTTAACCGCGCTCGCGCAACTAACACACCGGCAGTTTTCTGGTTAGACGAAAACCGTGCACACGATGCTGAATTAATCAAAAAAGTAAACGCGTATCTGCCACAACATGATACTGATGGTCTTGAGATCCATATTTTAGCACCGATTGAAGCGACTAAATTCTCATTAGAGCGCATCAAAGAAGGTAAAGACACAATTTCAGTAACTGGTAACGTTTTACGTGACTACCTAACTGATTTATTCCCGATTCTTGAGCTTGGTACAAGTGCTAAAATGCTTTCAATCGTACCACTTATGAATGGTGGTGGTTTATTCGAAACAGGTGCAGGTGGTTCAGCGCCTAAGCACGTTCAACAATTCGAAAAAGAAAACCACTTACGTTGGGATTCTTTAGGTGAGTTCTTAGCGCTTGCAGCTTCTTTAGAGCATCTAGCGGTTAATACAGGTAACAAGAAAGCTCAAGTACTTGCTGATACACTAGACAAAGCTACAGGTACTTTCTTAGCTGAAAACAAATCACCTTCACGTAAAGTGAAAGAGATTGATAACCGTGGTTCGCACTTCTTCCTTTCATTATTCTGGGCACAAGAACTTGCTGCACAAAATGATGACGCGGAATTAAAAGCGCAATTCACGCAAATCGCTACTGATTTAGAAGCTCAAAAAGAGCAAATCATCACTGAGTTGAACGATGCACAAGGTTCAGCAATGGATGTGGGTGGTTATTTCCAACCAAATGATGAGCTTGCATTCAAAGCAATGCGCCCAAGCACAACATTTAACGATATTTTAGCAAAATTAGTGTAATTCGTTAGAACTCGCTAATCTTCTAAAAAATAAGAGAGTTATCTCGATTGCTGAGGCTCTATGAGCCTTAGCAAAAGAGCAACTCTCTTTTTTATACCAATTCGCTTAATTAAACCGTCTACTTTGATGCAATAAACTGGCTGATAACAAGACACAAACTTCGTTATCTACTTGTTCTCGAAAATTGCCTCAACATTGTTGTAATTACTATATCCATACAGTCATAAATAAGTAATTTTTAAAGCTGTTAAAAAGCTTTAATCTCTTAAATGATTAAGCATGACTGCCAACTGGTATTATTCCTTCAACCTAGTCAGCTGTTCATAAACCACAACATATAACAATAGCTACGATTCAGTTTTAACTTATAACTAAGCGTTTGCTGTTTTCGCCTTTTTGTTTTTAGCCATACGTTTAGCGCGTTTAATGGCAGATTTTTTTGATGCTTTCTTTTGCGCTATCTTGAGCACTATGGCCTCTTTTAGTTGCTTTTTAGCTGCTTTAAGACGTTTTTGAGCATTCTTAGCAAGACTTTCAGCTTCGTTTGCTTTATCAACGGCTGCTTGGGCTTGTTCAGCGGCCTCTTTTGCAATCGCAGCGGTTCTTTGAACTTCTTTTTTACTTTTAGCGAGGCTCTTCTCTAACTTTGCTAGGCGCTCGTCATACATTGGATCTGTAATTTCCATTTCACTCTCCTAATCTTAACGTTGAGACATTTTTGTTGGTTCACCAACAATTAATGAGTCAACTTGATCAACAATTTCATGGTCTTTGCCTGGATAATCTAAACAACTTAAAAAGTGACGCATGCAGTTAATACGACCACGTTTTTTGTCATCAGAACGAATTTGAGTCCACGGTGCGTCTTTAGTATGGGTATGAAACATCATGGCGTCTTTTGCTGCACTGTAGTCATGCCATTTAGCTAATGATGCCATATCGACCGGGCTCAGTTTCCATTGCTTTAGAGGATCGTTTTGGCGTGATTTAAAGCGTCTAAATTGCTCTTCTCTACTCACAGAAAACCAATATTTAAATAATTTAATACCACTGTTAACCAACATGCGTTCAAGCTGGGGTGTTTGCCGCATAAATTCGAGGTATTCTTGGTCTTCACAAAACCCCATGACCTTCTCTACGCCAGCGCGATTATACCAAGAACGATCAAACAGAATTATTTCTCCCTTTGCTGGTAGATGATTGATATAACGCTGAAAATACCATTGATCACGTTCACGGGCAGTGGGTTTCTCAAGCGCTACAACATGCGCCCCACGCGGATTTAAGTGCTCCATAAAGCGCTTTATTGTTCCACCCTTTCCTGCTGCGTCACGGCCTTCAAATAAAATAACAATTTGTTGGTTAGTCTCTTTCACCCAACCTTGCATTTTTAATAACTCTATTTGAAGTTCATGTTTATGGCGCTCATACTCTACAACGTCCATTTTACGCTTGTATGGATATAGGCCATCAGCATTCCATTTTAAATTTGGGTTCTTTACATTTAAGTCAAATACAACATCCTGTTTAGTTTTTCCCTTACTTACTTTTGTAGGCTTAATTAATACTGATTCGACGTTTACTGTCTGCATGGCAACTCCTTTTTAGTAAATATTTACGTACCTTCATTAAGAACTGTATATTTTTACTTTATGCCAGTTGCAGCATTATTTATTGATCTACATCTATTATTTATCGATATAGAAAACTCTTAAAAATATTTAATTTAGTTATTTTTTACTAACAACACCAAGGAGTATATTTAATAATTTTTAGTTAGTTTTAAATTAGCAAACAAAATTACCAACATTAAACAGGCAAGAACATAAGTAATTAATAAATAATAATTAAATTTCACACCTTAAGATCTTTTATTGTAAGAAGACTACCTAAATTAGTTGAAACTATATTTTTTTACTCATTATTTTTATCTTACCTAACTTAAAACCAACAAAATAAGAGTAGTAAAGAAAATAAAAATAGGGAAGATAGTATTAGAACAATACTTGTTGATGAAAGGGTTAATTAAATATAAAAGCAAGCTAAAATAAATGAGGGAGCATAAAAAGCTCCCTCATATAGCACACTTTACATACGCACAGGGCGTGTTGTTGATGCAGTTATTTAACAATCCATGGGGTTGCGCTGATCAACCGAGCACTTGTTTGCAGTTTTGTTTGATTGTCTTGCCAATCATCAGTCACCATTATTGCGCAACGGCTTTGCTTGCAATTATCTGCCTCTGATATTGCCACATTTTCATCCGCAAATTTAAGCACAACTCCCTGTTGCTCTGGCAACAAAAACCACATTAATTTACTGACGAAGAATCCTGATAAATCAGATAGCAATTCATCAAACTCTTCATTTAACTCATAAAGGTTTGCTTTTGTCAGTGCAAAGTCACTCAGGTTGGTTGCTTCAATTTGTAGCTTTAATTGGCAATCATGCTGTGGGTTCTCAGGTTGTACGACAATTACAGCCTTATCTGTATCGAGTTGTTTATCAAACGGTAGCAACAACTGGGCTTGATCTGTATAGGTAAGATCAAATTCTTGTTGTTCTGTTATTATTTTCCCTGACTTAATTTTGCATACATCATTTGTAGCAATGTCAGATAAATAAAAGTTTACTTGCGCGTACTGAAAGTCACCTTTGTTAACCACTTTAAGGCGGTCATAAAAGCCATCGTATGCAACAACAAACTCGCCTGCGGTTGCTGTTCCTACAGAAGCACCTAAGGTAGCGGCTAACACTACCGCCTTGAAACATGACATAACTTTATTCATCAAAATATGCTCTGTTTTGATTTATCATTGTGTTTAACTCTTCAATGTAAGCTTCTCGTCGCTCAGAATAAGATAACAAGCCCTGCGTTAAAACTGTGGCTTCAATAGGCTTTTGTTGACGACGTAAATCTGCTCTGATTGAACGTAAATCTTTGTATGCCGCATGAGTATTAATGTTTTTAAAGTAAGAGCTTACAGCAGCTCTTACAGACTTAAAAGCCGTTACTTCATGAGCAGCTTCATCAGCACGACGGCGTGGTACCATACCGCAACCTTTTTTGTAGCACCACTGACCAAAAAAGTTAAGGCCAATTCGCGCAAATCGCGATGTTCCCCAAGCCGATTCATTCGCAGCCTGCATCAAAGCAAGTTCTTTTGGAATAATATCAACACGGCGTAATGCCTGAGATAGTGACAGTACATCAATCGTCGTCGGCAGTTTATAACTGGTGAGGATTTTCTTTATGTCTGATTTTTGTTTAACTGTTAAAGGCTCATTATATTCCAGCATCATGCGAGCTATTTCTAATGTTGCTCTTTGCTGCAAAATCTTCTTATTTTCAGCCTCAACATGCGGGCGTATAAAATCAAAAAATGCATGTTTCTTCTCTTTTACATCACTGAACGCAGCAAAATCAGGGAGTTTAACATTATGTAATGGCTTCTCTTTTTTTATAGTTTGCTGGCTGCCCTTGCTAGTTGCAAGGTCTTGTGAAGATACGTCAACATCACTTTCATTATCTATAAAAGGTGACAACAGTGCCCAAGTAAAAAAGGCAGCTAGTAAAATTTGAAAAACGTATTTAAGCATGTATTCTCTCAAGTAAACTACTACTCATGTGCGGTAACATCACACACATACAAAGGCGGAGTATATCAAACAAGCCAATCTTTGGCGAATTCGGTGCTATTTTTTTCACCTCAATCGTATTTAAAAAGTCTCATAATACATTCAATATACTCGCAATTTTCAAGCGGTTGCGTATACTTTCATTAACTCAGTCGCGAAACCATAGGCTTTTTTATTATGTGCCAACCTTGGCAAGCACGAATTATAGATCAACAAAAATATCGTCCCAATGACAACCGCTCACCATGGCAAGTTGACCGCTCTCGAATAATCCATGCCGCTGCTTTCAGACGTTTACAAGCAAAGACTCAAATTATGGGTATTGGCCTAAACGACTTTTACCGCACTCGCCTAACCCACTCTCTTGAAGTTGCACAAATCGGAAGTGGTTTGCTGCGCCATTTAAAAAAACAGCACCCTGAATTTGCACACTTCCCGAGTGGCAGCTTGCTCGAAACCTTATGTCTTGCTCACGACATTGGCCATCCACCTTTTGGTCATGGTGGTGAAATAGCTTTAAACTACATGATGCGCGAGCATGGTGGATTTGAAGGCAATGCGCAAACTTTACGCATTGTTTCTAAACTTGAACCCTACAGCAACGGTTATGGTATGAACCTAACGCGCCGGACTTTGTTGGGATTTATCAAGTACCCTGCGTTTATTGATGATGTATGGCATACCATCCCACCATTATCTGATACGCGAAGTTTCATAAAAGCCGATCACTGGCGACCGGCTAAAGGGCTTTACAAAGATGATAACGATGTTTTTAATTGGATTATTGCGCCGCTCTCACAAAACGACAAAGCATTATTGACTAGCCACTACAAGGTGGATGAGTTTAGGTCTAAAACTCATTATAAGTCTATTGACTCTGCAATAATGGAATTGGCAGATGATATTGCCTATGCAGTTCATGACCTAGAAGATGCGATTGCCACTGAAGTACTAACGTTTGCTGATTGGCAAAACCATGCACTTATTCAATTACAAGAACTCAATTCACCTTGGTTAACAACTCATTTAAGTGCAATTACCGCAAGGCTTTTCTCACATCATGAATATGAACGCAAAGACGCCATTGGTGAGTTAGTAAATACATTTATTATCCATGCCTCTTTAGAGGTACAAAATAACGAATTCGAATCAGAGATTTTACAATATACCGTTAGCCTGCCTGATGAGTTTTCAAAAATACTCAATGTGCTCAAACAATTTGTATTCAAGCGTTTAATTCGTGAACCTAAAATGCAACAGGTTGAATTTAAAGGGCAAAACCTGCTTATAGAATTATTTAGCGCTTTTGCTAGCGACCCGATGCGTTTATTACCAGAAACAACTCAAGAGATGTGGTTAAACGCACACAACAATAATGGTAATGCAATGCGGGTGATCTGTGATTACTTATCAGGTATGAGTGACGAGTATGCATATAAAACCTATCAACGATTATTTTTACCATCAGCCTAACTATTTTTTGAACAGCTAAATATTATGTTCTAAAATTAAGTAGGTTATTTTAGCAAATAACCTACTAATTCTTTATGGATTTTAGCCAATCTGCTTACCTTATGGGCAGCTTGAGACACGAATACTTTGATGAACTTTGTACATCCTGTCAGAGCTTTGTAGGTATTCCTGCTCAATTTGAGCCTAAAGTAACGTGGGCTGGATTTATTAAACATGGATTGAAATAATGCTCAAAAAACACCTGCTTCTTGGTTTATTAGTTGCTAGCCCATTTACAGGCTATGCAGCAGAATCACTTCCTGATCCACTACTTGAAGAACGCGGCATAATCATAAAAGATGCCACTCATTTTGATTGGATCCGACTTAACTCTGGTGAATGGCTCAAAGGTGAGCTCGTTTCAATGTACGATAAGGAGCTCGAATTCGATAGCGACGTACTCGATACCCTGATGATCGACCGCGAAGATATCTACATGATTATTTCTGAACGTCATCACACAGTTCGTTTTAATGATGGTGAAGAACTCAGCGGCACACTAAATATATCGGGTGGTTATGTAAAAGTAGGTGATGCTCCTGCTAAGTATCGTTATCGTGATTTAGTCTCTATCGCTCCGTCAATTGATAGTGAGCTTAGTGCTTGGACAGTAAAAATATCATTAGGCGCCGACCTATCTCGAGGTAATACTGATCAAACTGAATATTCAGCCCGAGCTGATATCAAACGCAGAACAGCGTCGAGTCGCTTTTTAGCTGAATTTTTAGGGTATCGCACCACCAGCGATGAGCAAGTCACTAAAAATAACATACGAGCAAATGGAACCTTCGACTGGTTTTATACGCAAAAAATGTATTTTCGCCCTATTTTCTTTGAATACTATCGTGACCCATTTCAAAACATTGCCAATAAATACACTGTAGGTGCTGGTGTAGGTTATTACGTAATGGATACCGACAAAATTGAGTGGGACTTTTCAACAGGTCCTGCTTATCAAAAAACAGAGTTTGATACCGTTGCAAATGGTGAGGATAAATCAAATTCTTCAATGTCTTATTTTGTTGGCACTAATTACGAACTGGAAGTAACCAAAAATATCGATTTTAGTTTTAACTATCGATATTTGACGGCCAGTGAAGACACTGGTGGCGATTCACAGTATGCAATGGCAAGCTTTGAAATAGACGTTACTGATGACATTGATTTTGATATTTCATTAGTCTGGGATTATCTATCCGACCCGATAGCCGATGAAAATGGTGTAGTCCCCGAAAAAGAAGATTACAAAATGATTTTCGCACTGGGTATAGATTTATAGCAATTGCTATAAAAACGCCGAGCTTAAGCTCGGCGTTTTTATTTTAGTTGAGTAAATATTATCTTATAGCGATTTAACACCCATGTTGTATAAGGTAAAGCCATAAATATCAGCGTATTGATCAATAATTTTACTGGTTGGTGTTCCTGCACCATGACCTGCATTTGTTTCAATACGAATTAGATACGGATTTTGTTTCGCACCTTTTTCTTGTAGCTCAGCAGCAAACTTAAATGAATGCGCAGGCACAACGCGGTCGTCATGATCCCCTGTTGTCACTAACGTTGCAGGGTAGCTAACACCTTCTTTAACATTGTGAACTGGCGAGTAGCCTTTTAAGTACTCGAACATTTCTTTACTTTGCTCACTGGTGCCGTAGTCATACGCCCAACCAGCACCAGCTGTAAAGGTGTGATAACGCAACATATCTAATACACCTACAGCAGGCAGTGCTACTTTAAATAACTCAGGGCGCTGCGTCATAACCGCACCAACCAATAAGCCACCATTAGAGCCACCACGTACCGCTAGGTAATCAGGTGAGCTGAATTGTTTTTCATTAAGGTATTCTGCAGCAGCAATAAAATCGTCAAAAACATTTTGCTTTTTAAGCTGTGTACCATTTACATGCCACTCTTTACCGTATTCACCACCACCACGAATATTAGCAACAGCATACACGCCACCATGCTCAAGCCAAGCGGCAACAGTTGGGCTATAGCTTGGTGTTAAACTTACATTAAAGCCACCATAGCCATATAAAATTGTTGGGTTTTTACCGTTAAGCTCAGTGCCTTTTTTGTATGAAATAATCATCGGAACTTTAGTGCCATCTTTAGATGTGTAGAACACTTGTTCAGATGTGTATTGTTCGCTATTAAATTGAGCGCCCGACTTGCGATATACATCAGACTGGCCAGAATCAACATTAAATGAATAAATGTTGCCTGGTGTGGTGTAATTGGTAAATGAATAATAAAGCGTTTCAGCGTCGTGCTTACCGCTAAAGCCGTATGCGGTGCCCACACCCGGTAAACTAATGTCACGCACTAGTTTACCTGATTTATCATACTGTTTTACTTGCGAAATCGCATCAACCATATACTTAGCAAAGAAATAGTCACCGCCTTTTGAAATACTAAGTACATTGTCAGTTTCAGGAATTAAATCTTGCCAATTTTCTGGGCTTGGATCAGCGGCATCAACTGTCACTACACGCATATTTGGCGCATTTAAGTTAGTCACTAAATACAGTTTCGAGCCATCATTATCGATAATTGATGTATCTGAATCTGTGTTATCTAGAATGGTTACTAACTTGCTGTCAGGCTTAGTTAAATCTTTGATAAACAGTTTATTACCTGATGTTGAAGTACTTGCAGCAATTATTAGGTATCGATTATCACGCGTGACCTCAGCGCCAATATAACGATGTTTCTGTGCTTCTGTACCGCCATAGACTAATTGGTCATCAGCTTGTGCTGTGCCTAACTTGTGATAATAGACCTTATGTTGATCTGTTTTTGCCGACAACTCACTCCCTTTTGGCTTATCGTAGCTTGAATAATAAAAGCCATCGTTACCAAACCACGAAATACCGCTAAACTTAACATCGACTAATGCCTCTTCAATAGGCTGTTTAGTCGCTGTATCAATAACGATAATTTTACGCCAGTCACTACCACCTTCAGAAATTTGATAAGCAGCTAAACTTCCATCTTCAGTAAAAGTTAAGCCCGACATTGAGGTTGTACCATCGGCGCTGAAAGTATTTGGATCTAAAAACACTTCAGCTTCAGAGTCACCTTTTTTACGGTAAACCACATACTGATTTTGCAAGCCATCGTTTTTATAAAAGTAAGTGTACTCACCCTCTTTAAATGGCGCTGTGACTTTTTCATAGTTCATCAGCTTTTCAAGTGTGGTTTTAAGCTCATCGCGATAAGGAATATTTTTAAGATAAGAAAAGGTAACGTCATTTTCGGCTTTTACCCACTGCGCCGTTTCTTCGCTCATGTCGTCTTCTAGCCAACGATACGGATCGGCTACCTTCTGGCCGAAGTACTCATCAACAACATTGCCTTTTTTCGTTTCTGGATAATTCACAGCAGCTTTAACCTCTGCAGTTTTTATAGTTTGTTCTGTTTTTGTTGGGGTAGATTCACTACACCCCGTCAGTGCAACCACAATTGCACAAGCAAGCGCTTTTTTAATCATAATAATTTTACTTTTTAGTTATTGTTAACAAAATGAAAGTAAAGTTAATACAAAAGAATGTCTAGTTATTTGCGGTCAAACACAGGAAGCGCTGTAAACCAATGTAAAAACAAAAAACCACGCAATAGCGTGGCCTTTAATTTTTCGCAATAGTAAACACTGTTTGCGTAATTATACTTTTGTTAACCAGCCATGAGTATCTGCTGATTTGCCCCATTGAATATCATTCAATGCTTGGCGTAATTTAGCGACTTTTTCACCTGGTTCACCCGACCCCACTTTAAACTCTTGGTCGTTATGAATAAGCGTGCCAACCGACGTCAGTACCGCAGCAGTACCTGATAATGCAGCTTCAGTGCCCGGCTTAGCAGCTCTTTCAAGTAGCTCAGACACAGTAAAGTTACGCTCAGATACGGTCATACCTAAATCTTTCGCAATCGTTAAAATACTATTACGGGTCACACCGTGTAAGAATGTGCTATCAAGTGCTTTTGTGATGATTTCATCACCATCGATTAGAATAAAGTTCGCAGCACCGGTTTCTTGAACATCGCCACCTGGGCAGAATAAAATTTGGTCAGCTTTATGCTCAGAGCGAGCTTGTAAGATTGGACCTAATGCACTTGCATAGTTACCACCACTTTTAACCATACCCATGTGAGGTGCACAGCGCATGCCGTCTTCTTCAAGTAATACACGCAGTGCAGTAGCACCACCTGCAAAGTAATCACCCACTGGCGAAAGTAATACATAAAGCAAGGAACTCATTGATGGCGCAGCGGCTTTACCAATTGCGGCTTCTGTACCAATGTGAGTTGGGCGAATATACATAGACCCCGGCGGTGCTGGTGTTTCGTCTGCATACTCTTTAACAATGTCTTTGATCATTTGCTCAAGCATGCTTTCGTCAAAGTCAGGTAAGTTTAGTAACTTAGAGCTTTGCTTCATACGAGCAATGTTAGCATCCATACGAAAGATATAGACCGAGCCATCTTCGTGACGAAACGCTTTTAATCCTTCAAAACAGGTGCTTGAGTAATGTAATACGTGTGCACCCGCATGTAATTCGATTTTATCAGATGGGACCAGCGCGCTTTCACTCCATGAGTTATCAGCAAAACGTGCTTGGATCATTTGTGGCATAAATACAGTACCAAATGCGGCCATTGTTGTTCTCTCTTGTTTGGACTACTTTTGCCCCATTGTATGCTAATCCATCCCTGTTTAACCATAGCAAACTAGTGCCTTTTCTCGATAAAAACGATAAAAAAACGTTCGCCTGGTATAAAAAATGCGCAACTCATGTGCGCATTATTTAATGATAATTATTTATACGCTTACTAAGCGAAATTACCTGTAGTTCATTTTTGCTGTGAGGCGATTAAAAAAGCCCGGGAAAAAACGCTTTATAGTCGGTGCTAAACCACTTATTCCTTCACCAATAACAACTTCATCTTTCTCGGCTTCAATGGCTTTAATCATTTTTGCAGCCGCTTTTGCCACATCCATGCCGTTTTCGATTGATTCCTCTGGCTTATTTTGCGGTTTACCTTGGCCATCTAACGAATTATGCGCAATTGCAGTTTTAATTGAACCTGGGCAAATGGTTAAACATTTTATATTTTTGTCGGCTAACTCTGCTCTTAAGCAATCCATAAAACCCACTACCGCGTATTTAGAACCCGAATAACCTGTTCTGAACTTTGAACCGACTTTACCCGCTACACTGCTAATTGAAACGACCATGCCCATACCCTGTTCAACCATTTGCGGTACTACCGCTTTGGTTAAAGCTATTAAACCAAAATAGTTCACTTCCATCAGTTGGCGATACACAGTGAATTCATTCTCTAAAAATAAACTACGCTGCGACACCCCACCGTTATTGATAAGCACATCAATGCGGCCAATTCGCTCAATCACTGCGGGCATATCTTCAAGTAAGGCTTCGGGTTTTGCCAAATCTAGGGCAACCACATGATGATTGCCACCGAGCCTTGTATTTAGAGCGTTGAGTTTTTCTTCATTACGAGCAGACAATATCAGCACTGCGCCCTTTGCAGCTAATTGCTCACAAAGTGCTTCACCAATTCCAGAAGATGCCCCAGTTACCCAAACTGTTTTACCATTTAATTGCATATGTGTTCCTTTTTATTGTTGTTATGCTTTGTTAGGGCCTGCATGTTGTTCGATATGTTCAGCAATATCTTTATAAAAACCAAGCATAATCAATAACTCAGCTAATACAAATAAAGGCCCTATTACTAAACCAATTAAATCATCAACAAAGGCTGGCTTTTTACCTTCAAAATAATGGCCAATAAACTGAAATACCCAACCTACAACAAAACTACCAATACTTACCGCTAGCCATAATTCCACGTCAAGTGACACCACGGGCTCAGCGGCAATGCTCAACAAACTTAAGCATACAGCCATAATTAACCCCATAGATAAGCTAAGCATTAAGTAATAAAGACAAGTGAATACAATCACCACGGTTGCCAAGGAGATAACAGCAGGCTCTGAAATAAGCGTGACTCGTTGCAATAAACAAATAATCGCAAATACAATTAATGGGATGCCAATAAAATGGGTGTAAATATTACGTTTAGAGCGGTGATAGAGAGCGTAATTTGTCAGTTGTTGTTTTAATGTTTTCATTATTTTTCCTGCCAAAACTGTGTTCAAAATTCAGATTAGCAGAAAATTCACCGTCAAGAATGTCAACTAACCGACATTTCAAAATGGCTATATTAAACTCACACATTAAACCAGCGCATCAATAACTTTGCCTTTTTCAGCTTCTGGCTGCATATCCATGCGTTCGCGTCCTTTTTGATATTCTTCATCAAGCATTCCTTGCAGCTCATTCATTTTTTCTTGCAGTGCTTTGGTGTCGGCACCTTGTTGCTGCATTTGTTCGGCAAGTTTTTCTATTTGCGCTTTTATTTCTTCAATTTTCTCTATATCAACCCCGAGTCGCTGATAAACCAAGGCTTCTTGCGCCTGTGCTAAAAAAGAACTGGGCTCAGACTGCTTTTGTAAAAGTTGCTGTGCTGAAGATGCAGGCGTATGCATGGCCTTCACATCATCGATGCGGGTTGTTTGCGACAGCTTAGCAGCAGCCGAAGCGTGATAAGGGTTATATTGATTATGAAATGTTATTGCCACAAGTTGTCTTCCGTTTAAGCTTGATTACAACTTTGTAGCAATTTTAGTTCCAAACTAGCATTGAGATTGTAATTTTTCGATGTCAATTACTTCAATTGATTGATATTTAAGATTAATAATTGAATCAGCTTGTAGGGATTGTAATATTTGATTAATGGTTTGCCGTGTTAAATAGGTCATATCGGCAAGTTGTTGCTGGGTAAGCGGCAAACAGCTTTGGAGTGACGACTGATAAAGCATGCATAACCGCTTACTCACCTTTTGCTTGGCCGTGAGGAGTGCGTGATCTTCTAGTGAGTCAAACAGGCTTCGCACTTTATCGGTAAGCAACAGCCCGAAATCATGCCAATAAGCGGGATGCTCTTGTAATAACTGAATTAATGCCCGCTCAGGCACGTGTAGTAGCCGTACCGCAGTTTGTGCATACACATCGTGGGTGCGTTGACCGCCATCAAACAAAGCAACCTCACCGAACCACATCGCACTGGTTACAAAACTAAGCACCGCTTCTTTGCCTTGGCTATTAACCCCAGAAACTCTAAGCACGCCATTAATAACACAATACAGACCGGTATTTTCATCACCACGCAAAAACAATGCATCACCTGCCTTTAAGGTGATTAATTTAGCATGTTTAACTAGCTTGTCTTTAAATAATTGTGTGCGATTTTTAAACCATTTGTCTTGGTTAATTACCGAAAGGTCTTGTTCATTCAAGTGGTTATACTTTACATTGATTAAATAATTAGTAACTAATAATAAAAGGATACGGGATGTTAAACAAACTACTTTCGACCAGCCTACTTCTCAGTGCGATTTCGACCCCTGCATTTGCTAGTGATATTAATACTGAACTTAAGTCTGCCAATAAAAGCGTCAGCGAAAAGGTCATTAAATGGCGCCGTCATTTACACCAATATCCAGAGCTTAGTAACCGTGAGTTTGAAACAGCCAAATACGTGGCTAAGCATTTACGTTCATTAGGCCTTGAGGTTCAAACAGGTGTTGCTCATACCGGTGTGGTTGCCAAACTTAAAGGGGGTAAAAAAGGCCCGCTTATTGCCCTGCGAGCTGATATGGATGCACTCCCTGTAAAAGAACAAGTAGACTTACCTTTCGCGTCAACGCAAACAACAGAGTACAAAGGCAATACCGTTGGCGTAATGCATGCCTGTGGTCATGATAACCATGTGGCTATTTTAATGGCGGCCGCTGAGTCTTTAGTAAAAATTAAAGATCAACTAGCAGGTGATATTCTGTTTATTTTTCAACCTGCTGAAGAAGGTGCACCAGATGGCGAAGAAGGCGGTGCTGAGCTTATGCTTAAAGAAGGCTTATTTAAAGAAAAGCCAGAAGCCGTATTTGGTTTACACGTAACCAGCTCACTTAATACCGGACAAATTGGTTTTCGTGAAGGGCCGCTAATGGCCAGCGCAGACAAGTTTACAATCACAGTAAAAGGCCGCCAAACTCACGGCTCACGTCCTTGGAATGGGGTTGACCCAATTGTAGCTTCATCACAAATTATTATGGCAACACAGACCATCGCATCACGCCAAGTTGATGTGACCAAAGCGCCTTCGGTGGTTTCATTTGGTGCCATTAATGGCGGTGTGCGTAACAACATCATCCCAGATCAAGTTGAAATGGTGGGCACAATTCGTACCTTTGACCAAGAAATGCGCGCTGACATTAAAAAGCGTTTAGCTAAAACCGCTGAGATGGTGGCTGAATCAGGTGGTGCAGAAGCACATGTTCACATTGACCATGGTTACCCAGTAACAGTGAACGATGTTGAATTAACCAAGAAAATGACACCAACACTTGCTGGCGTGGTTGGTAAAGAAAACCTGATCACAACGCCACTTATCACAGGTGCCGAAGACTTTAGTTACTACGCCTTAGAAACACCAGGCATGTTCTTTTTCTTAGGTGTCACACCAAAAGGTCAAGATGCGGTTACAGCACCAAGCAACCATTCACCACACTTTTTTGCAGACGAAAAAGCTTTACAGCTTGGTGTAAACGCAATGACGCAATTAGTGGTTGATTACCTCAAAGAATAAAAATTTTCTTATCGGCGGGTAATACCATTACCCGCCCTATTTTCTTAGCTGTTCAGCATCAATAAAGTTCGTTTTGCTAGGGTTTAGTTACTATAAACAGGTAAGGAAGCCCCATGACATCAGAATACTTTCACTTTTTAAGCATTATCGGTGTAGCATTTTTTGCTATTTCTGGCACCTTGCTGGGCCATGAAAAAAGTGTTGGTGGTTTTGGAGTGGTGGTCGTTGCCACCGTCACTGCCTTGGGTGGTGGCACACTTCGAGACATATTACTTAACAAACCTGTATTTTGGATAGCTCAGCCTGATTACTTGTACGCAACTTACATTGCCATATTCGCCTCTATTTTATCAATTCGTCACTTACCCGATTTAAGTAACACCACCATGCTATTAATGGATGCCGTGGGTATGGCGATTTTCAATATTATTGGTATCGAAAAGGCATTGATTGGCGGCGCAGATATGATTGTTGCCATCACCATGGGTATGACCACGGGTATTTTTGGCGGCCTGATGCGTGATGTGATCTGCCGTGAAGTGCCTCTAGTAATGGGCGAAGAACTCTATTCAACCGCTTGCTTATCTGGCGGGTTAACTTATGCGGCTTTATTCACCCTTGAGGTCAGTTATATTTGGTGCATTATTGGCGCATTTGCTGTAACGGTATGTTTAAGATTAGGCGCCATACACTTTGGCTGGCAACCTAATCTGTTTCGTAAAAGCAGCTTTAAACGCTCTTAGCAAGTCATATAAATACAGCCATCGAGTGGCATGTCAGCGGGGTACTGAGTTTGAATAAACCCCAGCTTTTCATAGGCCGTTTTAGCAAGGGTATTGTGGCTATACACAAACAACGACAAGCTATCGCACTGCAACTGCTGTTTGCCCTGCTCTCCTAGTAAGTTTATCAACACTTTTGCAAGACCTTTACCACGATCGCTTGGCGCGATAACCAGCCGCCCTAAATGGCAACGTCCTTCACGTAAATAGTATTGCCCAAACCCTAACATCTGGCCTTCGTCATTAACCAGCGCGTAAGAATTCAGCGCATCTAGGTTTAAATCGTTTTTAAAGCTTTGCGTATCAAATGGGTAATTAAAAAATGGCCCAGACCAAATACGCAGTTCGGCCTCAGTGTTAAACCACCCCATTAACTCGTTGAGTTGCTCACTCGTTACTTTAACTAGCTTCATGTTTTAACCTATCGTATAAACCTGATGCACGAGTAACAGATTTATTCATCGCCATAAGCAATACATTTTTATCGGCCACCAGCTCAAATGTGGTTTTCGCGCGGGTGATCCCCGTATAAACCAATTGCCTGTTAATGCCCTGATTAGCCTGTTTTATTGGTGGTAAAATCATTGCAGTGTAAGCAAATTCAGAGCCTTGCGACTTATGAATTGTCATGGCATACACTTTATCGTGAGCAGGTAAACGGGCGGGCGAAAAGGCGCGAATATTTTCTTGTTCATCAACAAACATGGCTTTTAACTGACCTTGCTCATCATGCATTAAAATACCTATGTCGCCATTAAACAGTTTTAGCTGGTAGTCGTTTTGACTGATCATAATTGGCATACCCACATAATGCCTTTGATATGGCGAAATTAAACCTTGTTGAGCCAGTGCTTTTTCAATACGCTGATTAAGGCTATTTACACCGTAATCTCCCTCTCTGACGGCAGCCAGTAACTGATAATGCGCAAATGCTTTATGCACACTGGCAACACTTGCCCCTTGCTGGATAAGTTGCAAATAATCGTGGTATTGCAACGCCGCTTGTTGCACAAATTGCTCAATCGGTTTACTAATTACGCTGTAATTAAGTTTAAGGTCTTTAAAGCCACCTTGATTAATCGTTTGCTCTACATAGCCCAGTAAGCCTGTGTTATTGGTATTTACAGCTTGTGCTAATTGACCAATGCCGCTGCTGCCATCAAAACGATAACTTTGCTGTAAAAACGCAATACAATCGTTAAGTACAAAATGACTGCTCGCCGCGGGTATCTCGCTCTGATTATTAAAACAAACGCGATTAAGCTGCGCTGCTCTTTCACTGCTGTAATCAGGCATTTTGCCAAGCTCTAACCCTTGGCATAGGTCGCTAAGAATACTGCCCGTATCAACCGAGGCTAATTGGTCTTTATCACCCAGTAAAATAAGCCTTGCATGGCTCGGTAATGCCTCGATGAGTTTTGCCATAAGCGATAAATCTACCATCGATGCTTCATCAATGATCAGTACATCTAAATGCAGTGGGTTACGCTTGTTATGGCGAAACTTATTGGTATGCGGAATAACGCCCAGTAAACGGTGAATCGTTTGCGCGCTGTCAGGAATAAGTGGCGCGATATTATCAGGGATCATACTAAGCTTTTGTTTTGCCCCTAAAATCGACTCGGTTAAACGCGCTGCCGCTTTACCTGTCGGTGCAACCAGCTTAATTGTTAGCGGCGCACTGGCATACAAAGATTGTAATATGGCCAGTAGCTTAGTTACCGTGGTGGTTTTACCTGTACCCGGGCCACCGGTGATCACACTAAAACCTTTTGTTGCAGCAATCGCACAGGCTACTTTTTGCCAGTTTAATGTTTTAATAGGATCGCTTGGGTTGGGTGTATGTTCACTGCTAGGAAAATACACCTCAAGTAATGCCGTTAATGCGGCTTCATCAAGTGTGAGCTCTTTCGTTGCTAAATGATGTAAACGCGATGCAAGAGTGGTTTCGTATTCTGCCAAGCGGGCAAAGTAAAGTTTATTCGCAAACAATAGCAGTGGCTTGTCGTCCCCTACACAATCAGCATTCATTAATTTATTAACGGCCTCAGTAAGGCCAAATTCTGCCGCAAACGGTGTTAAAACATCAGGGGCTGCGATGCTGGCATCAGCTAAGCTTTGCTGTTTAATTTCAAACGGATTTTGCCAGTTTATATTCGCGAGCTCTAAACAACTGTGCTGACTTTGCTGCGCTGCCGCAAGCAATAAAATAAGGTAAAAAACCTCACAGTGCGCTGCATCGTTATTCTCTATCAACGATTGTGAACCTGCTACTGTTTCTGTGCCAGTAAGTAGCTCAGCGAGTTTCACATCAACTAAGCGAATACGTTTTGCCTCAAGTAAATAACTCAGTAACGGCTGTGTTTTAAGTTCTGTGGCAGGCAACACTAAATCGCTTTGGGCATGTTGTTCTGACTGCTTATTCATTGGCTCGTTTGGCTCATGGTCATCAAAGCCGAATGTCATTTGACTCATAGCATGGCTCCTTGTGCGAATAAGCTATCAAGCTCAGTTATTTGCTGTTTTGTTAGCTGATTAAAATACACCCCTTGCCCTTCGCTCATACCACGTAAGAAGGTGTAGTAAACACCGCCTAAATGCGTGTCGCTATCGTAATCTTGAATACGTTGTTTTAATAAACGGTGCAGTGCTACGGTATATATTAAATACTGCAAATGATACTGATGACTGGTCATGGCTTGTTCTAGTTGCTCATGTTGGTAATCAGCCGCACTATTGCCTAAAAAGTTCGATTTATAATCAAGAATATAATACTTACCCTGCCAGCAAAATATTAAATCTATAAAGCCTTTTAGTAAGCCTTGTACCTCACTAAAGTCGAGCTGCCCAGGTAAGTTAAAATGTTTTACCAACACTTGGTTAAGCTTATCGCTTGAGAGCGATAATAGTGGTAAATTAAATTCCATTTCGACCAAACAGGTATCAGGCTCAAGTACTGATAAACTAAGCCCTTTATCGTTTAATGGACAATTCAGTGCAGCAAGGATCCACTGCTCGGTCATTTCCTGCCAGCTATCATCAATATGGTATTTTTCGAATAACTTTTTGATCACTTTATCAAGTGCATGGTCGTCTTGCTCGCTGGCTGGACGCTTTAACGCATAAGGGTCGGTAAAGTCTAATTGCTCAAAAATTTCATGCAAACAACTACCCGGCTTAGCCCCTTTAGGGAAGCTGTAAGGAGTTAAAGCATTGGCATTTTGGGCTAAAAATTCATCTTTTTCGTGGTCTTCATCACTGCGCCCAAGCTCAATATGGTCAGTATGCTTTTTCAGCGTTAAGCTACTAAAACTGGTTGAGCGCCAATCACGCTGAATGTCTGCTTTTACAGTATTAACTTGATAGGTTTGCTCACTGTCAGCTCCAACAAATGTTAACTTTTCAAGCTCATCTGCTTGGCGAAACGCCTCATAGTGCATGTGCGCTGAGCCTTCACAAAATTGTTGTAATAAGGCACGCCATTCATCGCCCGATTTGATCTCTAACCCTGCAAATAATACATGGCCAATGCTGGTACTTTGAATACCAGGGCGAGCACTACGACCTTGCGAAATGTTATACATACCCACAGAACAAAAATGCACGGCACGAGTCAGCGCCACATAAAGTAAGCGTAAATCTTCAGCCAAGCGCTCTTGCTCTGCTTTTTGCATTGCCTCGTCACTTTTAGCAAGGTCATAAATCAGCTTACCGTCTTTATGATAAAGGGCTTCTTTGCTTTCGCGATAGCCACAGGCAAACGGCATGAATACAATCGGGTACTCTAAGCCTTTTGAGGCGTGCATGGTGACAATTTTCACCAAATTTGCATCGCTTTCTAGGCGTAATTGCACCGCTTCACCATCTTGTTGACTAACTTTTTGTGCAAACCAACGCAGCAATCTGTGGGTGCCCTCAAGCTCAATTTGCTTTTGCTGTAAGATTTCTCCTAAATGGCGGAAATCGGTGAGCCAGCGCTCAACGTTGTAACCTAAGCCTTGCCAACGCGCTGCGAGCTGGTTATGGCTTAATAAACGCTCAAGCATCGCCATAGCGCCTTGTTTATGCCAAATATGAGCAAGCTGAGCAAAAAAGTTTAGATGTTCTTGCCATGCACTTTCATTTTCGTGAAGCTGATAAATGCGGTTGTAGCTTAAGCAAAACAATGGCCCAGCAAGTACACCGCGCAGTAATGATTCATCATACTGTCCATGCAATGCCGTTAAAAAGTTCAGTAAATGATGACTAAGCTCTTGGTTAAAAACACTATCACGCGATAAATACACACTGGCAATGGCGGCTTCTGCCAGTGCGGCTTTCATCAGCTGTGCTTCGTTTCGGTCACGCACTAACACACAGATATCAGCCGCAGTAAGAGGTTTTCCTGCAATGGTTGCAGCGCCTGCATCAGCTTGCTTGAGTAGCTCAGTAATTTTTTTCGTATATTGCAAAGCCAATGCCTGTTGAGCCACCCCTTTGCTGGTTGGCTTGTTGTTAGCTTCGGCGTACTCATCAACAAAAACCGAAAATTCAAATGCACTTGGCATTTCACCGTTTATTAAAAGCGCTTTGTCTTGCTGTTTTCCCTTCGCATTAACCTTTTGAAATGGGATTGCGTCGTTATAAATAAAGCTATTGTCATTTTTAGCAAATAAGCGGTTTACGCTATCAACAACCCCTTCACTTGAGCGGTAGTTGGTATCTAGAGTGTATTGCTTGTCTTTTGCTACGGCTTGTTTTGCGCCAATGTAAGTAAAAATATCTGCACCACGAAAACCATAAATAGCCTGTTTTGGGTCACCTATCATGGCAAGGGTGGTGTTTTTAATGCCATAAATACGGCTAAAAATGCCATATTGAACTGGGTCGGTATCTTGGAATTCGTCAATCATGGCAACCGGAAACAAAGCGGCAATTTTTTCACTTAATGCTTGGCCTTGCTCACTTAAAAGCGCCTGATGCAAGTTACTCAGTAAGTCATCTGGAGTAATAACACCTTGTTCTTGCTTGCGTTTAACTAATGCATTTGCCACCCATTTAGCTGCGTATTGCACTATCGCAATATTCAATCCGTTATTGATAAGGCTACTAAGTTGCGCCATTTCATCAAACCGAGCCAGCATTTCGTGACTGAGTAAGCTACCGTTTTTCTTGTAATTTGCAGGGTCGCTTAAATTCTCTGTGCTCCACACTTCAAACGAGTATTTATTAGTACCAAATACAAAAAACAACTCGTCATTGTTTAAGTATTCTTCAAGCGCTGCAAGGCTGTTTTTTCGCCCTGGGGTTTTTGAGCCACTTAAATCAGACGTTTTTACAGCATTAATAAACTCACTCTCACGACACGCCTTTTTAAATGCCGGGACTTTTGCCACAAAGCTGTCGCGTGCTTGCCATATTTCATCAAGGTCATACTCGGGGATGATTGTTGCCCCTTGTTTATTGAGTAAACTCACCACCTGTGAATACAGTGATGCAGGCACTGGGAAAATATCGGTAATTGCTTGCGTGCGCTCTTTTGATTGTGGGTAAACAAAAGCACGCCAAAAGTCATTAAGGGTTTCTTGAATAAGCTCACGCTCATCTAAAATAAACTCTAAGTTAAACGCCACCCCTGACTCAAAAGCATGTTGTTTCAGCATTCGCTGACAAAAGCCATGAATGGTAAATATAGCGGCTTCATCCATCGACTTTGCCGCAGCGTCTAGCAAATCAAATGCGGCGTGTTTGTCAGTTACCTCGTCAATTACTTGCTCAATCAGCTCATCATCGGGCTCTTTGCCAAGCAGAGCATCTCTGGCATTGATTATACGTGCTCGCACACGGTCTTTAATTTCTTGGGTGGCGGCCTCAGTGAAGGTCACCACTAGGATTTGCTCAACACTAAGCGGCGTATTTAATGCTTCATCTTCACCGGTCGCTTTTTGTAAGCCCAACAAATACCGTAAATACAAACCTGTGATGGTGTAGGTTTTACCTGTACCGGCACTGGCTTCAATAAGGCTTTGCCCACACAGCGCCATACTCATTGGATTAAGCGTTTGCATGATCGGCCTCCTGTGCTAATTCAACAATTGGCGATAACAGCAGCTCGCTCCATTTTATAAACTCTTCTTCACAATCTTTAAGGCTCTTTATGGTTAAACGAATATACGGGTTTTCACCCTCACCCATGCCTATGTATTGCGGCGCGAATTTATTGTTTGCTTTGACCATATCTTTATCTGTTTTTATGTACTCGTAACCACTGACCGGAAAAAACGCCACTGGGCGAGTTAAAAGCGTTTCATAAAGCGAGAACCAATCGTTTAAATACTTGCGGGCATCGTTTTCTGACAAGGGTGAAAAACTAATTTGCTTGTCTAAGCCAAGAATAAGGGTTTCAACAGGCTGACCCATTATTTGCGCCGCTAAATGATGCACAAAGCCACGAATAACATCTTTTGCTTTAATACTGGCGGTGCGATAAAACACCTGTTTTTGACCATAAATATGATTTAACCAACCTTCTAGTGTGGTATTGGCAATTTTAATATTTACTTCAACGGGTAATGCTTCATCACCTTGAATATGTGCTTTCACTTGCCCTGCAAGCGCATCAACTCGGTGCTGCATACTTTCAAATACAAGATCGCCAACATGGGCTTGAGGTAACTCACCGCGCTGCATTATTTGCGCTTGGTTCAGAGGAATTTCTTGAATGCTGGCTTCGAGAATTTCGTCTAGGTAAAAGTAGCGACGTAATGCGTCTAAACTAAATGGCTCTTCATCTTTTGCAATATCGTTAAATTGCGGCAAGCGTAAACCCAAACTTTGCTGATAAAAGCTCTCGTGCGGCTGGCAAATACTGCGAATAAACTGAGTTAATTCAACACTGCTTTCTGGCTGGACACTAAGCGCTTGCTGAGGTTCAGGGTTAACAGCTTGAGTTGGCACCCACACTGGGTTATAGCTGTGTAATTGTGTGGCTAGCGGTTTATTTGCTTTTTTCTCGTCATCAGTTTGGTTTTTATTACCTTCTTTGTTAGTGGTCAGATAATAAGCTGGGTTAAATGGCTGTAAGTGCTGATAATTAATTAGCGCCTCTGGTAGCTTTAAGTGAGTGTCTTGATCAGCAAACTCAAAACTACGGGCTATGTATTCTAAAAGCTCGCTCACTAAGGTTGAGGGCATTCTTGGTTGGTTATCAAAGCAAGAACGGCCAATATAACTGATGTATAGATTCTCACGAGCACTTAAAATCGCTTCTAAAAACAGGTAACGATCGTCGAGTTTACGAGAGCGATCGCCTTTTTGGCGTTTTGAGTAAGGAACTAAGTCAAAACCAATTGGCTGAACTGTACGCGGGTAATCCGCATCATTTAAACCTAGCATACACACTACTTTAAATGGCACTGCACGCATTGGCATCAGCGTACAAAAGTTAACTTGCCCCACTAAAAAGCGCTGCCCTACGCCTTTTTCTTGAATACCTTGTTTTACAAGGTAACTTACAATGCGCTGCGAAACGGCTTGTTGGTAATCACCATTGTCATAATGCTTAATCAGTGTATCAAGCACTTTTTGCAGCACTAATAAATCCCAGCTTTGTTCGCCTTCATCACTGTATATATCGCTTAATAACTCTTTTAGAATTTCTGCCTTTTCGTTAAGTGGTGCATCAGCTTGCAGCTTGGCTTTATAACGGGCAAGTACATCAATAAATTCAATGAGTTTATTTAAGGTATTCAGTGCCATGCCTTCAACTTCATCGGCACTGTAAATCCCCGAAAACGGCAATTGTTCATCCCGTTGCGCAACGCCAAGTAACAAGCGGTTTAGGCCATGTTGCCAAGTGTTTAAATCTATTGCTGGTAAGCCAAAACTGTCTTTATGGGCGGCATCTAAGCCCCATTTAACGCCAACGCGTTCAAGCCAAAAACCAATTTGCTCATATTCGTGGGGTTCGAGGTTAAATTTATCGGCAATTTGCGTGACTTGCAGTAAATCAAGGATGTCAGACACACCAAAGCGTGAATAAGGTAAATCGGCTAAACTAGCAAACGAGCTAAGCACGGGCTTTTCTTGCTCTATGGCTAAATCGGCTAACGCATAAGGAATAAAGCGTCGCCCTTCGGCACCACCAAACACCGCCTCAATGTACGGGCTGTATGTGCCAACGTCCGGCATCATTACAATAATATCTTTTGGTGTTAGCGCTTTATTTTCATTGAATAGATTGAGCAAGTAATCATGTAGTCTTTCTACTTCACGAAGTGGCGTGTGGCAATCACTCAGCACAATACTGGTGTCATCTGCCTGAATTGGCAGTTTGCCTTCGTCATTAATAAACCATTCTTTATCAGGCGTAAGTGATTCGCCCTTAAAGGCTAATTGGTAAATTTCAGACTGAATTTGCGATAGCAAGCTTTGATCAAAATCGTTATCGAATCCGTCTAGCCACTGCGCATCTAGTTGTAGTAGCTGCTCAAAATAGTCTCGGCCTAATTTACCCCACGACGAGAGTAGCGGATTACCAATAAAAAAGTACTCGTGATCAGGGTTTTTAGCGCTGTCTTCAAGTGCTTGTAACTGCGGGCGTTTGGCATATTTAGCAGCAATTTTGGCTGCTGTTTTTTCATCAAGTGTGTCGCCCCAGTAATGCTCACTGGGGTTGAAGAAAAACAAAAACACCTGCGTTTTTTTCGCAATGGCCTGAAACACTTCAAGCTGGCTGCTCGCAATTGCAGAAATACCAAATAAACTAATACGCTCAGGTAATAGGCTTGCGTCCATTTTTTCAAGGGCTGCAAGGAGTTTGTCTTGCATGTTGGCGCGGTGATATTGGCTTTGCCCAAGTTCTTTACTGTGCGACACCAGCTTGCGCCAAAGATCTGGCTGCCATGGCGCAATGCCCACATCAACATCATCAAGCTCATCAATGCCCTGCTCCCAAGTGGTAATCCAATTGGGGCGATACATTAAGTATTGGTCATAAACGTCGGCAATTTTCTCGCACAAGGCAAAGGTTTTTTGCCCCTCACTGTCACCATCTAAATAGGTTTTCAGTGGTAAATACAGCGGCTCATCAATGCAGTTTGGTAAAATCGCAAACAGCTTCCAAGCAAGGTTAGCTTTGTTATACGGTGATTCACTGGGTACATCTGGCAATAATTGTTGGTAAAGCTGCCATATAAAACTCGAAGGCAGCGGAAAGTCGACCTGAGCTGCAATCCCTAAGTGTTCACTTAAACCTATCTTTAGCCACTGCGACATACCCGGTGACTGCACAAGCACAATTTCTTTTTTAAAGGGGCTCGTTAATGGATTAACTTTAAGAAGAGCGTGAAACCGCGCTTGCAGTGCTTCCATGCGATTTGATTGAATTATATTCAGCACTTTACACTGTCCTTGCTTGAAACTAACTAATTGACACAGTGTAAGATATTTTAATTAGATGGGATAGAGAGAAATAGCCGCAAACAAGGCTTAATTCCATGTTTGCCATGAGCTGCGGGTACGTATTACGGGTATGCGCTACAGGCAATATTTACTGGTATGGACTTATCGTCGATAACGCAAACTCGGTGTGCATTATCTCATCACCCTTGATACCTTTAAGCGCAATACGAATGGTAGGATCTGCTTTTTGCCAATCGATTGTTAAATCGCCGTAGTTAACCTCATGAGTGTAATCACCCACACGGTGTTTATTAGGGCTAACATCTTTCCACTTTTCTGTAAGCCCAGAGCTAGTTATATCAAATAATGGGTAATCTAAGTTATCTTGATATTTTGAGAGTTCCCCCCAGTGGGTATCGCCACTGACAATAATTACACCGTTTACTTTATGCTTTTTAATAAGCGTAAATAAACGCTCACGATCAGCAGGATAATTAGCCCATGACTCCCAGCCTGTAAAATCAGCTAATAGCTGCAAGCTTGAGGCAATGATTTTTATCTTTTCATCTGACTTGAGCTCTTGTTCAAGCCATTGCCATTGGCTTTCGCCAAGCATAGAAGCGTTTTTATCAGTTGTTGGGCTATAAGGCCCTTGTTTTGCAGGTTTTCGTTCAAGTTGATAGGTCATCGCCGATACGTGATTCAACGGTGTGCGATTAAAACGCAGATCAGGCATGATCACTTTTACTGTTTGCTCACCTTCACCGTACGTGTACGAAGTGTAAATACCATCTTCGCGAGTTCTACGAGCAGAATCCGCAGGCTCTTGCCAAAAGTCGAGCATGATTTTTCGTGATTGCTGTTTTTTGGGGTATTCGCTACCTGCGTCATTTTCGCCATAATCGTGGTCATCCCACATGGCAATGATTGGCGTATTCGCACGTAATGTTTTAAAGCCCGGCTTTTGCCCTAAACGTTGATATTTATCAGCAAGTACCGACATATCTTCGGTATCACCATAAATGTTATCGCCAAGGAACATAAATAAATCGGCTTGCTCTTTGTTGATGGCATCAAAAATCGGAATAGCCTTGTCTTGATGACCACATGAGCCAAACAAAATTTTACTTGGCGCGGCAATCGCACTCACACTACTAACCAGCATTAACCCAGATAAGGCGCTTTTAAACAAACTAAAAGTTAAACTCATTTTAAAATCTCCTTAATCGGCGCCGCCATTTTCGGATTAACATGCTGACTATTTACACCTAAAATGCTCAGCACAGTTGCCGCTACTTGCGCTTGTTTAAGCTCATTGCTTGGCTTAATTAAGCCTGTTGCTTTTATATCTGGGCCGATGGCTGCTAGCCAAATGTGTTCAGAGCCAACAATACCATTTGGAAAGTGCTTAATAGCTTCCTCTGAACGTGCCAAAGCGCGCTTCGAACTATGATGCTGCCAATCATCAGCATGACTGCCACGGCCATGATCGGTGGTAATGATCAATGTGGTATTGTCTTTATAGCCCGGTGTTTGTTGAATTGTTTGCCAAAGGTCACGAATAAACGCATCACTTTGTTTAGCCGATTTTAAGTAGGCATCGTATTTACCGTTATGAGCAAAATCATCGGTTTCACCCAAGCTAATAACAAGCAAACGCGGCTGTTTATTTAATAAATATTGTTTGGCAAATCGGTAGGTAAAGCTGTCGAGGCGAACATTGTGCCAAAGGCTTGGGATCTCGCTTTGCATTTGGTTTAGCAGAGTCACTTCGGCTGATTTCACCGCATCAAAAGATTCAAAGCCAGCATTAACAAAAACTCCACTTCGTTCGCGATTTACAATATAAGGAAACAGATCCCAGCTACCAAAAAGCGCGGTTTTACCTTTAAACTCGGGTTGAGAATTTAAACTCTCTAAAATGGTTTTATTGGGGTTAGGCACTTTATCGTTGCTATCGATATTTTCATCTACAATGCCGGTTAATATTTCACTGTAACCTGGGTATGAGAAATACCACGGGTTGCTTACCGACATAAATGAACCTTGAGTTCTATCACCAATCAAAACGCCCTGCTTTGCCAGTGTTTCGCTAAAAAATGGCATTAACGCTTGTGTACGCTGTGCTTGGTCATCTCGCCAAAAAAGCGCCTTTAGCTCATCTGTATCTGCAACAAAATCAGTGTTATCAATTAAGTTTTTATCTGCACCAGAGAACACTTCTTGCCAGCGAAGTCCATCAAGAGTAACGAGCACAACATTGTCGGCAGCTTTACTATTTAGGCTTAAAAAAGATGCTGCGACCACTGCCGTCGCTAAAATTATTTTTTTCATATATCACCTGCTAAAAAGCCCATCAAAGATGGGCTGTTTAAAACGTCGCTTATTAATTAGAACTGCGCAGTAAGTGTTAAAGCAGCGGTACGTGGTGCACCAATAAAGTAGGTTGAACCATTACCTGTACCACCCGCTAGATATGATTTATCAAACAGGTTATTAACCACAAATGCAAGGTCGAGTGATTTAAACACACCCGAATCAAGGCTCGTGTTATAACCAATGTTTAAATCAACCAAGGTGTAGCCATCAACCTTGTTACGTGTACGGGTTTGTTCATCAGTCCATGCACCTAAACGCTCACCGGTGTATTTAGCCGATAAACCAAAGCGGAAATCACCACTGTAATAATCTGCTGATACCACAAATAAATCTTGTGCTGAGTCAATCACTTCATCACCCGCTTTAAAGCTTGCAGATGCTTCATCAAGTAACTCACCATCACCGTTATATGCACTTGGATCGTTCGATTGATACTCAGAGTTATTGTAGGTATACGATGTGTAAAGGTTCCATTTGTCAGTCAGCATATAGCTTGCAGAAAGCTCCACACCTGTTGACTCAATACCGCCTACGTTGATGTAAGAACCGTTCGTGCCAATCGTGTAGTCGATACCATCGGTATCACTGCCCGGGGCAATAAAAGTAATACGGTTATCAAATTCAATGCTGTAAGCCGTTGCCGTTAAACGTAAACGGTCATCACTGTAACGCACACCTAGGTCGATGTT
Organism: Pseudoalteromonas thalassia; assembly: GCF_049257215.1. NCBI lineage: Bacteria > Pseudomonadati > Pseudomonadota > Gammaproteobacteria > Alteromonadales > Pseudoalteromonadaceae > Pseudoalteromonas > Pseudoalteromonas thalassia. Next base: position 193,984 of record NZ_JBMMUE010000006.1, read on the forward strand.
TTCAGCTGTTTCAGGTTCAATTTCGGTCAGTGTTGATGAATCGCGTTCAAGTACGCCATCTTTAATTGCCGCAAAGTTTTCGCTGTAACTGGTAAATAACTCTGTGCTTGCAGATAGCTGATACAACACACCGCCGCTGAATAGTACGTCTGAATCACTGTCGATTTTATCTGAATATTCATCTTCAAAATGGTTATAACGCTGCAGTTCAACAAGATATTGTTTAGCACCTAAATTAAGTGTGAAATCGCCTAAACTGATTGAGTCTTGCACGTACCATTTGAATGTATCTGTTTCAAACGTGTTCTTGTACTGTGTCCAATACGGTGTTTGGTCGAAATGATGATAGACACGGGCATCAATAACTTTATGCCAGTCACGTGATTCATCGCGGTCTGTTTGTTCAAACCAAAAGCCGGCTTCAATATCATGATTGCCAAGCGTTACTTGGTACTCACCGGTCATACCTAAGCGGTCTTTTTTGTAGTGAGTATGGCGATACGACATAACCGGAATGGCATCATCTGAATAACAGGCTGGGTTTAAACCTGGGCCAGATGACCATGGCCACTCTAAACTTGCCGTACAACCTGCAGCAGGTGCAAGTGGATTACCGTCGCTATCTGTAAAGCCATAGCTGCCTGCGTTTTCACCACCAATTGTTGTTGGGTTACCATCGCCATCAACCGGTGACGTTAAATAAGGCGGGATCCAATCGCCACGACCCGAGTTTTTATGGTAGTAAGGCGACAAGCTTAAGTTTGAAGTGGCACCTAATGCGTAATCAAACTTTACATACGCAAGGGTATTTTCACGCAGTGTACCCCAGCCCTCAGCAAACATTTGATCAAAATGCGGCACGCCAGTCCAATTCCAAGTTAAACGATCCCAGTCAGGGTTTTGTTCAAACTCACTAATGCTGATGCTGTTATAGTTAATTTCGTGAACATCATCATACGATACACGACCCGTTACGGTTAGGTCGCTAAAGTCTGACACAAACTTAGCTTCGATATGCTGGTTGTCTTTACCACCATTGCTGCCATCGCCAATCCAGCGGCTAGTGTCTGTTTGCGAATAGCTAATATAGGCTTGCGTGTTATCAAACACTGTGCCGGTTTCATGTTTAACAAAGTAACGGCTAGCATTGTGATCGCCCGTTGTATAAGCAAACGTGGTGCTTTGCTCAGTACTCGGTTGTGCACTCACAAAATTAAATGTACCGCCTAGCGCTTCGAGTGATGCAGAGGCAATATCAGACGTACCTTGCCCTACTTCAACCGTTGCTAAGTTTTCGCTGTCAAGATAACGGTTTGCTTTTGCGCCGCCACCATAGTTAGAACCGCCATTAGGAATACCATCAATCGTCATACCTAATTGCTGTTGATTACCATCGATACTAAAGCCACGCATAGTAATGGTGGTTGACCAATCGTCACCACCAAATGCATCACCTTCGTTGATGCTAATACCCGGTAAGTTATCAATCACGGCTAACACACTTGATACTGAACTTTGTTGCTCAAGCATGGCAGGTTCAATGACATTATTTGCATAACTGGTTGGCTTTGCAACAACGGTAATTTCTTCAATTTCGTTATTGGTGTTTGCATTTGCCGATGTTGCTAAAAGCGTTGCGATGACAAGGCTTAGTTTTGTTTTTTTAGTTACTGTGCTCATTGTTTTTCCAAGGTTACGTATATAAAAGCGGGCACAGTATGCAGAGCGTGTATGACATTTAGGGTCAAAATTTTTGACACAACAGTTAAACAATTAATGCATTTTCATGGCAGATTTAAGACTCAACTGTTTAATAAATAAGAAAGTATTAGAAAAACACCCAGTTAAATTAACTGGGCGCTTGTTGGTTGGACAATATTATTAGATTTGCTTAAATCAACTCAGCCAGCATTTCTTCGCTATATGGTGTTAACGCTTCACCATTTTTAACTTTACTGATGTAATCTGGGTTCGCAATGAATGGGCGACCAATCGCAATTAAATCAAATTGGTTGTTATCGATAGCTTGATTTGCTGTTTCAAAGCTATAGCTACCTACCCCTACCAAGGTACCTTTATAAGCACCACGCATATATTCAGACGCCGACTTATTACCTAAACTTGCAAAGCGCATGCTGTCATCAAAAATACCAACATGTAGGTACGCAAGGTTACGTGTTTCAAGTGCTGGTAATAGATAATCAAATACTGCTTTATCACCGTCGCTTTCAGTCATATTAAAATACGCACCTGGCGATAAACGTAATGCTGTTTTATCTGCACCAATGGCTGCCACTACAGCATCAACAACTTCAAGAGCAAAACGTGACATGTTTTCTGGTGTTTGACCGTATTGGTCTTCACGTTGATTGGCAGCAAAGTGTAAGAATTGATCAATCAAATAACCATTCGCACCATGAATTTCAACGCCGTCAAAACCCGCTTCAATTGCATTTTCAGCCGCTTTTGCATAGTCGGCAATTAAAGCTTGGATGTCTTCAATGGTTGCAGCTTTTGGGGTAACGTAAGTTAACTCGCGCATTCTTGGTACCGACCCCTCTACACCAATTGCTGATGGTGCTAGTACATCACCACCAAAAAAGTGAGGGTGAGCAACGCGACCTACGTGCCAAAGCTGAGCAAACATTTTGCCGCCCTTCGCGTGCACAGCATCGGTCACTTTCTTCCAACCTTGAATTTGTTCACTGGTAAATAGACCCGGTGTATTTGGGTAACCTTGAGCATCTGGGCGGATAATTGTTGCTTCGCTAATAATTAAACCGGCATCGGCACGGCGCGCATAATAATCAACCATCGCTTGGGTTGGAACGAGGTTATCGTCGCTCATACAGCGTGTAAGTGGGGCCATTAGTACACGGTTTTGCAGCTCAATACTGTCGTTTAGTTTAAATGGAGAAAGTAAATCGGTTGTCATGGTTTTATCCTTATCTTGAACATAAATTCAAGATAAGGGCGAAACATACACACTTCAAGGTTTATTTTGAATATTCGTTCAAGATTACGTAAACTTCGTTTATAAATCGTGAGGAGCTTTAATGAGAACTGCTGAATTTGATACTGAATTTGTACTACGCCAAGCCATGCATGCCTTTATGCAATATGGCTATGCGAAGACCAGTATGCAAAAATTAAAAGAAGTGACTCATCTTCATCCGGGCTCTATTTACGCGGCTTATGGCAACAAAAAAGGCTTATTTTTAGCCGCTACTGAGCAGTATCAAAAAGACAGAAACCAACAATTTACTGCCCTCTTTAATGACCAACAATCAATTTTATCGACCCTCAAACATTACTTAACTGTGATTGTTGATGAATGTATTGAAGGTGAAGTTGCCAAGGTATGTTTGCTTACAAAAAGTATTTCTGAGGTTGAAGGCAATGATCCACAAATTTGTAGTGTGCTGCGTGGTAACCTTAATGCCTACGAGAATGCCCTCGCCGAACAAATTCAAAAAGCCCTTGATAACAACGAATTTAAAAGTAGCAAGCCAGCTCAACAGTTGGCGCGCTTTTTAGTAATGGGTATATACGGTATTCGTACCTATGCACTAACAAATCAAGATCCAAAATCTCTGCAACAACTTGCTGACGATCTATTCGCTGCATTAGTAAATTAATTTAGCTATTAACTTTACTTGTCATATTTATTTATCACCTTATGATTAAGGTGTAGCTGTGTATAACTAAAAGAGTGAGCCTGTCATGAATAATGCAACTGCTAAACGTGTTGAAACTGAGTTTGATGCTGTACTCGCCTTAGGCGCAAAGAAACGACTCGCTTATATGTTTGAAACGGTTCAAGAGTTTAAACAAGTATGGATCCTCAATGATGAACATGGCTGTGTCATGCTCTCTAACGAAGACGACGACTGTGTCCCTGTATGGCCTAGCCGCGAATTTGCACAAAGCTGGGCAACCGGTGAATGGCAAGATTGCGAGCCCAAAGCGATTCCAGTAAAAGATTGGTTAAGCCGCTGGACACCCGGCCTTGAACAAGATGACTTACTGATTGCTGTATTCCCAACTGATGAGGATGATGGCACGATTTTATTCCCCGATGAGTTTGACTCGCAACTAAGAGTGCCAAAAAGACGTTTTTAAATCATGCTTATAACTTAACAAAGGGAGGAATAGCTCCCTTTGTTATGCGGCATTTACCGATAGGCTATGATACCAATCCGTAAAATACCTAATCCTGCCAATTTAACAAAAATTATTGACTACTTTGCTAAATGCTCTAAATATAATTCTAATTTTTGTGATTCGTTTAATGTTTTTAACACCGCTTCTTGTTGTGCAAACCAGCTATCGGCAATACCGTCGTTATTTTTATCTTGAACAACAGCAACATCTTTAAATTGAGCTTCATACGCTTGCCAGCTAGGAATAACGTCAAGTTCATGATTAATTAACCCATCCCCTGTTACGGGACGCTTGTCTTTGAGTTGGTCATAAACTAACTGGTCAACGCTGTCTATGAACACACCATTTGCATTTCTATTAGCTCCCGCTAACTGATTTTGTGCGATGTCATAAAACACCTGCTTCGCATTCTTTTCTTTAAAATCAGACTCTTTCTCAACTATAATTTTTTTATCACTCAACCAAGGGCTGTTTGCTTGGCTGGCGATACGTTTCCCTTCTTTTTTATTTCTATAATTGACAGCTAACCAGTTTTTATCATCAAACTCTGGGTACCCTTCTAGAATATTTCCAGCGATATAAGCTTGGTTTTTGCTAATTAATGGGGAGAACCAAATATCCGCAAATTGAATGCGCTTGCTCGCTTTACCCGGTTTGTAATAATTCGCTATCAGGTTAAATCGCCCATTCTCAGAGCCATACACATTATTGTGTCCCCAATTAAAAATAATATTATTACTCACTTCGATAAATTCATCTGTGTAAGGGTAAGGAGATTTTAGTCTGTGTCCATTTATACGGGGAGTTCTACTTGCATGATTTGCTATTATATTATTAATAAAAGAGGCATTAGCTCCTCCCCAAATACCACCATAACCATGCTTTCCTTTAGGATGAATAGAGTCGTTTAAGCTATATGAAATAATAGAGTTTTGTAATGTGAAATTACGATTATTGTAAAAGCTACCCGTTTCATCAACAGACCAGCTTAATGAACAATGGTCTATAATAACATTGTTAGAATTGCGCACAGTTAATGCGTCTTCTACCACCTTAAATGTCCCTAATCGAAAACGAATAAATCTAATAATCACATCCTCTGCATTTGAGACAGTAAATGGCGCACCTGAAATGGTAATGCCTCCCGCAGAGGTTTGCCCTGCTAGCGTGATTCGACCGTGGTTTACTTTTAATTCTTTTGACAGCTTAATCACCCCAGACACAGCAAATGTAATAACGCGAGGATGCTTTTGTTTAATTGCGTAACGTAAGGTTCCAGGCTCATCTTTGTCTTCGAGGCTCGTTACAATATACAACTTACCCTCTGCGCCACCTCGAGAGAATTTACCAAACCCTTCGGCACCATCAAAGGCAATAGGCCTAGGCGTTAACGACTGACCCATACTATTTGCACTAAATAGTGACACACTCAATGCACCAAACAGTAGCAACAGGACGTTTCGACAAAACCGGTATTGTTCACTTTTCATTCAAACCCACCTTTTTGTACCTTTTAGAAAAAACCAGCCTTTATGCTGATTAAAAAATTGACAGTTTAATTAATGCAGTGTTAACTTTATGTTACCTCCGATTGCCACCGGTGGCAAATGGATTTTTAAAAAGAAAATAGAACACAATAAAAGCCTTTTAAAAAGGAACAACAATGAAAACGATAAAACTCAGCGGTATTGCAGCAGCACTTTTGGTTGCCCTGCCCGTCTATGCACAAGACGCACAGACAACCAAACCCGTACCGCAAACAGCGTCTAGTAGTAATGAAAAAACAGCGATAAAGAAAGCCCAAGATGGAGATGATGACATGGAGATCATCGCTGTAACAGGCATTTATCAGGCTGATTTAAAAGCCCGAGCAATGGAACGTGAAAGCAAAGCATTTAGCTCTGTGATTGCTACAGATGATTTAGGTAACTTAGTTGACCAAAATGTCGCTGAGTCTCTACGTCGTGTTCCCGGTGTCACCTTAGAAAGAAGCGAAGGCGAAGGTAAATATGTAGCAGTACGTGGTCTTGGTCCCAAATTTGTGTCGGTAAATATGAATGGCGCGGAACTTTCTGGTGCAGGTGATGACCGAAAAGTCGGTCTTGATGGCATAACGGGTGACTCTCTTGGTGCAATTGAGGTGTTTAAAACACTCACACCTGATATGAACTTAAACTCAATCGGTGGCGCAGTAAACGTGAAAGCTATTTCGGCTTATGACCGTGGTGACAATACACTGAAAATAAAACTTCAAGATTCTTACAATGAAATGAGAGAGGCACATTCACCGAAGTTTAGTATTGATGGTACACAGTTATTATTTGATGACAAAGTCGGTATTGGCTTTGCGGCCAGCTATGAAGACAGACAAACACAAGTCGATGAAGTACGTCATCACAGCTCTCGTGATATGAACTTTTTAAAAGGGGGTATTGGTCTCTCTGAAACAGAATTAGCAAATGCAGAAGAAATTTTAATCCCTGCACAGCTCGAAAACCGTCGCGAAATAGCGGATCGTAAACGTACCAATGCCACACTGAATGTCGAATTCAAACCAAATGAAGACAGCTTTTACTATATTCGTGGTAATTATTCAAAATACACCGACGACGATATCGCTCAACGTGAATTTTATAACTTTTATAATGGCGATCAAGAAGACGAAGTTATTTATGTTAACCCACAAACTAAGGAGTTTGCACTTTCAGATATTGATGTTTACAACCAGTATTTTATTCAAGAAGGTGAAACTGTAACCACCAACTATAGCTTTGGTGGTGAAAACTACTTTGCTGAGTCGTGGCGCGTAGATTATGAATATGCTTACTCTAAAACAGACGATGAATCAGTGGGTGATCGTCGTGTGCAATTCCGCGAACGAGAAAATATCGTTTATGGCAAGGCTGGCCGTGATTTTATTACAGCGAAAGTATTAACGCCTTCTGAAGCTGCGGCTCTTGGTGGTTTTGAGCTTGACCCAGACAATGATGTTTTTGCTGGTGAGGCCGACGGTGATTTAAGCGATCTTTCTAATATGCAATACGATAACCTATTCATGGAAGACAGCATCCGCACAGACGAAATCACAAGCTTTAAACTTAACTTTCAAAAGGAGTTTGATAGTCAGTTTTTAAATTCTATAAAGTTTGGGGGCACCTACAACGAACGTGAACACTACAGAGATAAAGATCGTTGGAGTTACACGATAAATGCTGATGATTGCGATGGTAATGAAACCTGTATCGCTGTTGCTAACTCTAATATTACCGATTATGACTATAGTGTGCCCGCTGGTGATTTATTCACCTACCCTTTAGTGTCTGCGCAGGATGTTGAGTACATGGTTGATTCAACAAAAATCACGCGCGAAAATGCCACCGGTGGCGAAGTATCAATCGACAGCACTAAAGAAGACTATGTACTCACCGAGGACACGTATGCCGCTTATGTTATGGCAGAACTGCAGTTATCAGAAAAAGTAAGCGTAATAACGGGTGTGCGTTATGCGCATACCGAGTTTTCGTCGACTGGTTTTATGTCACTTGAAAATGACGATTGGTCATTTGGTGGTGAGCATACCTTAGATATTGCAGTTCCGTTACCTGAATCATCAATAACTTACAGTGAATACTTTCCTAGTATGCATCTTCGTTATGAACCAAATGAAACGATGTTAGTTAGAACCTCTTTATGGACCAGCTACACTCGCCCTTCGTTTAAACAAGCACGAGGATATGCACGGTTTGATGATGATATCAGTTTATGCGACCCCACAACCAATACATGTTATAGCGAACCCGATGGGCAAAGTGCATTAGAATTACAAAACTATATTTTGGGGCCCGACAATGCACTTCAAGTTGGTAACCCAAATCTTGTCGCAATGACATCAGACAACTTTGACGCCTCATTTGGTTGGTATCCTTCCAAAGAATTATTCGTTGAAGTAGCTGTTTTCTATAAAAATATTGATAACTTCATTGTTGATGTCAGTGGTATTCAAATGGGGTTAGATGAGCTACCTCTTACATTACCTGTTGATCATGTTTCTGACTTCGCGATTCCACAAGACTTAGTCATAAATCAAGTTGATATCACCTTAAACGGTGATAAAGCAACCGTGTATGGTATGGAGCTCAGTTATAACCAGTTTTTTGAAAACGGCTTATTTTGGCAAAGTAATATGACCGTCGTCAGTAGTGAGTCAAAACTCGATGACACCATACGCTATGAAAAAATGCCGTTACCAGGCCAAGCAGATATTACCGCTAATATTGCGCTGGGTTGGGAGAATAAAACAGCGTCACTTAGGCTAATCAGTAATTATCGTTCCGATATTTTAGAGCAAGTAGGCTCTTGCCCTATTTCAGCAGACAAAAATGATGCTAAAGCATGTAAAACATGGGCTGATATCTACCAAGATGACATATTAACCTTTGACATAAAAGCGACTTACGACTTCAACGAACACCTTTCATTCTACTTTGATGCAATCAATATCACCGACGAGTCAGACCTTCGTTATTTCACCGGTAATGATCAGTCTGGCGGCGAGATTTTGTATCAACGAGAAGATTATGGTCGGACATATCAACTAGGAATGAATTATAAGTTCTACTAATAATTCAACTACTTAAAACAACAATAATCACTGAACACACGCGTTTGTGTTGCTAAACGCGTTCATCCTTGGAGGGATGTATGAATAGCACAATTAAAATTCCATCTTGCTTATTGCTTGCAGCCGTACTTGCAGGCTGCGGCGAAGAAAGCTCTGTCAACGTAAAAGAGGCGCCACTCCCCCCTATTCAAGGGGTTTTTATAGATAGCCCTGTCGCCGGATTGACCTATAACAGCCCGTCTGTGACAAACGGTAAAACGGACAGTAATGGCCAATTTGATTATTTCCGTGGTGAAGCGATCACATTTTCTATTGGTGAGCTGACATTTCCAAGTGTCGCGGCCAGCAATGTTGTCACTCCACTGAGCGTATTCTCTACAGACACAGTATTTCATCCTGCTGTAATCAATAGTTTGCGTTTATTGCAGTCGTTAGATGTGGATGGTGACACCAGTAACGGTATTACCATTAGTGACGCAGCAGCACAGGCTGCAGTAATGGAATTAGCCCAAGAACAAACACCTGCAGAATTCTTTGCCAGTGACGATTTTGACGAAAAGGTAAATCAATGGCTTGCTAACGCTGGGGGAGCAAATACCAGCTTAGTGAGTGCTGATACTGCCATTATGCATTTTGTAGATTTTATTTTTGAGCAGTATAACAGTACACAGCCTCTCGCCTTCACTCCTGCCGACTTTACGGGGACAATTTATAACCCCGTTGTAAAAGGGGCAAAAGCGAGTATTGAAATATGGCAGTTTACACCCAGTGAAGAAGGAGCAAGCACGGGGTCATTCACTAAGCTAGTCGATGGGAATGAAACGCTTGTTGGCAGCTATGAGTTTCAGTTTGGTAATCGCGTTTTAGTATTAACAACCAGTGAAGGTGATACACCGAGTAAGCATTATTTAATTTCTCGCTCGCACAACACTGTCAATAATACCTTTAGTGTGTGCTCTACAAATGATGCAGCACAGCTTGCAACGTTAGTACTTAGCTGTGATAACAACGATGATGCATACAACAATATTTTAGCATTTGATGAACAGCAAGCCCAAAATGAGTTGGTAAAGCTTAGTGAACTTGCTGAACAAACCGGTCTTGCATTAAACGAAGAATTCGATACCGACACTGATACATTCTTCTCATCTAGTTATAAAAGCCTCTCTGATGAGCAAGGAAGTGGGCCTCTTTATTTTAAATCTGGCGGCAGTGCCATTATCAATGAATTGGGTCAGCTTGTTTTGGAAGGTGACCGTTTCACAATCGGTAATACCCTGCCAGGTAAAGAATCATCGCCAAGCGATACAACGGGTGTGGGAATATACAATTTAAGCGAAGGCTTCACTATTAGCTTTGACGTCATTAGCCATAATGGTGCAGGCTCTCTTTCTTTATACGTTGATAACAATACAACAAGCCAAAGTAACTCTGTGCATGCTGATGCATCAAAGTTTTATGGAAAATCGATTGATGAAACCAACCTGCCTGTCGGACAACGCTTCTCTTATACTTATATACCTGGGCAAGATGTTAATACAGGAACTGAATTAACGCACCCAGATGCACGCGGTATCCTGAGCGCAGATATTAAAAACTCTTACTTTCAAATCAGAACCGATTCAGCCGCCTTATTAGTCATAGATAATCTAAAAATAGAAACAGTTGCGACAGATGTGCCCGAAGTTGAGCCGCCTGTTGAACCGCCAATTGATCCACCTGCAACAGGTGAGATCCCCACTGTTGAACTTCCTTACACAAACGATTTTACGACTGTTACTGGTGATATTTTTTCTGTCGACTATCAAAAAATAGTTGATAGTCAAGGTAATGAAGTTCCGATGTTTTCAAAAACTGGAGGATCCGTCACCGTCGTGGAAAACGGCTTAGAACTGGACGGGGGCCGATTCACTTTGGGTAATACCACTGCGGGCGTGGAAACCAGCGAAAATGATACAAACTCAACGGGGGTATTTGATTTATCAAGGCCTTACCAAGTCGTCATGGATATTGTCAGTGCTAGCGATCCTGAAGGTGACAACAAGTTCCAAATCTATGTCGACAACAATACATCAAGTAGCTCTAAATCGATGCACGGTGGTGAATCTCGTTTCTTCAACAAGTTAATCAATGACTTAGTTGTTGGCGAAACCTTAGTCGTACCCGGAAAACTCGCTACCAAGAACTCTTTTTTACAATTGCGTACCGAGACAGGCGGTAAAGTAGTGATTAATAATTTACGCATTGAGTACGTTGAAGACCCAAGTATCTTTAAGTGTACAGATGCACCTGAACTGTATTTTTGTGATGATTTTGAAAGTGGTGATTTGAGCAACTGGAAAATTTTAGCAACGCCTACTAACGTAGACGGTGCCATGGGTGAATTCGATATTTTAAATATCAACGGTAATAATATGATGCGATACACCGCAGGCAACGCAGGCGGTGAACTTATTTTAGCCACAGACGAAGCAATGCAAAATATCCCACAAACAGGTAATTATTTTGTAGAAGCGAAAATTCGTCCTCGTCAAAACAGTACAACAGCAAACAAACAGTTGTACATGATGGCCCGTTATCAAGATACAGGAAACTGGTATGGTGGCGGTTTAAATGTGCAAAACTCATCTAGTAGCACTCGAGTAGAAGTTGCTGTCAGCACCGAGGGCTCTATTGCACGCCCTGTTCAGGCAAGTACACCTATTTTACTCGGCGAAAAAGGGGGCACAGAAGACGGTGTTTGGTACACCACCCGTTTTGAATTAATCAATGATCAATTAACCATTTATTTAAATGGTGAAAACTTAGGCTCAGTGAGTGATACAAATTACAGCGCACGTGGGCTAATAGGTTTATTTACTAATAACCGTTCATTTGAATTGGATGACTTAAAAGTTGGCGATCCGACTATCAAACCCATTCAACTCACACTGGATTACAAGGCCCCTAACTGGGACACCTCAACGACAGCTGAACCATTAACAATTAATGTCACCGCCATTAAAAATGATGGAGTAACAATTGATGAATTCACAGTGACTTCAACTGATGACAAAATTGTCAGTGTCGATATCAATGGAAGTGTAATTACTCTCACCCCAATGGCGGCCGGTAATGCCACGATTACATTCGTCTCTGGTTCTGATGGTACCATAACCCGAACAATAGAAGTGAGTGTGGCTGAAGGTTTTGTCATGCCAACAACTGACTATGGCGACTTAACTGGAAAGTTATTTCCTGAAAAAAACAGTGCCAATCAATTTATTGATACGCAATTTAGCCTTACATTTGATAATGAACCAAGTTTAGGCGCTTTAGGTGAAGTACGTATTTATAAAGTCAGCGATAACAGTTTAGTCGATACCCTTACCGTTGGTAAAAACATTGACCACATTGGTTTTGCTGGACAAGCTAAAGTTCGCTCTGTTTACTACTATCCACTACAGCTAAATGGGAACACGCTCACCATTAAGCCACGCAATAATACCCTTGAGTATGGACATACATACCGTGTTGTAATTGGTGATGATGTCGTGGTTGGTGCAATGTTAAATGGTCAAGAATTTAGTGGCCTAGGTGATAACAGTCAATGGGACTTTGTTACTAAAGTAAGCATGCCTGCAGGTAATCAGCTGCTCGTTGATGATGAAGGTGCGGCAGACTTTAGAACTGTGCAAGGTGCACTTAATTTTGCTATGCAGTACTTGGGCAAAGATGAGCACACCACTGTCTCCATAAAAGACGGCATTTATAACGAACTGTTATTTTTGCGCGATAAAAACAACCTCACTATTCAAGGTGAAAGCCAAGAAAACACCGTTATTCAATATGAGAATTACGAGTCTATGAATGGCGGCACGGGTGGCAGTGCACCTATTAGCACAGGAACACCTAACGGAGGTAGAAGTGTGTTTTTAGTAGAAGGTGTCGACATGCTGACCCTTAATAATCTCACCCTTAAAAATACGCATATTCGTAATAATGTGGATTCAAACCAAGCAGAAACTATTTATTTCAATAGCCCGTACCGCCTAGTTGCGAACAATGCCCGCTTTAAAAGTGAACAAGATACCCTTCTGTTAAAAGGATACTCATGGTTCTACAACACGCTTGTTGCAGGGAATGTTGATTTTATTTGGGGTTACCCAACAACGGCGTTATTCGAGAGTTCAGAGATCCGTACAATCGGTGATTCAAAAGACGGTGATCCTTTAACTGACTCAGCGGGTGGCTATGTTTTACAAGCGCGTGTACCTGTAGAAACAGACCCTGGTTTTATTTTCTTGAATAGTCGATTCACACATGGTCCTGGCCCCATTGGCAATGATGTTTTAGATAACTCAACATACATTGCAAGAAGTGGAGGCAGCGATACATACTTTGATAATATAACCTTAATAAACAATAGGTTTGATACACATATCGCTAAAATTGGCTGGGCTGTTCAAGGTGTAAATAATCAACCTGCTCCTAACCCTAGCGTTGCCACAGCAACCAGTGGTTGGCGCGAATATGGCAGTATGGATTTAGACGGTAATCCACTTGATTTATCTGAACGCGAAGGTGGCTATATTCTTTCAGATTCAGAAGTCAACGAGCTACTAGACCGCGAAAACATTTTTGCAGATTATAACGACGGTCAAGGATGGAGTCCAAAACCACTTGCTATTCCTCAACTACCGGATGAGCCTGTCAGCATTGCGCCAATCAATCCTAGTCGAGGGTTTGCAGGGTATAACTATAATATCACCGGAGGTGAAGGCGGTACTGTTGTTACTGTTGATAATGGTGCTTCATTAAAAGCAGCCCTAGCACAAGCGAAGTCTTCAGCATCCGCTATTACTATCTATGTTGATGGTGTAATCACAGATGCTAACAGTGGCGGTGATAATAAATCTATTGAAATTAAAGATATGAATAATGTCTCAATTATCGGTGTGGCTGATAGAGGTGAGTTTAGTGGGATTGGCATTGCTATTCGCCGCGCTAACAACATTATCATCCAAAACTTAAAAATTCATGAAGTACTCACTGGTGGTAAAGACGGAATTTCAATTGAAGGTGATGAAAACGAAACAACAGCAAACATTTGGATTGACCATAATGAGTTGTATTCTTCGCTCTCCGTGGATCAAGACTATTATGATGGCTTAATTGATTCTAAGTCGGGTGCTGAGAACATTACCATTTCTTACAATTATATACATGATAGTTGGAAAACTTCATTACATGGCCATAGTGACAATGACGACAGCAGTAATAAAAACCGTCATATCACCTTCCATCACAACCGCTTTGAAAATATTGTCTCTCGGGTTCCTTTATTTAGGTTCGGTAATGGTCATATTTTCAATAACTACTATAACAATATCACTTCAAGTGCAATTAATTCACGCATGGGAGCTGAGCTACACATAGAGAATAATTACTTTGAAAATACCAAGAACCCTGTGGTTTCTTTTTATTCAGCACAGATTGGTTATTGGAACACATCAGGTAATTATCTAGGCGAAGGCATTACATGGAGTGATGCGGCAGATGGGGATGTACGAGCAGAAGTGACTGAAAATGGCATGACGCCAACCAGCTCATATAAAGCACCTTATGAATATACGCTTACGCCTGTAATGGATGTTAAAGCACATGTACTTGCTCATGCAGGTGTTGGTAAGCTGGATCAAAGTGATTTAGACATTCCTGATATTCAGTCTCCAACGGAGCCTCCTATTCAAGAACCACTTGGATTGCCCTTTACTGAAAACTTCTCTGCTGCTAATACTGATGAGTTTTTTAGTAACAGCTATCGTGATATTTCAGGATCTGCGGGTAACGAACAAGCGCTGTTCTACCGTGTAACAGGTAATGTTGACGTCGCAGGCGGACAGTTAACAATGACTGGCGCTAGAATTAGCATTGCTAACACAACCCCAAGTACCAGTACGACAGGAAATGACACCGAAACAACAGGCTTGCTTGATTTATCAAACAACTACCAAGTAACGTTCAAAGTTGCAGCGGTAGCTGGAAACACAGCCAAAAACTTTCAAATTTATGTCGATAACAATACTTCGGGTAGTAGCAATTCAATTCATGGCACTGCGTCTAAGTTTTATTCTGTGCCGCTGTCTGACTTAACAGCAGGCCAAACTTATACTGTGGATGGACTCGTTGCAACCAGCACTTCATTCATCACCATAAGAACGGAAAGTGAAGCGACTATCACATTGGATAAAATAAGTATTCAATAGTGCATTACGCTATAAACCTCGCAATTGCGGGGTTTATTTTTTGGTAATTGTTACCACACGGCTTTTTATATCAATCAATTTAATTAAGCGTAATATTCTTAAATAGTAAACCTGATGCTGACAAGCAAGTTGACTCTGAAAAACCTTCAAACAACTATACTGTAGAACATTGAATTTACTTAATTAACCATCCTTAAGTTACGAAAAATATAAATTAAACTAAGATGAAAAACCTATGATTTTGTCTATATTTAAGAAGATATAACTTAAATAGTGAATTGTATTAATGAAATCAACGATTTTGGGAAAGCTCAACTTTTTTAAAAGTAATGGGTTCACATTGGTAGAGCTTATGGTGGCTATATCAATTATAGGGATCTTATCCTTAATCGCCCTACCTAATTATCAAAGCTATGTAAATGAATCTAAAGCAGCTACCTTGTTATATAGAATCTATTCTATAGGGCTTGCATATCAGGATGTTATAGCAACTTCACCAGATGCACTGGCAAAGCCAAATGAGCTTTCAAGTTCAAGTTTTGGTCAAGCCCCAAGCTATTTACCAGGACTTGCCAGTCAGTTTTCTGAAGAGTTTGATATTGGATTTTCAGCTCAATTAGTTAATCATTCTGGGTTTTTTAATTTTACCGGTCATGAGGCTTTTCCTGTTTTATTTTTAAAAGCAAATAGTCAAAACGGTTTAAATGTACTTAATGCCTTAGATCACATAACTGAGTTAAAACACTCTTTCGTGACTCCTAATATGATGATTATTGCGTTAGCAATACCTTATGAGACACACCAAACAAATAAAGAACCTTTAGCTGCAAATTCAAACCTTCCCAAAATCAATCAACCACCTAAATTAGCTAATGCTGGGACTAGCCAGCAACCTGAAGCAAGTAATAATGGTAACCCCCAACTTCCTGATGCAAGTAACACAGGTAATACCCCACCTCCAGATAGAAGTAGTGGTGATAGCGACACGGGTAGCCAAACGAGTACAAGTACAGAAACTGGTACAAGTACAGAACCTGGTACAAGTACAGAAACTGGTACAAGTACAGAAACTGGTACAAATGGTGAATCAGAATCAGGCAGTCGCAGTAATGCAGGTTCTAACTTGAATTGGCCTCCGGGCTGGGTAAAACACCCTGAACAACATATAGGTCAGCAGCACGGCCATCAGGAATAAGTAACTAGGAAGATAAAAATGATTTCAACCAATAAACGATGGCAAGAAAGTATCGCGCAAGCGATGGATGAAACGCAAAATAATCAACGAAATAAAAATCGATCTTTTATTGTTTTACCGAGCTGGCTTCCTTATGCAGCATATATTGCTTTTGGGTTTTTGTTAGCAAAAGCACTAGTTATCGGTCATGAAACTCACCCTGTAAATTATGACAGAGATTATCAAACGGGCAGCTCAGTAGCATTATTAATGATTGCAGAAGATGTTGAACATTACCGCACAACTTACGGAGAACTGCCAGACGATTTACCAAGCCCTATTGCATCTGTTATGGATGTAACTTATGAAAAAATTACCAACGAACATTTTCGCCTAACCATTCCACATGGTAATTCAACAATTACGTTTGATGCCAAAGACGACAAAATATATATGGAATGAGTATGGCTGATAAACATGAAGTACACAGAAGTAATGCCACTTTTAATTGGCTAAAACGATTTTGCATTGAAAAATCAACTAACAGCAATATTAATATTGAAGAAATGTATAACGGTGAATCTGCGATTTCAGCATGGAAAAGTGCAGAGGCAATTTTGCAAGTCAACAGCAAAATATTAACTGAAATGATTGCAAAGAGTTACCAGTTAGAGGTTGCAAAACCTCCTACCAATGTGCCGGAAGAATTGCTTCATTATGTTTCTCTTAAAGTAGCCAGAGAGTATGGCATTTTTCCTGTGGGCTTTACTGATGGCTTATTAACAGTTGCTTCACCCCACCCATTTGATACTGATATGGAAGCAATGGTTGAATTTTTAACGACCCTGCATGTTAAGTCAGTATTGGCATCACCCGAGCTCATAGCAAAATGGACAGAAATGTTTTATCAGGAGCAAATGCTATCTGAAAATGACATTATTATAAAAACAACCCAACTTAACACACGAACAAAACGAAATGAGCCCGACTCTTCAAACTCAGCCATCGTTAAAATTGTATCTGAAATGCTGTTAGAGGCATTTATATTTAAAGCCAGTGATATCCATATAGAACCCTTTAATAATGGCGGCATAGTTCGTTACAGAGTAGATGGCATGTTAAGGGTCATATCAGAATTACCTGCACAAGTTTTTATCCCAATAATACAAAGAATAAAAGCATTAGCTGGCCTTAATTTAGCAAAAAAAATGGTCCCACAAGATGGTAGTGTGAGTTTAGAGCTTAAAGGCCAAGATGTTGACCTACGGGTATCGACATTACCTGTTAAAGGGGGAGAAAAAGTAGTCATCCGCCTGCTAATCAAATCTGTTGTAAACAAATTAGATGATATTGGTTTACAACAGCAAGAGCTCGACACATTTAAAAACTTACTGCAAAGTAGCGAAGGTATCTTTGTGATAACAGGCCCTACCGGGTCAGGAAAAACAAGTACACTTTATGCAGCCTTAAAAGAATTAAACTCACCCGAAAAGTGCCTTGTTACAGTTGAAGACCCTATAGAATATGAAATTGAAGGTATTGCCCAAGTTAATATTAATCCTCAACAGAACCTTACCTTCTCCAGCGCCCTCAGAAGTATTTTAAGACAAGACCCTGATGTAATATTGATGGGTGAAGTTCGCGATGAAGAAACAGCAGAAATGACCTTTCGCGCTGCAATCACCGGGCATTTTGTAATGACCACCTTACATACTAGTGATGCAATTACGACTATTTCAAGGTTAATAGGCTTAGGTGTGTCACGGCCTATTATTGCCGACTCTTTAAAAGGTGTTGCAGCACAGCGCTTAATTAGAAAACTATGCCATAGTTGTAATCTAAGTGGACCATTGACCACAGATACCCATGGCAAACGCTTTAAAAGTATCTTTCCTGATATAAATATTATGTCGCCATCAGGTTGCGATGAGTGCGATCACACTGGTTACAAAGGACGCATTCCTCTGTTCGAAATAATCACTATAGACTATCAACTAGCCGATGCAATTAGAGCTGGAGAAAGTACCAGTAAGTTAAGAGAGGTTGCAGCTCAAAGCGGTGCGAGGTCTTTATATAAAGTAGCCTTAGAAGCATTATCAAAAGGCCTCACTTCAGCAGAAGAAATAAACAGAGTATTAGGACAGTCCTTTTGGAAAGAGTGTGAAATAATTAACAACTTGGATAATTAGACTAGCTAAAATACGCCTTTAAACCATTTGAGAATAATTAAAGTAAGCTTGGTAGATAAAGAAATGGCGGTGACGGAGAGATTCGAACTCTCGATACGTTGCCGTATACACACTTTCCAGGCGTGCTCCTTCAGCCACTCGGACACGTCACCTAAGGCGCTTAGAGTTTAGCGCGGCGTTATAGTATGAAAACAACCCTACAGACGCAAGGGCTTTTTAAAATAGTGTAGTTAAGTGATTAGTAATCAAACAAAAAAGGCAAGGTAAACACCTTGCCTTTTGTATAAACATTAACGCTGAAGCGTTGCAGAGAACTCTAACATACGGTTAAGCGACTTTAATGCGCCTTCACGTAAGTCCATATCAACAAACACTTCTTTACCTTCTGGGTCTGTCAGTGCTTCTTCAATCGCTTTTAAGCCATTCATTGCCATCCACGGGCAATGTGCACAGCTTTTACATGTTGCGCCTTCACCTGCTGTTGGTGCTTCAAAGAATTCTTTCTCTGGGCATAACTGCTGCATTTTGTAGAAAATGCCACGGTCAGTCGCGACGATGAACTTTTTGTTGTCCATGGTTTGCGCTGCTTTGATAAGTTGGCTTGTTGAACCAACTGCATCTGCTAAGGCTACAATCTCCGCAGGTGACTCTGGGTGAACCAATACAGCCGCATCTGGGTGTAAGGCTTTCATATCCTTAAGTGCTTTGGTTTTAAACTCGTCATGAACGATACAGGCGCCATTCCACATGATCATGTCAGCACCTGTGTTCTTTTGAATATAAGAACCTAAGTGTTTGTCAGGACCCCAAATGATTTTTTCGCCTTGCTCGTCTAAGTGCTCTACGATCTCTAGGGCACATGAAGAAGTAACAATCCAATCTGCACGCGCCTTAACTGCAGTTGATGTATTTGCATACACTACTACTTTGCGATCTGGATGCTGATCACAAAACGCAGAGAACTCTTCGATTGGGCAACCTACGTCTAATGAACAGGTTGCAGCAAGTGTTGGCATAACAACTGTTTTATTTGGCGTAAGGATTTTTGCTGTTTCGCCCATGAAGCGAACACCCGCAACCACAATTACATCTGCGTCGTGCTTAGCGCCAAAACGCGCCATTTCTAGCGAGTCAGCAACACAACCACCTGTTTCTTCAGCAAGCGCTTGAATTTCAGGATCAGTGTAATAATGGGCAACAAGAACGGCGTTCTTATCTTTCAATAATTGTTTGATACGTGCCTTGTACTCGGCTTGCTCGTCTTTTGATAACGGAGCTGGCTTTGGAGGGAAGATATAATCTTCAGGCATAATTTGTTCAGCTAGACTCATTTCTCGACCACTTAGTCCACAGTGCATTCATGGCGCGAATTATACGAGAATCTTAAGCTAAAGAACAGTATTGCTGTGCGCTGTTAAGATAAATAAAGGATAACTTAGATAGAAAAGGTAAGTAAGAGATGGTGGGTCATGATGGACTTGAACCATCGACCAATGGATTAAAAGTCCACTGCTCTACCAACTGAGCTAATGACCCGCTCTGAATATTTAGATGCGTAAATCCGCCGATGTGAGATACCATTTTTAGAAATGGTGGGTCATGATGGACTTGAACCATCGACCAATGGATTAAAAGTCCACTGCTCTACCAACTGAGCTAATGACCCGCTCTGGATATTTAGATACGTAAATCCGCCGATGTAAAATACCATTTTAAATGGTGGGTCATGATGGACTTGAACCATCGACCAATGGATTAAAAGTCCACTGCTCTACCAACTGAGCTAATGACCCGCTCTGGTATTAAGTGCGTAAATCCGCCGATATAAGACCACTCGAAGAATGGTGGGTCATGATGGACTTGAACCATCGACCAATGGATTAAAAGTCCACTGCTCTACCAACTGAGCTAATGACCCGCTCTGTCGCTTAATGAAAGCTGCGTATATCCGCCGATTTGAATAATACCATAAAATGGTGGGTCATGATGGACTTGAACCATCGACCAATGGATTAAAAGTCCACTGCTCTACCAACTGAGCTAATGACCCGCTCTGGTATTAAGTGCGTAAATCCGCCGATATGACCATTCAAAGAATGGTGGGTCATGATGGACTTGAACCATCGACCAATGGATTAAAAGTCCACTGCTCTACCAACTGAGCTAATGACCCGCTCTGCTGCTTATTAAAAGCTACGTAAATCCGTCGATATAGAACCATTCAAAGAATGGTGGGTCATGATGGACTTGAACCATCGACCAATGGATTAAAAGTCCACTGCTCTACCAACTGAGCTAATGACCCGCTCTGATGCTTATAAAAGCTATACGTAAATCCGTCGATTAAAGATTACCATTCTAATAGAATGGTGGGTCATGATGGACTTGAACCATCGACCAATGGATTAAAAGTCCACTGCTCTACCAACTGAGCTAATGACCCGCTCTTTTTTCCGCAATTCGGCTGTTGTTACCAATCGCCTGCTGCGGGCGCTTATAATACTTATTTAAATGCTGAGTGCAACAGAAAATATCTCTTTTTTTAAGTTTTTATGTCTAGATGCCTAATTTTAGACCGCTTAAGTCAAAAAGCAGTCTAATCAGGTCAAATCTACATTTGCGACAGACGTTCTGTGGCTAATTTTGCAGCAGTCGTACTTGGGTACTGATTAATTAAATCATTAAAGGTTTTAAGTGCTTGCTCGCTTAAACCTTGATCAGCTAATAAGTTTCCTAACTTTAGCATCGCATCTGGGCGCTTGTTAGAATTAGGATACTCATTGACTACTTTTTTAAAGTGTTCAGTCGCACCCGCTTGATCATTTTGTATTGTTAACAACTGACCTAACCAATAATGTGCATTAGATGCATATACTGAATTAGGATAAGTCGTTAAGAATGTTTGAAACTCAGGAATCGCTTGCTCATAACGTTTATCTTTCATGATTAACGCTACAGCGCGCTCATAAGCCTCGTTTTCTGATAAGTCTGAACTAATCGCTTGCGTAGCCCCTACATCGGTATAGCTGTTTGTAGGTTGAGCTGGCGTAGCAGGTTGGCTATATGCTTGGCTTACACGATTCTCGATTTCTTGGTACAACTCGCGTTGGCGCTGAAGTACTTTTTCAAGCTTATAGCTTTGCTCTTCCGTAATACCACGAACTTGGCTTACTTCGTCTTGTAATATATTAAGCTGCTGCTGAAGCTCAGCTTGTAATAAATTACGTGACTTCATCATGTTTTCTAACGCGACTAAACGCTTCTCAATGCTCGATTGTGAGCTTGCAGCTTCTGAAACAGGAGCGGGAGCAGCCCATAACTGGGTGCTCCCGCTTAAGATCATTGCTGCCAAAATAATTTTCGGCTTCATAATGACTCTTTATTAGTAAACTAATACTGCGCGACGGTTTTTCGCGAACGCTTCTTCAGTGCGAGACTTAACCATTGGCTTTTCTTCACCATAGCTCACTACTGACATTTGGCTAGCAGAAACACCTAAGCTTTGTAAATATTTTTCTACTGCTTGACCACGGTGCTCACCTAACGCGATGTTGTACTCAGGTGTACCGCGCTCATCTGCGTGACCTTCGATTAGTACTTTAACTGATGGGTTTTGTACTAAGAATTCAGCGTGTGCTTGTAAAAGCTCAGCATATTTGCTTTGAATTTTTGCATTATCAAAACCGAAGTAAATGATTTGCTCTTGACGTAACGCTTCGTATTTTTGACGAAGTGCTTCTTCAGCTTGCTGCTCTGGAGTAAGTGTTGCAACTTCAACTGTATCATTGTTGTTTGATTGCTCAACCATACCTTGGTTAGATTGGTTTGCAGCACCTTCATCAAGATCAGAAGAAGAGCTACATGCTGCTAATGTCATCACTGGCACAGCAATTAGCAGGCCTTTTAAAGTTTTATTAAGTTGCATTTAATTGATTCCTATATTGAGTAAACCAGTAAAATTACTGTAAATAAGGCGACCAAGCCGGTGCCTTAACTTGTCCGTCTAGTACAGGCAAACGTGCTTTAAAGCGACCATCCATAGAAACTAACGCTAATACCTGTTTATTATTATGAAGCGTGCTATAGATAATCATCGAACCGTTTGGCGCGATACTTGGCGATTCATCTAGGCGTGTTCTCGTTAACACTTGGAACGCACCAGTAGCTAGCTCTTTTTTAGCAAGATGGTATCGACCGTTTGTTCGATTCACCATCACTAATTCTTTTCCGTCAGGTGAAATAGAACCTGCTAAATTCATATCACCATCAAACGTCATTCTTTTAGCTCTGCCTGTTTTTAAATTTAACTTATAAATCTGGGCATTACCACCCCTTTCAGACGTAAACACAATATCTTCACCATTTGGGAACCAAGAAGGCTCTGTATCGATACTGCGGTGATTTGTTAGGCGTGTTTCTTTACGCGTAGCAAGGTCTAAAAGGTATACTTCGGTTGCACCATTGCGGTCTTTCGAAAGTACTAAAAGTAGCTTTTGACCATCTGGTGAAAACTGTGGTGCACCATTGATACCTTGATGGCTTGTGATTAACTCGCGCTTACCAGTGTAAAGATCTTGGATGTAAATTTGGCTTTGACGATTCTCAAAAGTTACATACGCAAGTTTAGTCCCATCTGGTGACCACGCTGGTGACATAAGAGGTTCTTTAGAGCGAAGTAGAACTTGTTCATTATAACCGTCGTAATCTGCAACAACGAGCTGATAAGGTTTTGGCTCATCATCACGCACGATAACGTAAGCAATTTTTGTTAGAAATGCGCCTTTTTCGCCAGTTAGTGCTTCGTAAACCACATCACTAATGCGGTGTGCATAACGGCGAAAACCGGTTTCAGAAATCACACTTTCACGGGCGTCTAAAATATGATCTTGGCTTTGCATTAATTTGCCATTAGCCATCATTTTTGTTTGTCCGCCGGTGATTTGCCCACGAATAACATCAATAAGTTCATATTTTACAAGGTAGCGGCCGCCTGGCTGTTGCTCTACTTGACCAACAAGCACAGCCTCAACGCCTTGGTTAACCCATGCGCCATAGTCAACATCAGCATCTTTGCCCGGTAACTGCGGCATGTTTGCTACATCGATTGGCTTAAACTTACCACTGCGCATTAAATCAGCTGCAATCACTTTATTTAATTCTTCAGGGATAGGACCAACACCTTGATATTTAAAAGGCACAACCGCAATTGGGCGAGCGCCATCGATACCATCGGTAATTACAATTTCTAAGGCAGCACTGGCAATGCCATGAAAGCCCAGTAATACAATAAAAAACGCAGTTTTTATCTGGTTAAACATATCATTCCTTTAAAATTTAGGTGCTATGGTTAAGTTTATATTTTTTAGTTGCTCAAATACGTCACGATCAGGTGATACTGGTAATGTATCTGCCATACGCACTGCACGCATTGCAGCTTCACACACTAAGGTATCACCACCAAGCGATTTTACTTGAGTCACAAGGCCATTAAAACCAAGACGTATATTAAGGCGACACTCTTTGCCTTTCATCTTCTCATCTTTTAAGAAGTTTTGCTGAATGCGTGCCATTATTAACGCTTTGTATTTTTCAACTTCGCCTAGAACTTGTTGTTGACGTACCTTGTTACGTGCAGCTTGCTCTGCTGCTAACTGTTCTTGCAGCATTTGTTCTTGTAAAGCTTGTTGACGCTTACGTTCGGCTTCTTCAGCTTTACGTTTACGCTCAGCTTCTGCTTCAGCTGCTTTACGCTTACGCTCTTCTTCCGCTTTCTTTAACGCTTCTTCTTCAGCTTTACGTTTATCAGCGGCTGCTTTTGCTGCAGCTTCAGCCTCTTGCTTTTGCTTTTCAGCTTGTTCAGCTTTTGCACGTTCTTTCTCTTGAATTTCGCGTGCTTTTTTCGCTTGTGCTTCAGCTTCTGCTTTTTCTTTTTCCTTAGCACGGCGCTGTTGCTCTAGCTTTTTAAGACGACGGTCTTCAGCTTCTCTTTGCTTACGCGCTTCATTAGCTCGACGCTCTAGCTCTTGAATACGTTTCGCTTCGGCTTGTTTTTTTGCTTCTTCTTGCTTTTTAAGCTCTGCAATTTTCTGCTCAACCTGTTGTTGATCAACGGTAACAGCAGACACAGCTTTTTCTGGTGCAGGTAACGCTGGATTAAGGTTTACTTCCATGACTTTAGGAGCTGGCATATGAAAGTTTGCACTCGCTACTAAAAAACCAACGATAGCAAGGTGCAAAATAACCGATTTTATTATTGATGCACGCATACTACTCCTCGAATGATTCAGTCATTAAACCAACAGACGGAACACCCGCGTTTTTCAAAAAGTCCATTAATAGCAATACTTCTTGATAAGAAACGCGGCCAGAGCCTTTAATCATAACCGGAGTATCTGGATTTTTCTGCAGCTGTAGCTTTATAACCGCCGCCACATCAAGGGCTTCCATCGGCGCTTCTGGGTCAGTACCAATACTGACATAATATTTACCTTCGGCATCAATTGAAGCAATGATCGGTGGTGTATCTTTGGTATCAACAAGATCAGACTCTTCCATTTTCGGTAAGTCGACTTTTACACCATGGGTGATAAGTGGTGCTGTTGCCATAAATATGATTAGCAGTACTAACATTACATCAATGTAAGGTACTACGTTTATCTCCCCTACAGGGCGACGTTTCTTACGCTGATACATTCGCTTTAGCCTCTATTTGTGTAGCTGCTTGGCGGTGTAAAATATTAGCAAACTCTTCCATGAAGTTAATGTAATTACCTTCAAGCTTTTCTACTTTGTTTGCAAAACGGTTGTAAGCGATAACAGCTGGGATTGCCGCAAATAAGCCCATCGCTGTAGCGATGAGTGCTTCTGCAATACCCGGTGCAACCATTTGTAACGTAGCTTGCTTAACTTCGCCTAACGCGATAAACGCATTCATGATACCCCACACCGTACCAAATAGGCCGATATATGGGCTAATTGAACCTACTGTTGCTAAAAATGAAAGACTTGATTCTAGTTTTTCTACTTCGCGAGACAAAGCAACGCGCATAGAACGATGCGTTCCTTCCATCACAATACTTGCGCTTTGAATTGAATTTTTCTTATGACGAGCAAATTCTTTAAAACCTGCGACGAAAAGTGCCTCAACACCAGAAGCGCCTCCAGGACGAGCTGACACTTCATTATATAGTTTACTTAAATCAACGCCTGACCAAAACTTTTGCTCAAAACGCTTTGCGCCATTAAGTGCATCAGAAATCGCTTTTTTACGTTGAAAAATAATTGCCCATGACATTACCGACATACCGACTAATGCCAACATTACTAGCTGGACAAGTACACTGGCTTCTAGAATAAGATCTAAAAAGTTAAGCCCTGATCCCACGTTAAACTCCTAAAATAGATTTCTATATAATTTGTTATATTTTTTACATGCGCACTGTTTGACCATAAATGAGGCCAAAAGTTGTGCCTAGTGTATATAGTCAGTTATAAACTGACAACGCTCTTGCTGTGAATTAGCGGCAATTAACGGTAAAAAGCAAATTGCTTAGCTATTTTTTAGTCATATTAAGTTTCACTCGTCTTTTTGTGCATATTTTTACCTTAATAAAAAGTCATTACAAAAATCCTAAAAAGCTAATAAAACCTCAAAAAATAGCGCTTTTATTCAAAAAACACGCATAAACACCCAAAAGCAGTTTTGCGAATCTACTACAGAATACTTAAACTAATCCTGAATGAAGTTCATAAAATTTTTAAAACCCACTTTATTCATGAGCTTAAATATAAAAACACCAAAAAGTGAACAAAAAGCACACAACTTAAATTTTCACTCACATTAGTTTTTTTTATCTGAAAATAAAATTTTTCTAGTTTGAAGAAAAATCCTTCATTGCGTATTATTTACCTATACCGAGCTAGCAACCTCATGAAAGAGTCTTTCATTAAGCTCAGTTTTTTGCATTATGATGTTTCGTATTGCTCCAGGTTAATTTGCACAGGATAAAACCTCGTTCAAATTGACCATAGTTTCCAAGATTACTTCCTTCAACTTGTTGTTTGCCCGCATCCTTATGCGGGCTTTTTTTTGCCTGAGCAAACGTGAACGAGAATACCTACAGCTAACTTAACAGCATGTGAATTACAGATGTTAAAATGATACTAAGCGGTAAGCGGTAAGCGGTAAGCGGTAAGCGGTAAGCGGTAAAACCTATCTTGCTAATAAATAAAACCAAGTTACCTAAATTAAAAAAGCAGCCCTTTTGAGCTGCTCGAAACTTATAAATAAAAAACTTGTTACTAAGCTTTAGGTTTGATTATTTATCGGGTGTTAAACCAAAGTGAAGGTAGGCAATATCCGAGACAAGTCGTCCGCGTGGAGTGCGTTGAATAAAACCTTGCTGTATTAAAAAAGGCTCTATTACATCTTCTATGGTTTCTTTTTCTTCGCCGATGGCGGCAGCGAGGTTATCAAGACCAACGGGGCCGCCCATAAATTTTTCGATAATAGCAAGCAAGTATTTACGGTCCATATAATCAAAGCCACTTTTATCAACATCAATCATATCGAGTGCTTGCTCAGCCACCGAAGCATTTACTTTACCATCTGAGCGTACTTGGGTGTAATCACGCACACGGCGCAACAAACGATTTGCAATTCGAGGTGTACCACGCGAGCGCTTGGCTATTTCTGCCGCGCCTTCATCACACATGGTTAAATTTAAAAAGCTAGCAGAACGTGCAACAATTTTTGATAAGTCTTCAACAGAATAAAACTCTAAGCGCTGTACAATACCAAAACGGTCTCTTAGCGGTGAGGTAAGTGATCCTGCCCGTGTTGTTGCGCCAATTAATGTAAATGGCGGTAAATCGAGTTTTATTGAGCGCGCTGCAGGGCCTTCACCAATCATAATATCTAGCTGATAATCTTCCATCGCCGGATATAAAATCTCTTCAACTTGTGGACTTAGCCGATGTATTTCATCAATAAAAAGTACATCACCTTCTTCAAGGTTTGTTAAAAGTGCAGCAAGGTCCCCTGCCTTTTCGAGTACAGGACCAGACGTCGTTTTAATATTTACGTTAAGCTCGTTAGCAACAATGTTAGCAAGAGTCGTTTTACCAAGACCCGGAGGACCGAATATTAATAAGTGATCGAGTGCTTCACCACGGTGCCGTGCGGCCTCAATAAAAATTTCCATTTGTTGCTTAACATGCGGCTGGCCTGTGTAATCATTAAGAAGCTTTGGCCGTATAGCACGGTCAACACTGTCTTCGTTACTTTGCTCAGATGCATCAATTAAGCGATCTGCTTCAATCATGGTTTACTCACAACATTGATTTTAGAGCTTCTTTAATTAGAACCTCGGTCGTCATATCTGGTTTATTAACTGCTTTAACCGCTTTTTGTGCTTGCGGTAATTTGTAACCTAACGCTTCAAGCGCTGAAACAGCATCATCGGCAGCGTTATTTGCCACAAGTGTATTATTACTTGCTGGCTCAATAACCGCATTATCGCTAAATGGCGTAAATAAGTCATTACCCCAACTTTTAAGTCTGTCTTTCATTTCAAGCACTAAACGCTCAGCGGTTTTTTTACCAACTCCCGGTAGTTTAACCAAAGTGGTTGCATCTTCATTATTTACACACGTTACAAATTGCTGCGCCGACATTCCCGATAAAATGGCAAGGCCAAGTTTAGGGCCAACACCATTGGCTTTTAATAGCTCTCTAAATAAAGCGCGTTCGGTTTTATTGTTAAAACCAAATAATAGCTGGGCATCTTCACGTACTACAAAGTGGGTATAAATAATCGCTTGCTCACCCACTGCCGGTAAATCATAAAAACAGGTCATTGGCATTTGTACTTCGTAGCCTACACCACTTACTTCAATAAGAATTTCTGGTGGCTGTTTTTCAACTAGTAAGCCATTTAATCGACCAATCATATTACTTCCTTAATCGTCCTCTTACGGTTTTGCTAGCGCTCCCCGCAAGTTTTATTAAATTTTGTTCTGAGTGAGCATGACAAATAGCAATAGCCAAGGCATCAGCAGCATCGGCTTGCGGAGTGCCCGGTAATTTTAATATATTTTTAACCATATGCTGTACTTGCGACTTATCGGCACCACCATTACCTACAACTGCTTGCTTAATTTGTCGTGCCGAATACTCATAAACTGGCAGCTCAGCCATTGAAGCACCAACAATTGCTGCACCTCGGGCTTGGCCTAGTTTAAGTGCCGAGTCTGGATTATGTGCCATAAACACTTTTTCGATAGCAAAGCTATCTGGAGAGAATTGTTCTACCAACTGGCTAATACCTTGGTAAATCATTTTTAAGCGCACCGGAAAATCGTGATCGGCTAATTTAATGCAACCACTTCCTAAATAGGTAAACTTTGCACCTTGATAGGCAATCACACCATACCCTGTTAATCGTGAACCAGGATCAATTCCTAAAATAATCGCCAACTAACTGACCCGTCTATTATCATTATTATCTGCAGTTAATAATGCCAGAGCACTGTATAAATTACCAGTAACCAATTGCAATTCATAAAAAATGCCCGCAATTGCGAGCATTTTTCACACAGCTTTATCTTATGCCAACGAGCGCAATAAGCCTTGAGTATTTTTGCGCATTGTTCTGGCTATCATTAAATAACCCAAACATGCCACAAATAAGCCCCCTACCGCAGGGCCAATTAACCAAATATGCGGATGCAGTTTGCCTGCTAATTCAAACATCTGCCTTTGTACTATTAATAATGCAACATCACTAACAATGGCAGCGACTAAGCCTGCTGTGACCCCTAATAGTAAAAACTCATATAAGGTGGCATTTTTAATTAAGCGCCCTTTCGCACCTAAGGTTCGCAAAATAACTATCTCTTGCATACGCTCGCCTAAACTTGCTTGTACTTGTGAAATAAGCACTAAAGCACCACAAGCAACAACAATTGCCAACACAAACCCTATCGCTAACGATACTTGCTCTATGGTTGAGCGGATTTGCTTTATAAAGCTTTCAACATCAATCACATTAACCGTTGGGTACTGGCGCATTAGCTCATTAAACTCGCGCTTTTTATCTGCTTTTACATTTACCGATGAAATATAAGTAGCAGGGAAACTCGCCAATACATCAGGACTTAGAATAATAAAGAAGTTCGGCTTTAATGTTGTCCAATTAACCTTGCGCACACTGGTGATTTTGGCATCAAACGATTGTGCACCAATCAAAAAGGTTAATGTGTCACCTAATTTAACATCAAGGCGTTCAAGCATAGACTCTTCAACTGAAGCTTCAGCGACAGAATCTTTTGTGAACCATCTGCCATCAATAAGCTCATTTTGACTTGGTAAATCTTCACGCCAAGTTAGGTTTAGCTCACGACCAATACCTGAACGGGCTTCTTCATCTTTCTTTTCATTGTCTTCTTGTGAGACTTCACGAGCTACCAACTCGCCATTAACGGCGTTTACGCGGCCACGGACAACCGGGTAAAAGTCAGAGGTTGGCATATCTCGCTCTGCTAAAAAGCTCGTAATTGGCTCTAGTTCTTGCTCTGTTATATTCACTAAAAATGAATTGGGCGCATCAACCGGTAATTGCGATTGCCAGTCAGAGATCATGTCATTTTTAAGTACAATTAAAAACAGCAACAGTTTGATAGCCAAAGCAAAACTAATCAATTGCACAGCATTCACATTGGCGCGTTTTTGGATAGACGCAATTGCCAAAGACCAGCTATTACCAGGGCTTAAACCGAGCTTTCGACCGCCACCAAATATAACCTTTGATAAACCAAACAACACAGCAATTAAAAACGCTGTAGAGAGAAACAAAATAGCGCTTATTTTAATATTATTACTAAATAACCACATCAGTAAAAATACGGTAAGTGCAGACATAGCAAGGTGTATTTTACTGACCAATAAACGATCGCCTAAGTTACGACGCAGTACGCGCAGCGGCGGAATATCAAATAAATCGAGTAATGGTTTAATCGAGAACATAATTGCACAAATTAAACCTGTGCTAATTGCAATAATCCACGGTTTAGCCGATGCACTAGGAAGTACTGAGCCCATGCTTTGTGCTAGATAATCTGTTGCAATGGCTTGCAATCCATAACCAATCAGCAAACCAACGATCACCGACATTGAACAAACAAGGCTCAAATGAAGTAGATATATTTTACGGATCATAGCGCGGCTACCGCCGAGTGTTTTCATCATGGCAACAGGGTCGTATTGGCGTTCACAATAGCGCTTTGCCGATACCGCGATAGCCACAGCAGCTAGTATGATGCCAAGTAAGCCTGCCAATAATAAGTAGCTTTCGGCGCGGTTTAAGCTATTAGAAATAGGCGATTGGCGGTCTTTAACGCCATACCAACGCTGGTTTTCTTTCATTTGAGGTTTTAACCAGCTATAAAAATTTTCGATATCGCTTTCGTCCCCAGCATAGAGCTGGCGGTAAAACACTCGACTACCCGGCTGAATAACCTGAGTTTTTGCAATATCGTCTTCGTTAATTAAAATACGTTGGCTACTAGAAAACACATTAAACGGTGCATCTGGCTCTTCAGCTACAACATGACTGGCAACAAAAGTGGCGGCTCCTAACTCTACTTTATCGCCAACTTTAATATTAAGCGCATAGAACACCGACTCACTGAGCCAAACTTCACCGCGAGTTGGAATGTCTTCAGTTACCTGAGGCTCAGCAGTTAAGCTAGATTTTATCTTTAGCTCGCCTTTTAATGGATAAGTGTTTGATACCGCTTTAACCGAACCCAACTGCATTTCGTCACCAGCAAATAGCATGGTATCGAAATAGGTTATTTTTGCGGTGCGAATGTTATCTTGGGCGGCTTTATCTAAAAACTCAGCAGGTAAAGCATGGTTACTTGCTAAGACACGATCTGCAGCAATAAAGGCACTGCTTTTTTGCTCAATACTTTGACCGATACGGTCAGTAACCATAGATAAAGTTAAAACAGTCAGTACAGCTAAAGCTATGGCTGCACTGATCACTGTTAACTCACCGCGCTTAAACTCACGTGAAAACAGTTTTAGTGCTAATTTAGCCCACATTCGCTTGCACTCCTTCGCTTTCTTTTACTGTTACTAATTGCCCTGCTTCAATATGTAATATTTGCTGGCATTTTTGCGCAAGCTGCTCATCATGAGTTACTAAAATAAGTGTCGTACCGTGTTCTTGATTAAGTTCAAATAATAACGACTCAATGAGCTTACCGTTTTTACTATCAAGGTTGGCTGAAGGTTCATCGGCAAATAAAATTTTAGGTGTACCAATAAATGCACGAGCAATCGCTACACGTTGCTGCTCACCGCCCGACAATTGTGACGGGTAATGGCCAACACGATGACTTAGCCCTACTTTTTCAAGTAGCTCAAGTGCTTGTTGTTTAGCATTTTTGCTTCCTGTAAGTTCAGCCGGAAGCATCACGTTTTCTAGAGCTGTTAAACTTTGCACGAGCATGAAAGATTGAAATACAAATCCCACTTTCTCTGCGCGAAGTGCAGCACGTTCTTCCTCATCTAATTCGTGTAATGCAGCACCATCTAAATGAATACTGCCATTGGTTGATTGGTCAAGGCCGGCTAATAAACTTAATAAAGTAGACTTACCCGAACCAGATGTGCCCACTACCGCAACCGAATCTCCTGACTTGACATTAAAGCTGATGTCACTGAGGATGGTGAGGTCGCCCTCAACCGTGGTGACCGTTTTAGAAAGTCCTTTAACTTGAATAATGTTTAATTGAGAAAGCGCTGACATATGATGCATCCAATCCTACGTTTTATATTCGTTTTACTGTTAGTAATCAAACCACTTACGGCAGCAGCTGACAACACAATTTTAATTTTAGGTGACAGTTTAAGCGCCGCTTATGGCCTTAAACAAGAGCAAGGCTGGGTTAAATTGTTACAAGATAAGTACGATGAAAAAGACCAATCAGTATACCTAGTAAACGCCAGTATTAGCGGTGAAACCACAGGCGGTGCATTAAGACGACTCGATGCATTACTAACCGAGTTCGAACCTACGCACGTGCTTATAGAGCTTGGCGGAAATGACGGTTTACGCGGTTTTCCAATCAAGCGCTTACAAGCTAACCTACGTGATTTAATAGCAAAAAGCCAACAAACTGGGGCGAAAACCGCCGTAATGGAGGTACAGATCCCACCAAATTATGGCCCGCGTTATACCAAGCTTTTTACCGACAGCTTTAAAACCATTGCCAATGAAACAAACTCAGAACTTATGCCATTTTTTATGATCGATATTGCTGGGCGACCAGAGCTTATGCAAAACGATAACTTACACCCTAACGCCGATGCTCAACCATTAATACGCGACTTTATGTACAAAACGATCAACGATTGGCTAGATTAACCGCTAGCCTAATCACTTTATAATTAGAGCTGGACAATAAACAGCCAAACAAACCGCAGGTGTATTGATTTTTATAAAAAAAGCCGTACTATGGCTTGCAACGTCGGCATATAGCGCAGCTTGGTAGCGCACTGTCATGGGGTGTCAGGGGTCGCAGGTTCAAATCCTGCTATGCCGACCATTTTTTCTCACCCTAATCAATCACTTAATTGCTTCGTCCTTAAAGGCTAAAAAATAGCCACCCCATAATTATCCCAGTAACTTCCCAAAATACAGTATTTTTGTTCCCTTACGTTTTTTAAGTTAATTGGACTTAAATTCATTCTAACTTCGTCCAGCTTTAAGCATAGTGAGTTCGATTGAAACACAACTTTTTAGCTTTGTTATTACGATCATTGTTCAGTCCTATCAACTAACAAACTTTGCCTTACCGTTATAGTGTTTTTAAGAATGCTTGAAATATCCATCAAATTACCTTTTACTTTTAATGCCTCACTTAAATCACGCTCAATGATTTAAAAAAGCCAGCAGAGCTGGCTTTAAGTCATAACGAGTCAAAAAACGCGTTAACTGATTTATCAAACAAATGATAAAAATAAAGAAATTGTCCAGTGTTGAGAATATGCGATTGCACCAATTGCTTGAACTGTTTCAATAAGCAGAAATTACAACTGAAAAACACGTTCGTAGCTGGGCGCATCTCCTCAGGTAGTGCTTGCATAAAAGAGTCGCTAACAACTATAAACTCTTGCTGAGCTAAATAATTTCTTACGTAATAAATGTAATCATTATTTTGCTCATATAAAGCAATATATTCTTCATCATTAGCAACTGCAGGACGCTTCTGAAATAGTTCCACAACGTTTGAGTTAGTCATATTCATCTCCAAAAAGTTTGTCTTCGAAAATAAATACGAGCTACTTATGCAAAATTTGTATTGTCTGCTGATTTATTATTTTTTGATCGGCTGAGAAAAAACAAACTTTATGGAAAATAAAAAGCTTAATGGTGCTTGTGGAAATAGGCGAGAACCTTAAAATTACTCTCTCTAATTGGTTCAATGCAGTTGAGTCAACTTAAGCTTTAAAATGGTAATCAATATTGAACTTCAAATTTAAAAAAAACTGGCTTACACCAATGTTTGTCATAACACTTCTTTTCTCATTGGTATCTTTGGTATCTACATATTACTTTCATGATACGGAATCCATAAAGATAAAAGCCGCGCTGTTTGTATCTCCAATTTTTTACTTATGTGTAGTCTACTATTTCTCTTACCTAGTTATTACACCCAATGAAATTGTAATTGAGGGTAATAAAATAAATATTGATGGGAAAACTCATTCATTAGGTGGTAATTCGAAATGTTACGTGTACTTTGATAAGCCTATACGCGCTTCTGAAGTACTACAGGCCGAATTTGAAATTTTACTCGAGAATGAAAAACCAATAACTACAACTTGCTTTTATGATTTTGATTTTGATGAAAGTGACTTTATAACTCGCTACGCAGATAGTGAGGCCGTTTTTGCACATTCAAAGGCGTTTGATTAAAGTTTTAGACTCTAGATGGGCTACATAGTTTCTTACGCAATATATGTAGCTATCATTTTGTTCATATAAAGCAATATATTCTTCACCATTAGCAACTGCAGGTCGCTTCTGAAATAGTTACACAACGTTTGAGTTAGTCATATTCATCTCCAAAAAGTTTGTCTTCAAAAATAAATGCGAGCTACTTATGCAAAATTTGCATTGTCTGCGGCTTCTTATTTTTAAATTAATAAAGAAGGAAGCAACCAAAATGGAAAATGAGAAGTTCAATGCTGCTGTAGCGGCCGATTTTTTAGAGAAAGTTAGTCAGTGCCTTTATCAAGAGTATGACGCTATTTATGACCTAAACTTTACGGAAGATAATTTTGATGTAGAGAAGCTGCTTTTTCACTGCTTTTCGAGTAGCTACAAAATTTGTTTTAGCTATGAACAGTTATCTCTTTTAAGGTCACTATTATTACTACTTTGCAGCAACACTAACTTATTAGTGAGTAATGACGCTGGTGTTAGTGAAGGCTTTGTTGATGAGCGTCAGTTGGAATTTGACTTCGATAACTCGTATTAATTCGCTTGCAGTGAACATGTTTATCTTTAAGTACATACAGGAGATAAACATGAGCCAAACAAAACTTCAAATTGTCAGAAAGTACACAAGAGAGTCTAAGTCACCTTTTCAAGACGCATCGACGAGCCTTTGGCTTGCAAATGTCACTAACGAAGACAGGCTTGAGTTAGACTTTTCACAGTACATATACGTTCATCGTGATGATGTTGGAAAAGTCGTCGGGGTCAGCGTTAGTAAGTCAATTGCTCGAGAGCATAGCCTTGAAAGTCAGTATCTTGAAGGGAGCGGTATGTACCGCATACTCATCTTTTACATCGACCAAATAAAAGATTTCTGCGAGCTTTGGGCTGATGAGTTTGAACAGTTCTTTCTACTGCCGCCTGATTTGTTCTTCGAATTAGCGCAGTGGCATTGGAACACAATCATTGAAAATGATGGTTAATTGAAGCGACTCAAAAGAGTCGCTTTTTATATTTAGGTATTTTCAGTGTCGTACTAAAAAACCTTAATGGATTAAACTGATCTAAACTTGGAATCTATATACCAATCTAGCTTAATCAAATACAAAGGTGAATACTTTTGGGGTCTAAAGTAAGCTGATATTAAAACAAAAAGCCACTTCAAGGTAAGTGACTTCTCATTTAAATTTTCAGAATAGTAGTTATATGGCTAAACCTTGTGGTGCTTGGTACACGCCATTATAAAATTTACATTGCGCATATCCTTGAGGATATAGCTGGTCTATTTTAATGAACTGTAAGCCTTCCATAGACTGAACACTAGCAACTACTTTTTTAACTTCAACTACTAGGCCGCAATGAGAGCTACTTCCTTCAGCTAAAGTGCTTCTATATGCAGTAACCGTTCTAATAAAGTCATCTCTTTCCTTTTTAAGTCGTTCCTGTCTCTTTTTTTCTTGTATCTTGGCTAATCTTACTCTTTCTTCAGCTTGCTTTTTCGCAACTCTAGTGTTGTGTTCATATAACTTTTCTCTAGTCATTACTACATAACGCTTTGGATCATGAGAATATCGAGTAAATAGATCAATAAATCGTTGATAGTCACTAGTATTTGCTAATTTAGCAAATTCAGTTTCATATTTTTTATTAATTAATTCATAACGTTTCTGTTCAACAAGCTCCAATAAATGCTTATCTGCGAATTGTGAATTACTATATTGATCTAAAATTCTGTCATAATCATCAACAGTATTTGCACCTGCGAACATATTTTGTTGATCCGCTAATGCCTTTTTTGCAATATTTAATTTAGTACTAGTTATCTCCCCAGAAATAAGTTCATATGTACTATACAATTGTGAAAAGTAAGAACTCATATCTTCTACTGATGAAAAGTCATAGTTTAGTTGTTTAAGATTGCTTGGTAGTTTAGAAACGCGCTTGATCTTATAAGTATTAGCAATACTGTTTACAGAAGCTAACTCCTTTTTTAATGAGGGGTACTTACTATTATAAAAGTCGTAAGCCTTAGTCCATTCAACTAACATGGCCTGCACGGCAATTCTTCCCTTTAAACCATTAAATTCAAAGTTACTTTCTGCCTCAGTCAATGCTGATATGTACTTATCCTCATCGAATTCAATATTGCCTGCAGTTAACAAACCAGCACTATATATAGCACCTGTTATAGTTCCCCCTAAAGCCTCTGTAGGTAAACGAAATTGTTCTTCATTTAGAGAGTGACAGCCTTTTTTTTCTTTTATTGATTCATTGCTTTCAAATCGCCCCCAAGCACACCCACCGCTTTCCACTTTAATATTCCACTCAGGCCTCCTAGTGTCTAGTTCAACCCAAGCATTTTCAGAGTCTGACTTTATTGAATAGCTTATTTCGACTAATTGATACTGATCATCAACCTTCGCAAGTCTTCCGTTAAGTGTTCTTACATCGGTGCCTGGCAAATAGAAGTTATTATAACTTTCTGATTGGTTTACTTGGTTAGGAGTTGAACCACAAGCGGTTAAACCTAAGGCAACAAATACTACTGACAGCCCTTTTCTTATCATTATTTTATTCCTTTTATAAAATTATTTTCGCCAATGGAATTTAATGATTTCTCATTTACTGTCAATTAGTTAGTTTAAAAAAGGCAACAAACGCTCAATAAAAAAACAGTATTGTAGTCATTATAGGTAGGCATCTATTTTTTAATATTATATTCAACCCGTATCTCTAAAATGGGTAATGCAGAAATTAAACTTAGTTAATTAATAAAAATAAGAATTTAAACATGTCAGTGGGTAAAAATTGACATTGATTAATGTTACTCGAATTAAACTTTCTAAAAGAAGAAAAGTGCAATTTCTAGTTTACTTTTAAATTTAGTATTTGTTGAATCAATTCATTCTGTTGTGGTCAACTAATTCCGGACAGTGAATTAAGTTTTTCTTCTGCTATAGCAGGGGCAACCATTTGATTATGGCTATGTGGCCTGCGCCAGTTATAATAATTCATCAAATAATTACTAATA
>NZ_JBMMUE010000007.1:0-197978 GCF_049257215.1 Pseudoalteromonas thalassia
TAACGACCCAAATTTGCTTGGTGACAATAGCGTTTTGGACCCACCTGACCCCATGCCGAACTCAGTAGTGAAACGAAACAGCGCCGATGATAGTGTGGCATTTGCCATGTGAAAGTAGGACATTGCCAGGCTCCAAATTAAAGAAAGCCCGATTCGAAAGAGTCGGGCTTTTTTGCGTTTAAGCTATTCACACAACGTGCCCTGTTCAACCTGCGGCAGGCTTCAAGCTTTCCCCTCGCTAACTTTACTCTTTCTAACTTGTAGCTTTACTCTCGCCACTCACGTTTATAGCGCTTACTCCCCTTGTCTTTGTTCTGCTTTGGCTAGTTGAATGTATTTGGTTTCGACTAGTTGTGAGAGAGGAACAAGTTCGAATCCTTGTCGTTGAAGTTCTGGGAGTGCTTGCTGAAGAAATGTAACGGTTTCTGGGTAGGGGTGGGCAATGGCGATTGCGTAGTTGAAGTGCTCAGCTTTGATTTTAAGTTCCTCAAGTTGATGTTGTAGCTGGCTTTGGGTGACATTGTTATCAAGAAATACATGACGAGATACGTTTGCCACACCATATAGGTTAGCAACATTTTGCGCTTCACTTTGGCTGGTTGTACGGCTATCTAAGAAGTACAAACCACGTTTTTTTAAAACTTCCATCGTCCATTTCATTGGCTCGGTAAGCTGTGTTAGCTCAGAGCCCATATGGTTATTGACCCCTTTTACCTGTGGCAGTGATGCTAACGCATGGCCGAGGGTTGTTTGTAACTCAGACTTAGTCATAGTATCGGTGAGGGCTCCAGGACCAAGCGCTTTGCTTTTATCAAGCGCTTGCATTGGAACATGTAAAAGCAATTCTTTATGAGTTTTACTAGCACGCTCTGCAAAAATTTGTGAGTAAGGGGTATGGGGCAAGATAGAAAACGTAACTTGCCCTGGTAAGTTGAGTATCTCTAGATCGCGTTGGTTATTACCAATGTCGTCTATAACAATGGCAATTTGCTTTGCTTGGCAGAATAGAGGCAAGCACAAAGCAGCGATTAATAAGCTTTTTAGTCGATTCACTTTTTGTAATTATTATATCCAGTGTGTGCGCTTACTTACTGCATAATAGCGAACTGTTTTGCTGTCAGCTGTTTTTTGTCCTGTCTATCAAGCAGTGAACTAAAAAGCGCCAATTCTTGTATATTTTTTATTATAACGTCTTGGTTAATTTCTGAAAGTATTGTTTGATTTATACTCACATCAGGTGTGATCCCTTTACCATCTATTGACTGACCAAGAGGGGTATAATAACGCGCAGTGGTGAGTTTTAATGCTGTATTACCGTTGCCTAGCGGAATAAGCGATTGCACTGAGCCTTTACCAAAAGATGTTTCGCCAATTAAAGTTGCACGTTGGTTATCGCGAAGTGCAGCGGCGAGTATTTCTGCGGCAGAAGCGGAGTTTTCATTTATTAAAACAGCAATAGGGGCTCCTTCTAAAATATCACCGCTATGTGCAGTGTATCTCTGGTTTGCCTCATTAAAGCGTCCTTTAGTTGAAACAATGATGCCGCTGTCTAAAAATAAGTCTGCAACCTCTATGGCGCCTTGCAATGTGCCGCCGGGATTATCACGTAAATCAATAATTAAACCAGATAATGGGAAGCTGTTATTAACTTGCATTTTTGCAAGTTCACGTGCAACGTCATGTAGTGTGTGATTATTAAATGTATTAATGCTTAATAAAGCGACGCCTGAATCGGATAGGTAGCCATGAACGCTTTCTAGTGTGATTTGTTGGCGCTTAATTGAAAAGCTTAATGCTGTTGATTCTTTTCGCATGATTGAAACATTGACGGCGTCTAATCCGCTCTCTCGAATCAGCGTTGCAACCTCATCAATACTCTTATTCATGATAGGCTGATGATTAATCGCAACAACTTCATCATTTATTTGTAATCCCGCCTGTTCTGCTGGGGAGTTACTTAAAGTATTGACGATATAAACTCGTCCATTATTCATTTTAACTTCGATCCCCAAGCCTGTGTAACGGCCATTGGTGTTGCTAAATATGGCATCGAGCTCATTTTCATTAAGATATTTAGAGTAGGGATCAAGCTGTTCTAGTAATTCTTCCACTTGGTCGTTATTAGGTTGACTAACAAAGCTATTTTGTAACTTCAAATCATCTACATAATAGGTGTGAATATTAAAAAGTATTTCGTTTAACTGTTGACGATGAAGTGTTTCAAGCGAGGGTTTAGCAATGCTTGGGAATGATTGAAACACCAAGCAAAAAAATGTAACTAACGTTATAAAACACAGCTGAGTAAAAAACTTGGCTGGGTAGATAGCTCTGAATGTAAGAGTTGTGTTTAGCATCAGCTGCTCCTCATAGGGTGCAGCTATTTAATCTATTAAATGCGTCTGCACCATTTTACAGGATTTACTGCGCGTCCTTTGTGGCGTATTTCAAAGTATAGACCAGGATCTGGCTGTCCGCCGCTTTGACCAACTAAAGCAATTGTTTCGCCTTCTCTAACAAGGTCACCAACATCGCGAAGTAGAGTTTGAGCATGGCCGTATAAGCTCATAAAGCCATCACCATGGTCAATGGCAATCACCCAGCCAAAGCCATTTAACCAATCGGCATAAACAACTTGGCCGTTCTGTACGCTTTTAACATTACTGCCTTCTTTGGCACTAATGAGTACGCCTTTCCAGTCTATGTTGCCGTGCTTACGTTGTCCAAAGCGATGGCGTAGTGCCCCTTTGGTTGGCCAGTCTAGCTTTCCTTTACTGCTTTGAAGACCTAGTAGTTCTACTTTTTCACTGCGCTCTCTTTCTAACTCTTCAATGGCTGTGATGAGAGTTTGTTCATTCTCTTTTAAATAGTCTATTGAGCTTTTAGTCTCTTTGAGTGCTGACTGAAGTTTATTGAGGTTGTTTTTACGTTCTTGTTGAGCTTTAACTAAGGCCTGCTGACGCTGCTTTTGCTCATCATATAAGGCAACTAGACGTTGTTTCGTTTTTTCAAGCTCAGCTTGATTGTCAGCTATTTCTTGTTGCAGTGCTTTGAGCTCTTCAATTTGCTTAATGCGTGCTTTATTTAGGTAATTGTAATAACTGAGTGTGCGCTCAATTTTGGCAGTGTCTTGTTGGTTAAGCAGCATTTTTGAATAGTCATGGCTACCAGCCATGTAGGCGCTTTTTAGCTGGGCAGCTAATAAGGTTTGTCGCTTGGCTTGTTGAGCTTTAAGCTGCTGTGCTTTAGCTTGTTGTTCTCGCTGTTGTTGCTCGTTTTCTTTAACCGATTGGGCTGCAAGGTTTAATGCTTTGGCATTTTGAGCTATATCGAGCTCATGAGCACGCAGATCTTTGCGCATTTGAGCAATGGACTTGCGTTGACCTTTAAGCTCAGCCTCTGTTTTTTGTAAAGCTGATTGAATGTCTGATAAGTCTTTTTTGGTTTGATCTTCATTAGCAACAACCGAAGTTGTTACTAATGAAGTCAGTATTAAACCAGTTTTAAAGAAGTGGTTAATACATTTACTCATAGCTTATTTCAGCGTCATGATTGGTTTACCAGTCATTTCACTTGGCTGCTCTAAGCCGAGTAGGTGAAGCATGGTTGGAGCCACGTCACTTAATGTTTTACCATCATGTGGTGTTGCATCACGGCCAACATAGATAAATGGCACAGGCTCACTAGTGTGTGCGGTATGCGCTTGACCTGTTGCTGGGTTAGCCATTTGTTCTGCATTACCGTGGTCTGCTGTGATCAGCGCTTCACCACCATGCTCTTCAAGTGCAGCTATAACACGACCAATACAGTGGTCAACAGCTTCACATGCTTTAACTGCCGCTTCGAATACACCTGAGTGACCTACCATGTCTCCATTAGGGTAGTTACAGATGATGGCATCGTATTTACCGCTAGCGATTGCTTCAACCAATTTATCGGTCAGCATTTCTGAGTTCATTTCTGGTTGCAGATCATATGTTGCAACTTGTGGTGATGGAATTAGTTCGCGAGTCTCGCCAACAAATTCATCTTCACGGCCACCGCTGAAGAAGAAGGTAACGTGTGCGTATTTTTCTGTTTCAGAAATACGTAGTTGTGTTTTACCTTGTTTCTCTAGCCATTCGCCTAATACATTTGTTAAAGGCTCTGG
Source organism: Pseudoalteromonas thalassia (assembly GCF_049257215.1). Lineage (NCBI taxonomy): Bacteria > Pseudomonadati > Pseudomonadota > Gammaproteobacteria > Alteromonadales > Pseudoalteromonadaceae > Pseudoalteromonas > Pseudoalteromonas thalassia. The sequence continues at coordinate 4,148 of NZ_JBMMUE010000007.1, forward strand.
GGCAAATGCAATCGGTGCTTTAATGTCTGCTGCATACTCAGTCATCATTACAAAAGCGCTTAACTTAGGTGATTTTTTCTTATCAAAACCGCTAAAGTCAGCATCAACAAAGGCACGAGTCATTTCACGTGCTCGGTCTGCTCTGAAGTTAGCAAAGATAACAGTGTCGCCGTCATTAATCTCAACAGCTGTTTGGCCTTCTGGTACTACTGTAGTTGCAGCAACGAATTCATCGTTTTCATCACGTGCATAAGCCTCTTCTAGTGCGGTTACGCCATCAGTGTAGCTGTATTCAGCAATACCACTAACCATAACGTCATAAGCAAGCTCGACACGGTTCCAACGGTTATCGCGGTCCATTGCATAGTAACGACCAACAAGTGTTGCTAAACGGCCGCAGCCAAGTTCTGCAAATAATGCTTCGATACGCTCAATTGATGCTTTTGCACTGCGTGGCGGCGTGTCACGACCATCTAAGAAACCGTGGAAGTAAACTTCTTTTGCACCGCGCTTGGCTGCAAGTTCAATCGTTGCAACAATGTGGTCTTCGTGACTATGAACACCACCCGGGCTTAAAAGACCCATGATATGTACAGCTTTGCCTGCATTTACAGCTTTGTCGATATTATCAACAAGTGCTGGGTTGCTATCGAATTCACCATCATCAATGGCTTTTGTGATGCGCGTAAAATCTTGGTAAACAATACGGCCAGCACCTAAGTTTACGTGGCCTACTTCAGAGTTACCCATTTGTCCTGCAGGTAAACCAACATCAAGTCCCGAACCTGAAATTAATGTATGTGGGCGGGTTGCCCAAAGGTTATCGAGTACTGGGGTATTAGCAGCAAGTATAGCGTTACTTTCTGTATCTTCACGGTATCCCCAACCGTCTAAGATCATTAATACCAATGGTTTTTTATGCTCTGTCATTATAGCTCCTGAAGATTGGCACTTATATATCACTAGCATACCGTGTTTTATGGTTTTGATCAGCTATCAATATGTCATATTAAAATATTTCACGCCCTAGCATTTTCAATTCAAGCACGTATACTTGCGTGGCAAATTTTAATTAACCCATGGCTATGCGCTGTGGTACCTAAATTTCTTAGTGGAAAACGCATGGATCAATATATTGAATTTATCTCAAATCATCCGGTTTTGAGCATCATTTGGTTAGCATTAGTAGCAATGCTGATCAGCAGTTGGTTTAAAAGTAAATTTTCAGCTATTCGCCAGATTAACCCACAACAAGTAACTTTGCTGATTAATCGTGAAGATGGTCAAGTCGTTGATATTCGTCCTCAAAAAGAATTTAATTCGGGTCGAATTGCGGGGGCAGAGCATTTAAATCCGGAAAAAGCTAAACAATCTGATTTTTCAAGCCTTGAAAAGTTCAAGAGTAAACCCATTATACTTGTATGTACTACAGGCATGACAGCTTCAGGTATCGCAACTGCTATGCATAAAGCAGGCTATGAGCGTGTTTATGTATTATCAGGTGGTATGGGTGCATGGCAATCAGCGAGCCTACCAACAACGACAGGCCGTTAAATATCTACGTTGCAGCTCGATAGAGGAATTATTATGAGTAATGTTGTTCTTTACACAAAGGCTTACTGCCCATTTTGCCAACGCGCTTTGGCATTGTTAGACAGTAAAGGTGTAAACTACACGAACATTGATATTGGTGTTCATCCAGAACGACGCGATGAAATGATCGATAAAGCAAATGGTGGTTACACGGTGCCACAAATTTTCATCAATGATGAACATATCGGTGGTTGCGACGACATGATGGCAATAGAGGCTCAAGGCCTTTTAGACGCAAAGCTTAACGCTTAATTTTTTAATTATAAAAACGAATTCAAGATAGGAATTACAATGAACGAAGAAAATCAAAACGCAGCAGAACAACAAGCAGGCGCGCAATTCACAATCCAACGTATTTACACAAAAGATGTTTCATTCGAGACACCTAATTCGCCAGCAATTTTCCAAAAAGAGTGGACTCCTGAAGTTAAACTTGACCTAGATACTCGTTCTAACAAGTTAGAAGAAGGTGTATTTGAAGTTGTTCTTGCATTAACAGTGACAGCATCTATCGGTGAAGAAACTGCGTTCCTTTGTGAAATTCAACAAGCAGGTATTTTTACTATCGCTGATGTTGAAGAAGTACAACTTGCACACATGCTAGGTGCATTCTGCCCGAACGTACTTTTCCCTTACGCCCGTGAAGCAGTATCAAACTTAGTTAACCGTGGTACTTTCCCACAATTAAACTTAGCACCAGTTAACTTTGATGCTCTTTTTGCTCAATACATGCAACAGCGTGCAGCTCAAGAGCAACAGGCAACTGCAGACGCATAAGCTATGACTACAGCACAATCAGCTGTTACAGTTTTAGGGGCGGGGTCGTATGGCACCGCCCTTGCTATTTGCTTTGCCAGAAATGGTCACCCAGTCACTTTATGGGGGCGCAATAGCGATGACGTTGCTACGCTTGCAGCTGAGCGAAAAAATCAACGTTATGTTCCTGATGTCACCTTTCCTGAGTCGCTAAAGCTAGAAGCTGATCTAGAAACAGCAGTAAAAGCAAGTAAAATCATTCTAGTGGTTGTACCAAGTCATGCTTTTGCTGGCACTCTTCAGAAAATAAAACCATGGTTAAACGAGGAAGCTGAAGTTGCGTGGGCTACAAAAGGTTTAGAGCCTAACACTGGGCGTTTATTGCAAGAAGTTGCAGTACAAGAGCTTGGGGATAATATTCCACTGGCTGTGCTTTCAGGACCTACTTTTGCTAAAGAAATGGCTATGGGCTTGCCAACAGCTATTTCGGTATCGTCGACTTCTAAAGATTTTGCAAAGCAGCTGGCTGATCTTTTACATTGTGGCCGCTCATTTAGGGTGTATAACAATGATGATTTCATTGGTATACAACTTGGTGGCGCAGTAAAAAATGTTATTGCGATTGGCGCAGGTATGTCGGACGGTTTTGGCTTTGGGGCTAATGCTCGTACAGCTTTAATAACCCGTGGTTTAGCTGAGCTGTGTCGTTTAGGTTGTGCATTAGGTGCCCGTTCAGATACCTTTATGGGCATGGCTGGTCTTGGTGACTTAATCTTAACCTGTACAGATAACCAATCGCGTAACCGTCGTTTTGGTCTGGCACTGGGTAAAGGTGAAGGAGTCGAAGCGGCAATCGAATCAATTGGTCAGGTTGTCGAAGGCTATAGAAATACTAAAGAAGTGTTTTTACTTGCTGAGCGTACCGGCATCGAAATGCCAATCACAGAGCAAATTTACAAAGTGCTTTATGAAAATAAAGATGTAAAAGAAGCTGCGATGGCGTTGCTTGGTCGAGAGCAAAAGTCAGAGTAATGATACCGGCGCACTTAAAACAAAACGCGATTATTAATCGCGTTTTTTGTTTTTTACAACTTATAACTGCTCGCAATGCGAGGTACTAATACCTTCTCTTTTAAAGATCTAAAAAACTAAATCTTAGCCTTGTTATTAATGAGATTTTGTTGCCTCAAAATAGCTCACTTAATTAAGCGAATAGGTATTACTTAAGTTGGTTGTTTAACTTGTTTTTATTAATGAAATCGACCACTTGTTCAGCTTTAAGAGGCTTACTGTAATAGAATCCCTGTTGAAAATGGCAACCCATAATATGTAACATGTAAGCCTGCTCTTGGGTTTCAACGCCCTCGGCAATAATATTAATACCGAGATACTTTGCCAAGCGGACAATAGTTGCCGTGATGTTTCTATCTTGATCGTTATGAGCGATGTCTTTGACAAAGGATTTGTCAATTTTTAGGGTGTCGATAGGAAACCGTTTCAGGTAACTTAATGATGAGTGCCCTGTACCAAAGTCGTCTAGGGCGATGTTAACACCAAGCGCTTTTATGCGGGTCATTTGCTGAAGGGCAAACTCAGGGTTATCCATCATTGCACTTTCTGTTATTTCTAACTCCAAGCAGTAGGCTGGCACATCAAACTTGCCTAAGTATTCTATTAATGTGTCTATTAAGCTACTGTGCTGAAAGTGTAATGCAGAAATGTTAATGGCTACATTGCCAAACCGTATATTTTGCTTTTGCCAGCTAGATAGTTGTTTTAGTAACCGCTCTATTAGTAATTGTGTTAGTGGGATAATGGCACCATTTTGTTCTGCAAGAGGGATGAATTCGTCAGGTGTTATAATACTGCCATCATCTTGAGGCCACCTAACTAGGGCTTCAAAGCCATGCAGACGATTGTGTTGAGCATCAAACTTAGGTTGGAAGTAAAGTTCAAAGTCATTATTGGTAATTGCCTTAAACAGAGCGCTTTCTTTCGTTAACTCGGTTGGGTCAAGTGTGTGGCGATCTTTATCAAAAAACTGGTATGTATTTCGGCCTATTTTTTTTGCATGATTTAATGCGCTATTGGCACTGCGCATCAGGTTTTCGCAGTTATAAGCATTGTCTGGATAAATAGCGAGGCCACAACATACAGATAATGAAGTTTCAAAATTATCCAGCATAAAAGGTGTTTTGAATTGCTGAAGAACTGTATCCACAGTTTGCTTTGCAAAGAATATCGTTTTTCCTGAATAAAGGTATGGAGGAACAAGTATTGCAAACTCATCTGCACCTAGTCTGGCGATTGTGAAGCCTGAATTGAGCGATGCTGTTAAGCGGCACGCGACCTCTTTGAGTAACACATCACCTAAGGTATGACCTAAAGAGTCATTTATCTTTTTGAAATTATCGATGTCAATAAATACGATGAGTAAACTCGGGTAAGTGTCGTTACATGCTTTGATTGCTTTATCAAGAGATTCAATAAAAATAGCACGATTCGATAATCCTGTAACAGTATCTTTTGTTGTGAGCTTAAGCATACTGCGCTCAGTATTTTTACGAGTTGTGATATCGTAAAACAGTCCAACATAGCGAACAGTAGGCTTAGTCAGTGATGAGGTTATTACTTTGGTGATTGATAAAGCCAGAGCGTAAGGTTGACCGTCTTTACGAATGTTCCACATTTCGCCAGACCAGTAACCATCTTGCTCTAACTCTTGGAGAATGATTGCTTCAAGCTGTTGGTCTCGACCGCTTTGAGTTAGCGCCTTAAACTTTTTGCCGATAACATCGACTTTTTGATAGCCAGTAATTTCAGAAAAAGCGTCATTTATCTCAATGATATTGAAGTCTTCGTCGGTTATCCAAATAGCATCTTTTGCTTTAGACAATAACGCATCCGTGAATATCATTTTTTTATTTCTGTAATAAAAAAACAGCCAAGCCAAAAGTAATAAGGTAATGAGGGCCAGAAGAATGATATATGGAAAATTAGAAGCTTGCGTGGGCAAGGTTGTTGCAGCTGATGCTTTACCTAATGGAAGATGCATCAGCAAGGTCGAGCAACATAAAATATGAAAAGGGCGCATTTAAAACCATCTTTAGGAACAAGCCAGCCTATTTAGGTTAGTTCATAAAAATGGTAATGCTAAATAATTAGTGTGTTTTTATTAAAAACGTTTTTTCAATAACTTACTGGCCATTAACAAAGCCAAGTTGACGCCAAGACTCATATACAAATACAGCCACAGAATTAGATAAGTTCATGCTTCGACTGTCTTTTTGCATCGGGATACGTACTCGTTGCTCTTTAGGTAAAGATTGAATGAGCTCATCAGGTAGGCCTCGAGTTTCCGGACCAAACACTAAACAGTCACCTGGTTGGTATTGTGCTTGATGGTGAAACTGACTGCCTTTAGTCGTACATGCATAGACTTTCTTAGGTTGGCATTTTTCTAGGTATGCTTCGAACGAAGCATGACGTTGTACGTGACTAAATTCATGATAATCAAGTCCTGCACGTTTTACACGCTTGTCATCCCATTCAAAGCCAAGAGGTTCAATAAGATGTAAGGCGTAGCCAGTGTTTGCGCATAAACGGATGATATTTCCAGTGTTAGGTGGGATCTCTGGTTGGTATAACACTATATCAAGCATGTGACTCTCTTTTTAAACAATATCAATTGTCGGTGAGTATACACGAACTCAAATAAAAAGATGATATACTGACAACTGTTAATATCTAAAGGTAAGTTTTGTGCAACATCGCAGTTATGAGTTTTGGGTTAAAACAGCTAGTTTAGTGACTATCACTATGGTCAGCTTGATGATTGCCGCAAAAAGTTGGGCATGGCTTGCTTCAGGCTCAGCTTCTATGCTTGGCTCATTAACCGACTCACTGATGGACATCACTGCATCTTTAATGAGCTTTTTAGTGCTAGGTTATGCATTACGTCCAGCGGATGATGATCATCGCTTTGGTCATGGTAAAGCGGAAGCATTAGCTGGCCTTGCTCAAGCTGCATTCATTGCCGGTTCTGGTTGTTTTTTAGCGTTCCATGGTATTGAGCGTTTATTCAACCCTGTTACCTTAAAGCATTCTGATTTAGGTATTTGGGTAAGTATTTTTGCGATTGTTTGTACGTTAGTGGTGGTATTTGTACAAACCAAAGTGATTAACCACACAGAATCTATCGCAATTAAAGCTGACTCAATTCATTACAAAGGTGACTTGATCTTAAACCTAGCTGTGTTGCTGGCTATTGTGTTGGCTAAATACGGTGTTGCATATGCAGATCCTCTGTTTGCAATTGGCGTCGCGGTTTATTTACTTTATAACAGTTGGGATATTGCCCGTGAAAGTGCTGATCACCTGATGGACAAAGAGCTTCCAGATGAAGAAAAAGAAACGATTCTTGCCATTGTAAATAGTCATCGAGATGTTTATGGCGCACATGATATTCGTACTCGCCAAGGCGGTAAGATCAAATTCATTCAAATGCATTTGGAGCTAGAAGATTCACTATCGCTCATTCGTGCTCATCAAGTTGCTGATGAAGTTGAGGTAATGATCCAAACTCATTTTGCATGTGAGATGGATATATTAGTTCACCTAGACCCGCTCTCAGTCGTTCAGAAGTCTCGTCAAACAGAGTCACAAAACTGATAAAAATCGCTGAGTACTGCCTGTCTTATCTCGTCGCGTTCACATAACAGTTCATGGCGAGCACCCACGTAGGTTTTCAATCGTGCATGTTTCTGTTTATGGGTAAGTGCAAATTGCGCAGCATTATCGACCACGGTATCTTGCTCTGCACTTGCGATAAATAAAGGAATATCGACTTTTTTATCGATTAAAGAAGCAATAAAATCAAACGATGCATTGAGCCAGCCGTAGGTGACGCCACCTAGTTGTAAATCATCTTCTGCTGCATACAGTTCTCTAAACAGCTTATAGCGAATTTCACTACTGGTTAATTCATTGGCTGTAAAGTCGACCGGCAAATAGTCGCTTTGGCCAAATGCGTAACTACGGCCAAGGCCAAGTAAGGATGCAATTTTAGCTGCCAGTTTTGCTAAAGGCTTTGGTGTACCTTTGGTGTGAATATCAAACATTGGCGCGGATAAAAAAGCACCTGAAAACTGATGCTGATAACGCGAGAGGTAATCATAGGCAATGGCACTCCCCATTGAATGGCCGAGTAAAACCTGCTTTCCTTGCCAATGCTGCTTTACCACTTTATCAATAAACACGGCAAAGTCATCGGCATAGTCAGTAAAACGATTTACATAGCCTTTATGAGCGTTTTTTAAATGACGATAAGAGCGACCTTGGCCTTGGTGGTCAACACTAAAAACCGCAAAGCCATTTTGATAAAGTTCCCACAGTAACTCCTTATACTTAACCAAAGACTCAATTCGGCCACTACTAATGACGATAGCTGTATTTGCTTGCTCAGGTATGGCATAACCATAATAAAGCTGACCATGACTCGTGCTAAGAAAGTCTTTTTGTAATTGCTCAGAAAAAAACTGATTAATGTGCTCTGTGTTATTTATAAGGCTGGCTTCAGTGCTATAAAACATTTACTGACTCTTTAAAGGAAGGCGGATGTTAACGCAAAGTCCACCATGTTCTTGGTTTTCAAGTGTTAGTGTACCATCATGTGCAGAGATCGCATTCTTTGCAATTGCAAGCCCTAAACCTGTACCACCGGTGTTTCTATCGCGTGCATGCTCTTGACGAAAGAAAGGCTCACACAGCCTTGCAAGGTTTGCTTCATCAACACCTTTACCATCATCGCAAATAGTCATGTAAATAGCATCAGACTCTTCTAGGTTAATTGAAATGGTGTGCTTTGCGTACTTAATTGCATTGCGAAGCACGTTTTCAAGTGCACTGGCAATTAAGGTTTCATCACATCGAATATCGGTTTTGAGCGCACCATTAACACGTAATACTTTATTACTTTGTTTGGCTTCAAATTGGGCGTCGTTAAGTACGTGCTCGACTATGATTTGTAGTGACTGCGTACTTAATGAAAGGGTCTGACTCTTCGCTTCTAACCGTGACACCTGTAGTACATCGGCAATCATTTTATCAAGCTGGTTGGCCTCTTTTTCGATACGCTCTAAATAGGCCTGTTGGGTATCATCAGCCTGCATTTGCGCAAGGCCAGTTGCCATTTTTAAGCGCGTTAAAGGTGAACGCAGCTCATGAGAAATATCTGCTAGTAATCGCTTTTGAGCCGTAATAAGTTGTTCAAGCTGTATTGCCATAGCATTAAAGTCACGTCCGAGTACACCAAGTTCATCTTGTCGAGTGGACGATACATCAGCTCGGGCTGCTAAGTTACCATTTGCGAGTTTTTTTGCTGTTTCTTTTAAGCTATTAATAGGTGCAATTAAGTTGCGACTGAAGAAAAAGCTGAGCATTAATGATGCAATTAAAGCGATAAATAGCTTTAACCACGTTGGCATTAGCCATAAGCTAACGAAGAACGGCTTTTTGCGTTTCTCGTCAATCTCATAGAGGTAAAACTTACCTTCGGGTACATTTAATTCTATTGGCCCATAAGCTTGATACTCATCGGTAAATATAATTTGTGGGCTCATGTATTTAGTAAAGTTAAGCAAACTTAAGTCAATGTCTTTAGAGATAGGTTCACTGAGCATTTCAACTCCGTGTACGTCACCATTTAAGTACAGCAATTTATGCTTTGAAAAGCGCGGATGGGATAATACTTCTTGCGTTGATTTGCCATGTTTAGCAACTATCCGCTCAATACTTTTTGCAGTGTACTGCAAGTTTTTTAGCATCGGGCCGCGTAGATTATCACTGCCTACATTGCTGGTTAGTTGACTCAAAAAAACGAGTAGGGTAATGGTGGCCAGCACGGTAATCCAAAACCATACAAAGATTTTTAAAAATAGGTAGTGACGTGGGTGCTTTAACCAACTAGGAGGTGTCATGTTATTCACCTTGAATGAGTACGTAGCCACTACCACGTATTGTTTTTATTCGTTCATTGTTGACATGTTCAGCTATTTTCTTACGAATATTACTCACATGCATATCTATTGAACGGTCAAACGGAGCAAGGCGTCTCCCCAATACTTGTTCACTTATTTGTTCTTTACTGATCACTTCTCCTGCATGGTCTACTAACATTGCAAGAATTTCATATTCAGTACCTGTTAGGCTGAGGATGTTGTCGTTTACTGAGGCCTCACGTGTTGCAAAGTTAATATTGATACTGTTTACACTTAACGAATTGCTATGTTGATTAGACAGACTATTAATATGTTCAATACGACGGGTAATTGCTTTAACGCGAGCTAGTAGCTCTCTGTGATTAAATGGTTTGGCAATATAATCATCGGCGCCAAGCTCTAACCCAAAGATACGATCAAAGTCCTCTCCTTTGGCTGTTAGCATGATCACAGGAGTGAGTTTATGCTGCCTTAATTGTTTTAAGACTTCAAACCCATCCATAGAGGGAAGCATCACATCAAGTAGAATAAGTTCGTAGTTATATTGCAGTGCTTGTTTTAGTCCTTCAGCGCCATCATGAAAACAATCTACTGTAAATCCCTGTGCTGTTAAGTACTCACTGAGTAATTCGCACAACCCTGTATCGTCGTCGATCATTAATAGTTTCATTTGACACCTAGCAGTTTAATTCTTTGAGGTTATTTTACTCAGTAAATTGTGTAAAAGTGAATCTTTACACAACCTTTACACTGCTTTGCGTTCCTTTGCATTGTAATGAGTATAGTTAACTCATCAGTCGAAAACGACTCTGGAACACCACTCAACAAAAGGTAATGATTATGACTATTTCGAATAAACTTTCTAAATTCGTACTTGTTTGTGGCTTAGCAGCAGCCAGTGTTGGTACTACTTCAGCAATGGCAAAAGGTGACTTTAATCGTGGAATGAACCCACAAGCACGCTTTTTACTTTCTGAGCGCGGTATTGATAAATTACAACTTACAGAAGAGCAGCAAACGAAACTAAAAGCGATTTTTGCTGAGCAGAAAACGCAATTTGAAGCATTACGTGGTGACAAAGATGCAATGAAAGCCGCTCGTGCGGCTCAAAAAGAAAAAATGGATGTATTCTTATCTACAGCAAAATTTGACGAAAATGCGGCTCTTGAGCTAATCAAAGCTCGTCAGGCGAAAGCTCAGCAGTTTGCCTTGTTAAAGATGAAATCAGAGCATGATATTTGGCAGGTTTTGAATACTGAGCAACGTGAAAGCTACCAAGAAATTAAAAAGCATCTTCGTAAAAAAGGCCATAAAAAGGGTCATCATGGAAATCGTGGCGAGCGTAAAGGTGAGCGCTCTGAAGGTTAAAAGTTAATATTAAAAATGCGGCAGTTGCCGCATTTTGTATTTCATACCAATTCGCTTAATAAAGTGGTCTATTTTGAGGCAGCAAAACCTCGTTGATAACAAGGCAAAAATTTTGTTATTTAGTTGTGCTCGGCAATTGATCCTGCATTGCTCTACCTTCTGCATCCATGCAGTCGTAATTCAGAAATTTTTAACGCAGGTAGCGACAGGTTTAATCCCTCAAAATGATTAAGTATTATTGCGGATTGGTCCTACTTAAAATTTACTCTTTAAAGAATGAGTCGTCATTTTTAGCGAGCATGGCTTCAATATCTTCAATCATATCTTGGCTAAGCTCATTAGCATTGCTAATAGGTGTTGAAATTCGATTATTTTCGAATGACCACTCACCTAAATCAATAAGTTGACATCGTTTTGAACAGAATGGACGGAACGGACTTTGTTCTGACCACTCCACTTTTTCTTTACAGGTTGGACAATTTACAACAGTTGGCATTGCTGCTTCTCAATAATTCATTTAGGCTGATCTTACTGAACTGGAGTGAGAGAATCCAGTAACGAGTTAGAAACTCGTTACTCGGTTGATTTCTGCAAGTGAGGTGACACCCGCTGCGGCTTTTTTGAGTCCAGATAATCGTAAGTTATTGAATCCTGATCTTAATGCTACTTCTGCAATCTCTAAGGAATTACCACCCCGCATAATAATTTGCGCAATTTCAGGTGTGATCTGCATTACTTCATAGACACCAACACGTCCTTTATAACCCTCAGTGCAACTATCACAACCTTTAGGTGCAAATAGTTGTATTTCACTAAGCTTGTCTTTATCAAAACCTTGGCGAATCAGTTCTTCATCAGGTAGTGTTTCTGGTGTTTTACACTTAGGGCAAAGTCGTCTTGCTAGACGCTGTGCAATAATAAGACTAATTGAACTTGCTACGTTATAAGCAGGCACCCCCATATTTAAAAGACGAGTTAGGGTTTCTGGCGCTGAGTTTGTGTGTAGAGTTGATAAAACTAAGTGACCCGTTTGTGCTGCTTTAATCGCGATTTCAGCGGTTTCAAGATCACGGATCTCACCAACCATGACAACATCAGGATCTTGTCGTAAGAATGCTTTTAATGCGTTAGCAAAGGTCATTTCAGCTTTTGGATTAATTTGTACTTGGTTTATCCCTTCAAGGTTTATCTCTACTGGATCTTCGGCGGTACTAATATTACGCTCAGGCTGGTTGAGAATGTTTAAACCGGTATAAAGTGATACGGTTTTACCAGACCCTGTAGGACCTGTCACCAAGATCATCCCTTGTGGCTGCTCAAGTGCATCCATGTAAAGCTTCTTCTGCTCAGGCTCATAGCCAAGGACATCGATACCGAGCATGGCACTTGATGAGTCGAGAATACGCATTACGATTTTCTCGCCCCATAATGTAGGCAATGTACTTACACGAAAATCGATGCTTTTACGTTCGGTTATTTTAAGCTTAATACGACCATCTTGAGGTTTACGTTTTTCTGCGATATCTAGTCGCGACATAACCTTGATACGTGCAGATAAGCGGCTAGCCAAGCTATTTGGCGGGCTTGCCATTTCATGCAAAATACCATCGATCCGAAAACGCACACGATATCGGTGTTCATAAGGTTCAAAGTGTAAATCCGACGCGCCTTTTTTAATTGCATCCATTAAAATTTTATTAATGTAGACAATAATCGGTGCATCGTCTTTGTCTTCATCTTTAGCTGCTAAATCAGTTGAGGTTTCGGTTTCAAGCTCGCCAAGCTCTTTAAATTCGCTTTCGCTAAGATGTAAACTTCCGGTCGCATCGAATAATTGTTCAATTTTATTTTCGAGTTGATTGTAATCAACAACCACTACTTCGCATGAGAGACCTGTACTAAACTCAAAGTTTTCAAATGCACCATAGTCGGTTGGATCCGATGCGGCTATATAGAGCTTACTGCCTTTTTTTACAAGTGGCAGAATGTGATGCTCGCGAATGAGTTTTTCTTTGATCAGTTCTTCAGATACTTTTGTGACATCAAAGTCTTTAATATCAAAATAAGGAACACGAAATAGATCGGTGCATTGCTCGGCAAGTTCATGGCCATTCATACCACAGCTTTTGGCGATAAGCTCTGCGGTAGAGCTATACTCTTTTTGTTTTAACTTTACTGTCTCGGCATCAATACGACCAAGAGTAATATACTTTCTAAGAAGCGGTGAGTTTATATTCATTGCGCACCTAAGTTGAGCCTATCTTTGCCACAATCTACCAGAAAAAATTAGGGTGTAACATCAGTCTTGTCTGATTTAGTCAAAATTGCAAAGTAAAACCATTATAAACTCATATATTTATATTTTAAGATAATTCTTTTGTACTGGTTTTGGCGTGCTATTTAATATTAGCATTCTATTTTTAATTAGCTATTGTTGTGCAGATGCTAAATATGAGAGATGTAACTCTTTAACTGTTAGAAAAACCTCCCTAAGAGGGCGGTTGTTATCTAAAATATCATCCGCTTTTAGTAGCTTATCGTATCTAGACATTTGTGAGGCTATGATTTGCTCAGCTAATTCAGTGGAAACATTATCGCGTGCTGTGGTTCTCGTTATTTGCACCTCAACCGGAACGTCAACGAGCAAAGTACGGTTACAAAATTTCTCTAAGCCATTTTCGAACAGTAGTGGGGCAACTAATATTACATAGGAGCTGGTGGCTCGTTGTAATTGCCTCAGCATTGATTCTCTAATAAGTGGGTGCAATAAGCTATTTAGCCATTGTTTTTTAGATTCATCAGCAAAGATTATTGCTCTTAGTTTTGCGCGATCGAGTGTGCTGCTGCTCGTGAGTATTTCATCACCAAAATATTCAGTAATTTTTTTAAGACCCGTTGAACCTGGCTCGACAACTTCTCTGGCAACAATATCAGCGTCGACTACTTTAATTCCAAGTTCTTCAAACATTGCGCTTACCGCGCTTTTACCAGAACCAATACCACCAGTAATTCCTAAAATCCACTTTGCCATAATCATTAACCTAAAAAGTTAAAGTAATAGGCCTGAATTTGCTCACGCCATAGCAAAGTGACCCAACCAGCAATCGCAAGGTAGGGCCCAAATGGGATTGGCGTGGTTTTATCTTTACCTTGAATGATTATTTGTGTAATGCCAATGATGGCACCAACGACACTTGATAATAACACGATAGTTAAAATATCTTGCCAGCCTAGTAGCGCACCAAACACGGCTAACAGTTTAAAGTCGCCATAACCCATGCCTTCTTTACCAGTAGCAAGCTTGAATAACCAGTAGACACTCCATAAGCTCAGGTAGCCAACTGCGGCGCCGATAATAGCATCGCTCGGAGCAATGGTAATATCCAAAGTTGCAGCAATTAATGCTAACCAAACCAATGGCAATGTGAGCTGATCAGGCAGTAACATATGATCTATATCTATAAAGGTTAAAGCGACCAAAACCCAAGTAATTAATATATAAAGTAGAGCTAATTTAGTTGGACCAAACACAGCTGCAACTATTAAACTTAAAACAGCTGTTAAAATTTCAACAATAGGATAACGCACCGAAATCGGTGTTTTGCAACTGGCACAACGACCTTTGAGTAATAACCAACTTATAACAGGAATATTCTGCCAAGCTTTTATTGGTGCTTTGCATGTAGGGCAAGTTGAATTAGGTTTTACTAAGTTAAAGGGGTCTTGTTCTGTTTGCTGTTTTGAATTGAGCTCATCGGCCAATACAATACGGCATTCCGTTTGCCATTCTCGTTTCATCATCAGTGGCAAACGATAAATCACCACATTTAAAAAGCTACCAATACACAGGCTAACTAAGCCCACAGTCAAAAAATAAAACCACTGCTGACTTTGCATTGCAGTGGTTATATCAAGAAAAAAGTTTTCCATTAAATTACCTAATTTCTGGCCATTTATAGGCCGATTTTATTTCGCTGTGTTGAACCGTTTTTATTATTTATTTTTTTATTGCAAGCTATCAATTAAGGTTTAGTATTTTTCTTACAGTTATATTTTAAATCACCGAGCCTAATTGGAAGATAGGCAAGTACATAGCAACAATTAACCCACCAACAAGGACGCCTAATACAACCATAATTAAAGGCTCAAGTAAGCTTGATAAGCCATCAACGGCATCATCGACTTCTTGCTCATAAATAGTTGCCACCTTTGCAAGCATACCATCTAGCGAACCTGACTCTTCACCAATAGCCACCATTTGCACTACCATATCTGGGAAAATTTTTGTGTTGCGCATTGCCCAGTTCATTAAATTACCAGAGCTTACTTCGGCTTTTATCTCTAAAATCGCATAACGGTATACCGCGTTGCCAGAAGCGCCAGCAGCAGAATCGAGTGCGTCAACTAAAGGTACACCTGCCGCAAAAGTCGTTGAGAGCGTACGAGCGTAGCGTGCAACAGCCGCTTTATTTAAAATCATACCAACAACAGGTAGTTTTAATATTGCTCTGTCATTGGCATCCCTGAGTTTTCTGCTCTTAAGAAGTGCTTCTTTATAAATATAGCCTGCAGCTACTACAATGATTAGCATTACCCACCAATATTCCTGCATAAACTCCGAAATACCAATTACCATAAGAGTAAAAGCAGGTAGCTCTGCGCCAAAGCCGTTAAAAATATCTTGGAATTGCGGCACTACAAATATCAGCAAAATAGATGTTACGATTATAGCAACCACCAAAACCGCAATAGGATAAAACATGGCTTTTTTAATCTTTGATTTAAGAGCCTCTGCTTTTTCTTTATAAAGTGCAACACGGTCATAAATTTTATCAAGTGCGCCTGACTGTTCACCAGATGCAACTAAGTCGCAATAAAGATCATCAAAATAGCGAGGGTGCTTTCGTAAAGCTTGAGAAAGGGGAATACCTGCTTTTACTTCATCAGCAATACCCTCCATTAATTTTGCAACGCTTTTGTTCTTTGCACCAGAGGCTATCATTTCAATAGACTGAATTAGGGGAACACCTGCCATCAGCATAGTTGCAATTTGTCTAGAAATTAGGGCGATGTCCTTAGAGGTTATTTTCTGTACACGTGAGCCAAATATTGGTTTTGCTTTACGCTTAACTTTTGAAGGCGTAATACCTTGCTTACGTAACTGCGCTTTGACTAAAGCAATGCTTTGTCCTGAAAGCTCACCCTCTAGTTTTTTACCTCGAGCACTTACACCAACCCATTCAAAAGTATCTAAAGATTGCTTTTCTTGAACTTTACTCATTGTAAATCCATATGTTACTGATTGATGTTTAATAGCTTAATAGTAGCGGCCTTTTGAGGCTGAAACAATTGATAAGGTGATGTTATCTTGCTTAAATATGAAGATTCAGAGGATTCGGGTCTCAAAAGTGCAAAATACATTGAAGGTTTATAGAACAAAGTTTGTTTGGAGTTTTATTCATTTTCTAGTGGGTAGCTTGTTCTTGTTTATAGTTGCCACTTGGCTTTTTTTTAGCTGGTTTAATCATGGGCGATACTTACTCACTGATTTAGTGGGTATTACAGTAATTATTCTTTCAATTGATCTTATATTAGGCCCAATATTTAACTTCTGGTTGCTATCGCCACTAAAGTCGAAGCGTGAAAACTCAATTAATTTTGGCTGTATCCTCATGTTGCAGATTGTATCGCTTGCTTATGGTATTACTCAGATAGATGGTCAACGTTTGGCCTATATAGTTAAATGGCAAAACTCCTACTTTACGGTGTTAAAAAGTGAGGATAGAAGAGTAAACTATGAAGAAGCTTTATATCACTTTAATGAGCCTACAGTGCAAAGTAATGAAAGAGCTTTTTATGAAATGATGATAAAACATGCCATACCACCGATTGAAATGTATGAATATTTTGTGGAAGTTCCGTTATCGAGCGAATGTAATGAATCACCTTGCGAAGTGATTTCTAAATCAGGGCTAGTTAAATTAAAAAGTACCAAAGAGGGTATGGTCTTTTATTAGCAAGTACCACCGCTGATACAAGTGCTAGTTTGTGACAACTTCCATATTAATTGACCAGCATTTAATTGCCCTTGCATTATATAAGTATCACCATTCGACTCAGACGCATCAGCAGTCGCTGTTGATGTAATAATAAAATTCCCCGAATTCGTGATTTCAATGTTTGATACATGCTTAGGAGAAGTAAAATCGGTTTTTTTACGGCCTAGCTTAGTGAAGGTGTCGCATTTAGATAAATCAACATACCTGTGATAACAAAGCTCAACCGCTCTTTGCAAAGCATTACTGGCAAGCACAACTTCAGTGAATTTAGAACGTTTGAAATGATTGTTATAGGCAGGAAGAGCCAATGATAACAGAAGACCTAATATTGCCACCGTTACCATTAGCTCGATTAGTGTAAAACCATTAGGTTTATTCACAATTAAATAAACTTACAATTAGCAGATACCTGCTGCGATACATGTACCCGTTTGATCCCATGTTAACGTGCCATTAGTAGCGGTTGGGGTAAGAATATAAGTAGCGCTGTCTACAGTTGCAGCCCCAGTAGCTGTCACAATACCATCAGCTGCAACTGCAACACTTGCTACATGATCGCCTGCAGCTGCGCCTGCTGTGTTTAAACCAATTTCTGCTGCAGTATCACAATTATCTAAGTCGCCAGCACCACGAGTTTGGAAGCACACGTCTACAAGGCCTTTAGCTGAAGATGCTGCTAAAACTACTTCAGAGAAGCGTGCTTTTTTAGTGTAAGTTTGGTATTGCGGTAGTGCGATAGCTGCAAGAATACCGATGATTGCAATTACAATCATTAATTCAATTAGGGTGAAACCCTTTTGCTTTTGTTGTGTCATTTGTTCCTCTCCTAAAGGATATGATGATTTAGTAAGTTTAGCTATAACTTCAGCGTTGTAAAACCAAGGCTCAATTTACAGGTTAAATCTTACAGTTTTAATTTAAATGTCTTCAAATATAGCGTGATTGATAACAAAGTTTTCAACAAACATCCCATGTTCAAAGCATGTAAAATTACTTTAGCATTATTCAATGCATTTGAAAGCTATTTTACTGTAAGACAAGCAATTTTTCTGAACTTTCCGGCCTTACTTTGAGACAGGTCAAGCCTCTAAAATAGGGGGAACCCATTAGTAGGGTCTATACGCCTGCTGTAAATCATTGAAATGTTTATAGTTTAACTTTTAGTTATGAGTAGGTTAATACAAAAGGTTGAGCTGTATCAAACAAATGTATGTTTTTTGTTACTCACCTAAGCTTTTTGCGTATTTAATGCTTTTTTTATTTTCTTGTCAATAAATTAGGTAAGTCACTAAATACGTATAAAGGGGAAGTTAGCCGTTAAATCGCATGGATAGATCGATTGATTGTAAATTTTTTGTAAGTGCACCGCTCGAGATAAAATCTATACCTGCTTGCGAGTAAGTTTTAAGAGTTTCGAGTGTCATATTGCCAGACACTTCAAGTTTTGCGCGCTTATCTGTTATTGTGACTGCTTGCTGAATTTGCTCAACGGTGAAGTTGTCGAGCATAATGATATCAGCACCCGCAGTGATTGCTTGCTCAAGTTCATTAAGTGATTCAACTTCTACTTCAACTGGCTTTGTAGGGTGATTGCTTTTTGCTTGTGCTACTGCTTTATCAATACCGCCACATGCAGCGATGTGGTTTTCTTTAATAAGAAATGCATCAAATAGCCCGATGCGGTGATTCGCGCCACCACCACATTTAACTGCGTATTTTTGTAACGCCCGTAAGCCAGGAATTGTTTTGCGTGTATCGAGTAGCTGTGTGGTTGTACCTTCTAGCTCTTTTACATAACGAGCAGTTGTTGTTGCTGTGCCAGAAAGTGTTTGTACAAAGTTAAGGGCCGTGCGCTCTGCAGTTAAAATAGCGCGAGCTGAACCAGATGCTGTAAACAAAGTGGCATTCGCTGCGACTTTATCGCCATCATTTACCAGTACATCAACTTTCACTGTTGGATCGACTTGGTTAAATACTTCTAAAATAATCTCTTTTCCACAAAATACACAGTCTTCACGAGTTATTACCTTGGCATTCGCTTGCTCGTTTTTAGGTATCAGCTGTGCGGTGATATCACCGTCACCGGCGCTTTGGTAATTCAAATCTTCATCAAGGGCAAGTTTAACCAATTGGCTAATTAAAGAGTGAGGGACTGACATGTAGAAAGCTCATTGTTTATGAATAAATTGGCGAAATTTTACTATGTTTAACCCCTTATTAGAAGTTAAAGATCGACCGCCAGTAGAGGAAGCTTAATCGCATCCTCCTTAGCGAAAATGAATCTAACTAGACCCTAAGTTTTTAACCATTTACACTATTTAACTTTACTGTCATTGTTAGTTTTTAAAATGCATATAAATGAACTTGGTCAATTAAACAATGTGTTACAACGTCCATGTGCACATTATGATGAACGCCCTGATAATGAAGTCTCATTATTGGTCATTCATAATATTTCTTTGCCGGCAGGGCAGTTTGCAACACCTTATGTTGATGATTTATTTATGGGATGTATTGATTGTTCTGCGCATGAGAGCTTTGCTGATTTAGACGGTTTGCGGGTTTCCGCCCATTGCTTTATTCGTCGTACAGGAGAGATAATTCAGTATGTTCCTTTTACCAAACGAGCTTGGCATGCAGGCGTATCAACATTTGAAGGCAGAGAACGCTGTAATGACTTTAGTATTGGTATTGAGCTTGAAGGCACCGACACGCAAGCGTATACCCAAGCACAATATAATGCATTACACTTGGTGACATCGGCATTAATCGAAAAGTACCCAGATATAAATCGTTCGCGTATCGTTGGTCATTGTGACATTGCACCGGGCCGAAAAACGGATCCAGGTAGAAGTTTCGATTGGCAATACTATTTTGATTTAGTGTTTTAGTTAAAGGATATAGGTAAAAGCATGATCTTAATTTCAATAATTGTTGCTTTGGTGATTGAGCGTTTAGGGGCGCGGGCTGATTATTGGCAAATCGGTTTTTATGCCAACTCCTATCTTAAGCACTCGCAAAAACACCTTTCAGAAAAAGGCTTATTCAATTCCCCAATAGGCTTTTTGATTTGGTTAATGTTACCAGTGGTTGCCGTTGGACTAGTTTATCAATTCTCAGATTTTATAATTTGGCAGTTAGCTGTGAATGTTGCTGTACTGTTGGTTTGCTTTGGCTGTGCTAAGCAGCGTGCTTTATATAAGTCATACTTAAATGCATTAACACGTAACGATCAAGAAGCTGCTTCTTTATTTGCATTACAGATGGGGCAAAAGAAAACAGAAGATCAGCCCCATGGTGAGACATTTGGGCAAACGCTAGCATGGCTAAATTTTCGTTTTTATTGTGCAGTGATTTTTTGGTTTGTGGTTTTAGGTGTACCAGGCGCGGTGCTTTATGCACTAGTTCGAACCCTTGCAGACAAGGTAAGGGACGATCACAGTGTTGTCTATGCTAAACGTTTTAAACTGATTCATAGCTTACTGTTTTGGCTCGATTGGTTACCAGCACGTGTTGCTAGCTTTGGTTATTTAGTGATTGGTAACTTTAATAAAGGCACCAGTTGTTGGTTGAAGTATGTGCTCGACTTTTCAGTTAGTAACCGAAAAGTCGTTACGCAAACCGCACTTGCTGCTGAGCAAATAGAGCAACAACATTTTGGCTGTACTTACGAAGCCACCTGCATGATGAAACTTGTAAAAAGAAATGTATTGTTCTTTTTAGTGATTATTGCAGCACTTACTTTATTTGGTGGTTTGGCGTAGTAGATTGTAGGAATGACTTTATTCATAAATTGCTCTGTTAGTGCACTTCTATTGAGTTCTGATTTTTCAGCACTGAAGTGCATCCTACCTGTACTTGCTTCCAAGTCATTCAAATAGACTAACATCTACTATCTGATGACTAAATGCTTAGATGTAATACCTAGTGCTTACCAATCTGGTCTGACCATTTAATTTTTATTGTTTTTTCCTTCAGAAAAAGTCACTTTAATCCATACTGTTTAATCTTTAAGCGAATTGCGTTAGGGTGTTATTAGTCTTAAATCGCACTGAAATTGACAGAAATACGGGTTTTTGATAACGTATGTCTCAATTTGGTATGACCAATTTACCTTTTTGGTCAAGGCACAAAGTTAAGTACCCGATATTTATAGGGTTAATGCATAACAATGCGGACGTTAATAAATGTCTTTAAAGATTAAAGCAGCAAAATTATCTGATGTTATTTTACAGCAACTTGAGAATATGATTCTCGAGGGATCGTTAGCGCCAGGTGAAAAGCTGCCTCCGGAACGTGAGCTTGCGAAACAATTTGAAGTGTCGCGACCTTCACTGCGTGAGGCAATCCAAAAGCTAGAAGCAAAAGGCTTGGTGACACGTCGCCAAGGCGGCGGAACCTTTGTAAAAAATCAACTTGAAGAGGGGCTCACTGATCCGCTTTTTGATTTGATCAGTAAGCATCCAGAGTCACAATTTGATTTACTTGAATTTCGTCATGCCCTTGAGGGGATCGCGGCTTATTACGCGGCTATGCGTGGTACCACCAATGACTTTAAAAAAGTAAAACAAAGCTTTGATAATATCGCGCTTGTTAACGATGACATTGTGCAAAAAGCAAAAGCCATTAATGCATTCCATTTTAGTGTGGCTGAAGCATCTCATAACGTGGTGTTACTACATCTAGTTAGAGGGATGCAGGCTCTACTAGAGCAAAATGTATTACAGAATTTAACTGTACTGTTAAAAAAACCACAGATCAGCCAACAGCTTGCAGAGCATAGGCGACTGTTGATGGATGCGGTTATTGAAGGAAACCCAGAGCAAGCACGTCTTGCTAGTAATGCTCATTTAGCCTTTATCGAAGAAGCCTTACTTGAGGCTGGCAAAGAGCATTCGCGGATTGAACGTAGTTTAAGACGCACCAAACAACATTAAGCAAGTGATTAGCTAAGTTTAGTTAACTACTTAATTTAAGATTTATTAAAATAATTAGTATTTTAAACATAAGGAAACCTCCATATGTCTGAAGTCAATAAAATTGACGTAGACGCGCTAGAAACACAAGAGTGGTTACAAGCCCTTGAATCTGTTGTGCGCGAAGAAGGTGTAGAACGAGCTCAATATTTACTTGAGCAAGTGTTAGAGCAAGCCCGTTTAGACGGTGTTGATATGCCTACTGGCACGACTACTAACTACGTTAATACCATTCCGGTAGATCAAGAGCCTGCTTATCCAGGTGACGTAAATATTGAACGTCGTATTCGTTCAATCATCCGTTGGAATGCGATCATGATCGTATTACGTGCGTCGAAAAAAGATCTAGACTTAGGCGGCCATATGGCGTCTTACCAGTCTTCTGCTGCATTCTATGAAGTGTGTTTTAACCACTTCTTCAAAGCACCAAACGATGTAGACGGCGGTGACTTAGTGTATTACCAAGGCCATATTTCTCCTGGTATCTATGCACGTGCATTTGTTGAAGGTCGTTTAACAGCTGAGCAGCTTGATAACTTCCGTCAAGAAGTTGATGGTAAAGGTCTTCCTTCATACCCACACCCTAAATTAATGCCTGAATTCTGGCAGTTCCCTACAGTATCTATGGGTCTTGGTCCGATTGCATCAATCTACCAAGCGCGTTTCCTAAAATACCTAGATGGCCGTGGCTTAAAAGACACTAAAAACCAACGTGTATACGCTTTCTTAGGCGACGGTGAGATGGATGAGCCAGAATCACGTGGTGCAATCTCATTTGCTGCGCGTGAGAAGCTAGATAACCTATGTTACCTAATCAACTGTAACTTACAGCGTTTAGATGGCCCAGTAATGGGTAACGGCAAGATCATTCAAGAGCTTGAAGGTCTATTCAAAGGCGCTGGCTGGAACGTGATTAAAGTTGTATGGGGTAGCGGTTGGGATATCCTACTAGCTAAAGATACAACAGGTAAATTACTGCAGTTAATGAACGAAACCATTGACGGTGATTACCAAACATATAAAGCGAAAGATGGTGCATACGTTCGTGAGCACTTCTTTGGTCGTTACCCAGAAACAGCAGCACTTGTTGCTGATATGACTGATGAAGAAATTTTCGCACTTAAGCGTGGTGGTCATGAGCCATCAAAACTTTACGCTGCATTCAAAAAAGCGGAAGAAACCAAAGATCGTCCAACAGTAATCCTAGCTAAAACTGTAAAAGGTTACGGCATGGGTGATGCAGCTGAAGGTAAAAACATCGCGCACCAAGTTAAGAAAATGGATATGACACACGTTGAGCACTTACGCTCACGTTTAGGTCTTCAAGACTTGGTTTCTGATGAAGAAATTAAAGACCTTCCATATCTTACACTTGAAGAAGGTTCTGAAGAGTACAAGTATCTTCATGCACGTCGTGAAGCGTTGCAAGGTTACACGCCTAAGCGTATTGCTAAGTTCTCTGAAAAGTTAACATTACCTGAAGTTGACGCGTTCAAGCCGCTACTTGAAGAGCAAAAACGTGACATCTCTACAACAATGGGCTTTGTTCGTGCACTTAACGTGTTACTAAAAGACAAAGGCATTGGTAAAAACATCGTTCCTATTATCGCTGATGAAGCGCGTACGTTTGGTATGGAAGGTTTATTCCGTCAAATCGGTATTTACAATCCGCATGGCCAAAACTATACGCCGCAAGACCGTGACATCGTTTCTTACTATAAAGAAGCGACATCAGGTCAGGTACTACAAGAAGGTATCAACGAGTTAGGTGCAATGTCATCATGGGTTGCTGCTGCAACATCTTACAGCACTAACGACTTACCGATGATCCCATTCTACATCTACTACTCAATGTTTGGTTTCCAACGTGTAGGTGATATGGCGTGGATGGCTGGTGACCAACAAGCACGTGGTTTCTTACTAGGTGCGACAGCTGGTCGTACTACACTTAACGGCGAAGGTTTACAGCACGAAGATGGTCATAGCCACATTCTTGCTAACACAGTACCTAACTGTATTTCTTATGATCCGACATTCGCATACGAAGTAGCAGTAATCATGCAAGACGGTATCCGTCGCATGTACGGTGAAGACCAAGAAAACGTGTTCTACTACCTAACGCTAATGAACGAAAACTACCATCAACCAGCAATGCCTGAAGGCGCTGAAGAAGGTATTCGTAAAGGTATCTACAAACTTGAAACTGTGGCTGGCGAGAAAGCAAAAGTACAGTTACTAGGTTCAGGTACAATCATGATGGAAGTGCGTAAAGCGGCACAAATCCTCAGCGAAGAATATGGCATTGGTTCAGATGTATTCTCTGTAACGTCATTCAACGAGTTAACACGTGATGGTCAAGATGTTGAGCGTTTCAACATGCTTAACCCTGAAGCAGAACAAAAGACTGCTTACATCACAAATGCATTAACAGATGCAGTAACTGTTGCAGCAACAGACTACATGAAGAACTACGCAGAACAAGTTCGTTCATTTGTTCCAAGCAGCAACTATAAAGTGTTGGGTACAGATGGTTACGGTCGTTCTGATAGCCGTGAAAACTTACGTCGTCACTTCGAAGTTAATGCGGGCTATGTTGTAGTTGCAACATTATCTGAGCTTGCTAAACGTGGTGAAGTTGAGAAGTCAGTGGTTGTTGAAGCAATCAAGAAGTTCGACATCGACACAAACAAAGTTAACCCGCTATACGCATAAGAGGTTCCAATGAGTATTGAAATTAAAGTACCAGATATCGGTGGCGATGAAGTTGAAGTAACCGAAATCCTTGTTAGCGTTGGTGATAAGGTTGAGGTTGATCAGTCGTTATTAACGGTTGAAGGCGACAAAGCATCAATGGAAGTACCTGCTGCACAAGCAGGTACGGTTAAAGAAATTAAAGTAGCTGAAGGTGATACGGTAACGACGGGTTCACTTATCATGATCTTCGAAGGTGAAGAACAAGCTGCGGCTCCTGCAGAGGCTAAAGAAGAAGCTAAAGAAGAGCCAACTAAACAATCTTCAGCTTCTGCAACGCAAGAAGTTAATGTGCCAGATATCGGCGATGATGAAGTTGAAGTAACTGAAATCATGGTTGCGGTAGGTGACACGGTTGAAGAAGAGCAATCTTTATTAAGCGTTGAAGGCGATAAAGCATCAATGGAAGTACCTGCGCCATTTGCTGGTACTGTTAAAGAGATCAAAATCGCAACTGGCGATAAAGTGAAAACTGGCTCTTTAATCTTCGTTTTTGAAACAGCATCAAGCGGCTCTGAAGCACCTGCAGCAGAATCAACTCAAGCAGAATCAACTCAAGCAGAATCAGCTTCAGCAGAAGCTGCTCCTGCTACATCTGGCACTAAAGAAGTAAACGTGCCAGATATCGGTGGTGATGAAGTTGAAGTAACCGAAGTGATGGTTGCTGTTGGCGATAAGGTTGAAGAAGATCAATCAATCTTAAACGTTGAAGGCGATAAAGCATCAATGGAAGTGCCAGCACCATTTGCCGGTACAGTTAAAGAAATCAAAGTAGCAGCTGGAGATAAAGTATCAACTGGCTCACTTATCTTTGTATTTGAAGTAGCCGGTAGTGCACCCGCTGCAGCTGAACCTGCTCCTGCAAAAGCTGAAGCCGCTCCTGCTGCAAAAGCACCAGCAGCTGAAAAGCCTGCATCAGCACCTGCAAGCAACGAAGGTTTTGCAGATAACAAAGCGTATGCACATGCATCACCAGTTGTTCGTCGTTTAGCGCGTGAGTTCGGTATTAACCTAGCAAACGTAAAAGGCACGGGTCGTAAGAATCGTGTTGTTAAAGAAGACGTACAAAACTACGTAAAAGACCTTGTGAAGAAAGTTGAATCTGGTCAGCTATCTGCAGGTAAAGGTAATGCGGGTGGCAGTGAGTTAGGTCTTATTCCTTGGCCTAAGGTTGATTTTGCTAAGTTTGGTGAAATCGAAGAGAAGAAACTTTCTCGTATTCAGAAGCTATCAGGTGCTAACTTACACCGTAACTGGGTGCAAATCCCGCATGTTACACAGTTTGACGAAGCGGATATCACAAGCCTTGAAGCATTCCGTAAAGAGCAAAACGCGCTTGCTGAGAAGAAAAAGCTGGGTGTTAAAATCACACCACTTGTGTTTGTGATGAAAGCGGCGGCGAAAGCACTTGCTGAATTCCCAACGTTTAACTCTTCACTGTCTGAAGACGGCGAAAGCTTAATCTTGAAGAAGTACATCAACATTGGTGTTGCGGTTGATACACCAAACGGCTTGGTTGTTCCAGTATTCAAAGATGTTGATAAAAAAGGCATCATTGAACTTTCTCGTGAATTAATGGAAATTTCAGCTAAAGCACGTGACGGCAAGCTAACTTCATCTGATATGCAAGGCGGTTGTTTCACAATCTCAAGCCTAGGTGGTATCGGTGGTACAGCGTTCACGCCAATTGTGAATGCGCCAGAAGTTGCTATCTTGGGTGTATCTAAGTCAGAAATGAAACCTAAGTGGAACGGCAAAGAGTTTGAACCTAAATTAATGGTTCCATTATCAATGTCATACGACCATAGGGTTATTGACGGTGCACTAGCAGCACGCTTTACTGTGACGCTAGCAAGCTACATGAGCGATATTCGTCAATTGGTGATGTAATCGTCTCATAATTTATAAGAATCAAATCCCAGCAAGGTGTTTTTTGCTGGGATTTTTACCATTGGCAATGATACAATCTTTGCCATAGAACAATCTTGGTATAGATATCTGCTCTCCCTTTCTGCCTTGCAGAAACATGGCAGTTAAACTTAGGGGCAGTGTCCCGTTCAAACATTTAAGGTAATAGCATGAGCAACGAATTAAAAACTCAAGTTGTTGTACTAGGCGGTGGTCCTGGTGGTTATTCTGCGGCTTTCCGTGCTGCTGACTTGGGCTTAGAAGTAACATTGGTAGAATCTCGCAACACATTAGGCGGTGTATGTCTAAATGTGGGTTGTATTCCTTCAAAAGCACTTTTACACGTAGCTAAAGTGATTGATGACGCTGCAGAAATGTCATCTCACGGCGTTACTTTTGGCAAGCCTGAAATCGACCTAGACAAAATCCGTGATTGGAAAGAGTCTGTAATCGGTCAATTAACTGGCGGCCTAGACGGCATGGCTAAAATGCGTAAAGTGAAAGTAGTTAACGGCTACGGTAAATTCACTGGTAGCAACACACTGGCTGTTGAAGGTGAAGACGGTACAACAACGATCACATTTGATAATGCTATTATCGCTGCAGGTTCTCAACCTGTTAATTTACCTTTCATCCCTGAAGATGACCGCGTAATTGACTCAACAGGTGCACTAGAGCTTAAAGACGTTCCTGAGAAACTACTTGTTTTAGGTGGTGGTATCATCGGTCTTGAGATGGGTACTGTATACCGTGCGCTAGGTTCTGAAATCGACGTTGTTGAATTTGCTGATCAATTAGTACCAGCAGCTGATAAAGACGTTATCAAGATCTACCAAAAATACGTTAAGAACAAGTTCAACGTAATGCTTTCTACTAAAGTAGTTGGCGTTGAAGCGAAAGAAGACGGTCTATACGTTTCATTCGAAGGTAAAAACGCACCAGCTGACGCAGTACGTTACGACAAAGTACTTGTAGCTGTAGGTCGTACACCTAACGGTAAATTACTTGACGCTGATAAAGCAGGCGTTAACGTTGATGAGCGTGGTTTCATCAATGTTGATAAGCAGCTTAAAACAAACGTTGATCACATCTTCGCTATCGGTGATATCGTTGGTCAGCCAATGCTTGCGCACAAAGCGGTTCACGAAGCTCACGTTGCAGCAGAAGTTATCTCAGGTCAGAAACACTTCTTCGATCCTAAGTGCATTCCTTCAATCGCATACACAGATCCAGAAATCGCATGGGTTGGTGTAACTGAGAAAGAAGCTAAAGAGCAAGGCTTAAACATCGAAACTGCGGTATTCCCTTGGGCTGCTTCTGGCCGTGCAATCGCTTCAGCACGTACTGAAGGTCAAACTAAGCTAATCTTCGATAAAGACTCAGGTCGCGTTATCGGTGGTGCTATGGTTGGTATCAACGCAGGTGAAATGTTAGGTGAAATCGGCCTAGCAGTTGAAATGGGCGCAGACGGTGAAGACCTAGCGTTAACTATTCACGCTCACCCAACGCTAAACGAATCAATCGGTCTAGCTGCTGAAATCTTCGAAGGTTCAATCACTGACCTTCCAAACAAAAAAGCAGTTAAAAAGAAGTAAGTTCTTTTAATGAATAGCTTTAAAAAACCCAGCTTAGGCTGGGTTTTTTGTATTTAGATTGGAGCAACAAAAAAACCGTGTTTGTTATTACAAGCACGGTTTTTGTTATTAAGAGCTCGGGTTACTTATGGTAGCTTAAGCAGGTTTCAACTTCATTTTTAGAGCCTAAGATCACCGCCACTCGCTGGTGGATGGCATCGGGTTGAATCTCCATGATGCGCTCAGTACCTGTAGAGGCAATACCGCCAGCTTGCTCAATTAGCATTGCCATTGGGTTTGCTTCGTATAATAAACGTAATTTGTTTGGTTTGTTTGGATCTTTCGTGTCTGTTGGGTACGTGAAGATACCACCACGGCATAATACACGATGAACATCACCCACCATTGCAGCAATCCAGCGCATATTGAAGTTACGGCCGCGCGGGCCTGTGTCACCGGCTAGCAAATCGTTAATATAATTTTGCATCGCAGGTTGCCAATGGCGTTGATTTGAAGCATTGATAGCAAATTCGCTGGTCTCTTCTGGGATTTTTGCAAACTCTTGCGTTAATAAGAAGGTGCCGTGAGTTTTATCTAAAGTGAAAAAGCGCGTGCCTTTACCTGTGGTAAGAGCCAATACGGTTGATGGGCCATATAACACGTAACCTGCCGCAACTTGGTTCTTACCTGGTTGCATAAAGATACTTGGGTCAGCTGGATCAGAGCCTTCAGGTGCCGCCATAATTGAGAAAATCGTACCAACGAGCGAGTTAATATCAGTATTTGATGAACCGTCAAGTGGGTCGAATGCAACAATGTAGTTGGCATTTGGATTACCTGCAACAGTGAAGTCTTCTTCTTCAGAGGCAATGGCTTTTACGTAGCCCGATTCTAATAAAATATCTTTTAAAAGTTGGTTAGTTAGAACGTCGAGTTTTTTCTGTGTTTCACCCTGAATGTTTTCGTCTAGGGTTGAGCCTAATACGCCAGATAGGGCGCCTTGACCAACACGAAATGAAATCTCTTTACATGCCGCAAGTACCGTTCTGATCAATGAGATCAGTTCACGAGGGCAACCATCTTCTAACAATACCGGTGGGAGTCTACGCATTCTATTTTCCTGATAACGTTGTAGCCAGACATTTTTAGTGTGAGAGAGAATGTCTTAGCAAGCGCTGAATTTCGTCTTAAATAGCTGATTTTTATAAACGGTACTTTATACTGCTTAATACCTATACAGTATTTAAAACGCGAATAACAAAGATAAGATTATGCAAAAAATACCATTACTACGATATCTGCTCTTAGCTGTGCTACTTACTATGATAACTCAAGCACACGCAGCAATTAAGTCTATAAATGATTTTACTGAAAAAATGACTCATTTTTCTGGCTATTTTTCATTTTATTACGATACAGAAAACGGCAAATTGTACCTTGAGGTGGATAAACTCGAGCAGCAATTTTTATTACAACAAAGCCTACCTTACGGTGTTGGCTCAAACGATATTGGCTTAGATCGTGGTCAGTTAGGTGATACTCACTTAGTACAGTTTGAGCGTTTTGGTGATAAGGTGATGCTAAGAGCCATTAATACTTATTACCGCGCTAACACTAATAATCTTGCGGAACAACAAAGTATTAAAGAAGCATTCGCATCAAGTATTTTAGCGGGTTTTAGTGTTGTTGCTCAGTCAGACACTGCTGTATTAGTTGATTATACACCTTACCTATTAAGCGATGTTCATGGTGTGAGCCGCCGTTTATCGGCAACCGGGCAAGGAAGTTTTAACTTAGATAGCAACCGCAGTGCAGTTTATTTAGCGCGTTCAAAAGCATTTGAAAAAAATACTGAATTAGAAGCAGTACTTACTTTTCATGGAAATAACCCGGGTAAGTATGTTCGTCAAGTGAGTGCCGACCCCTATGCGCTGACAGTGCATATGCATCACTCATTAATTGAGTTACCTGATGATAATTACACCCCGCGTAAATTCCATCCTCAAGCAGGTTTTTGGAGCATTGAGCATAAAGATTATGCGGCTGCGCTGGGTGAGTCTATGTATGTACGTTACATCCCACGTCATCGTTTAGCGAAAAAATATCCGAGCTTACCAATCAGCGAACCCGTTGAACCGATTGTTTATTATTTAGATCCGGGCGTACCTGAGCCAGTTAAAACAGCGTTACTTGATGGTGCTAAATGGTGGAATGATGCATTTAGTGCAGCAGGCTACAAGAATGCTTTTATCGTTAAAGTATTACCTGATGATGCAGACCCTATGGATGTGCGCTATAACGTGATCCAATGGGTTCACCGTGCAACACGTGGCTGGTCGTATGGCAGCTCTGTGATTGACCCGCGAACAGGCGAAATTATCAAAGGTCATGTGACACTCGGGTCACTGCGTGTTCGTCAAGACATCCTAATTGCAGAAGCATTAGCTGCTCCATACTTTGAAGGCAATGAAGTGGCTAAGCGTTTACAAGCCATGGCACTTGATCGTATTCGTCAATTAAGCGCCCATGAAGTAGGGCATACTTTAGGTATTTCGCATAACTTTGCAGCGTCAGTGGCAGACAGAGCCTCTGTAATGGATTATCCACATCCGTTACTGAGCTTTAATGAGCAAGGTAAGTTAGATGTAAGCCGAGGCTATGCTGCTGGTATGGGCGTTTGGGATACTCAAGTGATTAAATACGGCTATAGTGATTTCACTAATCAAGATGAAGCACAGCAATTGGCCGCAATTTTAGCTGAAAATAAAAGTAAAGGGCTGGAGTTTATCTCAGACAGTGATGCCCGTGCTCAAGGTGGTGCTCACCCAACTGGCCATTTATGGGATAACGGTAGTTCACCGAGTGATGAGCTAATGCGTGTACTTGATGTTCGTAAACAAGCGCTGACGAGCTTTGGCATTGAGAACATCAAAACGGGCACTGCTTTATCGCAACTAGAAGAAATGCTGGTGCCACTTTATTTATTCCACCGTTATCAAGTAGAAGCTGCGGTTAAACTAATTGCTGGTGTGAATTACGAATACGAAGTGCGCGATGGCTCACAGCCTAAAGGGGCGCAGGTTGTTGCAAAGCAAACACAACAAGCGGCAGCCGATGCAGTGCTTGCTACACTAAAAGCCGAGAACCTTGTTTTACCTGAGTCGGTATTAGCGCTTATTCCACCAAAAGCGTATGGTGAATCTAAGTCACGGGAGAGCATTGTTGGTCGCACAGGACTTACGCTTGATGCTATGGCACTGCCTGAGGTGGCTGCTGCACATAGTTTGAATCTACTTTTTAATAGCCAACGCATTAACCGCTTAGCGCAGCAGCAAGCAAGAAGCGATGCATTTTATGGTTTAGATGCGCTATTAGCGCAAACTTATCAGCAAGTTTTTGAGCAAAAAATTGCTTCAGGGATGGCAGGTAAAATTAGCCAGCGTGTGCAGCTTTTAACAGCGAAACAGTTTGCCGATTTAGTCGCAAGCAGCGAAGTCGCACCTGAGGTACAAGCCCAACTGCGTTACTACTTAGCTAAACTAGCAAAGAGTTATCAGCAAGAATCAATGCTAGGCAGCGCATCAGTTGGTAACAGTGCATTCAAGCAATATTTAAGCGAGCAAATCAGTCACTTTTTAGAAAGTGGTGAATGGCCTGCCAACTTTAAAGTGTTGCCAATGCCACCGGGTTCGCCAATTTAACCTTCCTGTGTTTTAAGGCGCCTAGCATAGCTAGGCGTTTTACTTGCATAAAACTGGATATTTGCTAATCTAGCGGCCTTCCTTTTTTGTCTTATTGAGGTGTATATGGCGTTCTTTTCTCGCTCGTTGTTGGCAGCGGCCATTACATTCTCTAGTTTTTCCAGCTACGCTACCCTTGAAAAAAAACAATGTGATGTTGAGCTTAGTCATGGCTTAATTATTACTGACGATGTTATTCGTATTGTTGATAAAGGTCAGACACGGGTACAAATTAATAACGATAAGCAATTATTTATTCGTGGTTACTGGGTTGATTTGAGCCCCGAAGAAAGCAAAGTTGTTGAACAGTTTAGCCGTGGTATCAGACAAACCGTCCCAGAGTTAGTAGACCTTGCGACTGATGGTGTAAATCTCGGTTTAAGTGCGATTGAACAGGTCGTTGAAGGTATGTCAGATAAAGAGCCTGAAGTACTAAAAACTCAGCTGCAATATGTTGAACGTGCGCTGATGGATAAGTTTAAGCGTGGCGATGACTTTTTCTTTATTGCTCCGCAGTCGCTGTCGAAAATCGATGATTTCTTCACTAAGGAAATTAGCCAAAAAATTCACTCCGCAGTTCACGGTTCACTGGGGGCTATTTTAGTGTCGCTGGGGGATGCGTTTAAATCGCGCGAAGGGAATATCGAAGATCGTATCAACGATATGGGACAGCGAATGGATATCATTTCAAAAGAAATTGATAAATCACTGCAAAAAAAAGCTGAGCAGCTTGAGATGAAAGCTTCTGAGTACTGTGAATGTTTAAACTCTTTAGATGTAACTGAATCAAGATTACAAAAAATAGTGCCTGGAATGGCAGATTTTGACTTAGTGCAAATTAAGTCATAGCCTTTTTTAAAGATAAAAAAACCGTGTTTTGAACACGGTTTTTTGTTTGTGTTTATGCTTATTAAACTTTAAACGCATCGACCGATAATCGAAGCTCTTCTGCTAACTTAGCAACTTCTGAGCTTGAGATGTTAGTTTGGTTTGCGCCTTCAGCGGTTTGCTCTGCAATTGCCACGATAGACTCCAATCGTTCACTGATCTCTTGCGATACTTGTTGTTGCTCATGAGCCGCAGTGGAAATTTCTTCACTTACATTGTGCGCTTGAGCAACAGCTGCAGTAATTGAGTCTAGTGCAGTGTTGGCAAGATCTGATTGCTCAACGCATGATTCAGCTTGTTGTTTACCTTTAGACATTGCTGCTACAGCAGCTTCTGCGCCTACTTGCAGAGATTCAATCATTGCTTGAATTTCTTGGGTCGACTCTTGTGTTTTACTTGCTAGTGAACGTACTTCGTCTGCTACAACCGCAAAACCACGACCTTGTTCACCTGCACGTGCCGCTTCTATAGCCGCATTGAGTGCAAGGAGGTTAGTTTGTTCAGCAATGCCACGAATTACATCTAAAATACCGCCAATTGAGGCGCTGTCTTTGTGTAACTGATTAATAACGTGTGATGCATCATCAACTTCACGCGCAAGTTGTTCTATGGTTGCTTTGTTTTGCGAAGAAATACCTTTAACACGATCAGCTTCTTTATCAGCATTTTTTATTTCGCTAAGTGCTTGTTGTGCACTGCTGCTTACTGCTTGTGATGTGCTGCTCATTTCAGTGGTTGCAGTGGCTGCTTGTTCAACTTGTGCTTGTTGATTGCGAATTGCTTGGCTAGATTCCTCAGTGATCGCTGAAGTCTCTTCTGATGCGGCAGCAAGTTGCGTAGAACGAGAAATAATACCTTGAATAAGTGTTCGTAAACTTTCAATCAGGGTATTACAACTACGAGACAATTCACCGAATTCATCTTTTGCTGAATCATCTAAACGTTGCGTCATGTCGCCGCTGGCAACGATATCAAGAATACGATTCACCTCAAGCAGAGGTTTCGTGATACGGTTAACTGTAATGACTGCGACAACAATAGCAATTAAGGTCGCAATAGCCATCGCAATCCATGTCCAAATGGTCGCTGTCGATACATTACCACTCACATCTTGTTGTAGATCAAATGCTAAGACAGTTGCTTCGTTTACAAGGTCTCTTAACTGCTTTAATGCTTCGGTGGTTGAGTTTTCTGCGTTAGCAAGTTCTGCTTGTGTTTGCGCTATGGCATCGATTAAGCGCTTTTTGTTAGCTGATAAACTGTTGTTACCACGCACATTATTAGCCAAAGATTCAAAGTAATTATTTAAATCATTGTATAGTCCAGCATTGTTATCAATAATTGCTGGGCGAATAAGACCAAGGCTTCGCTCAATCTCTTCTAGGTAATATACTTGCTCATTTTTAATGATATCGAGGGTATTTAGCGTTTTCACCGTAAGCATATCAGTGCTGTTTGTAACCACTGACTGGAAGTTGTTTTCCATGTTGTTGGCGGCTTGGTAGGCGCGAGAATGGTTTTCTTCAAGACCGTCAATATCAATGATATCAAGAACTACTGAGTTCGCATCTTCTGCGCTAATTTCTATATTCTCAAGCTGGCTTGCGAGTGTTTTGTTTAAATCGAGTTGTGTTTTCTTATCAGCAAATAAATTTTCGACAGATTTATTGAATCGCTTGTAGGTCTGCTCAACTTGTTGGCTGCTGCTTTTTAGTTCAGGATCATCGC
This sequence comes from Pseudoalteromonas thalassia, assembly GCF_049257215.1. Taxonomy (NCBI): domain Bacteria; kingdom Pseudomonadati; phylum Pseudomonadota; class Gammaproteobacteria; order Alteromonadales; family Pseudoalteromonadaceae; genus Pseudoalteromonas; species Pseudoalteromonas thalassia. The sequence goes on from NZ_JBMMUE010000007.1 coordinate 38,487, forward strand.
TGACAATGCGTTGTAATTCTTGATAAGAGCTATCATAACGTTTTTTCTGTTCATTAAAGCGATTACGTATTGTTGTTAGTTCTTCTTGTGATGATGTATAAAAACTGGCTTGTGCAGCTTTACTCATTAAAATAAATTCGACCTGCAGCTCGTAGCTTTTATCAAGCGCTGGTAGCGACAGCTGATTAACACGCTGCGTTGATTGATCAATATTGGTAATTCTGACCAACGAGTTACCACCAATAAAAAGCAGGAGCAAGGTAATGACAATAAAGCCACCCCAAATACGCTGTCTAACGGTCAAGTTCATATGTAATTCCACAAAATAGTACTAATCAACACTTATCGGCAAGGTTGCCAATTAGTTAAGTATTTAAATTTAAGTAGCTTTAATTTAAATTTACTTTAATTGTATAAATCTAACAGATGTTCAGTTATTTTTCAGTTTATTTAGATAAAAGAATGAGAACTTTCTGTGTGGTACTTATTTTTACTTAGTTCCATTAGTGTCATAGCACCTCCCCATACACAGCCTGTGTCGAGGGCATGAATATTTTTATATTCAACCTTTCCTTCTAGAGCAGCCCAGTGGCCAAATGTAATCTGTTGTTTTAATTTCAGAATATTTGGATGCTCAAACCAAGGAATAAATGAAGTATCGATACTTGTATTGGTTTTATTATTTAAATCTAACTTGCCATCGTGGTCGACAAACCGCATCCGAGTAAAATAATTAACGATGTAGCGAAACTTTTCCTCATTGCTTAAAGATTTCAACCACTCAAGCGGGTGAGGATCATACATATGCGTAAAATAATGATGCGCATCGTCACCTTGGTAACAGGATTCGGCGAAGCGAGCACGTTTGAGGGCTTTTTTAACTGACCAGTTAGGGTTTAGCCCCGCATGACTGATAAACATATTATAGTTTTCAAGCCAAATAGCTAAAGGTTGTTGCTGTAAAAATTGAATATAATCAGCCCGTTTTGAGCTATTAAAAAGCGGTTCTAATTTATCTTTAGGATTGGCTGGCTTATTCAAATGGTGACAGGCAATCAGATGCAGATCATGATTGCCTAATGTAATGCTAACACTACCTTGCATGCTATATAGCCGCTCAAGACACGCAAGTGAATCAGGACCTCTTGCGACTATATCACCCACTAAATATAAATGATCTTGGCTAGGGTTGAAGTTAACACGTTTTAGTAACGCATCAAACTCAGTAAAACAGCCTTGTAGATCACCTATTGCGTAGTCAGCCATGCTTACCTAATGCAGTATATTTGGACGTGCTAAACGAAACACTTCGATAGGCGCTTCAAATTCAGTTCCAAACTCATTGCGCATTGTGTAGTGGCCCTGCATCGTGCCCACAGGAGTATCGAGAACTGCTCCGCTGGTATATTTATAGCTTTCTCCAGGGGCAATTGTTGGCGTTTCACCAACAACCCCTTCACCTTGTACTTCGACTTCTTTGCCGTTGGCATCGGTAATTAACCAATAGCGACTTAAAAGTTTTGCACTGCATAAGCTGTGGTTTTTAATGGTGATTGAGTAAGCAAAAACGTATTTATCTTGTTCAGGCTCTGATTGGCCTTCAACATAGAAGGTCTCAACAGAGACCTTAATTGGCGAACCTAAATTACTGCTTGTTGTCATAAATCCAATTAGCTATATCAATAAATTGTTGTAAAGACAGGCTTTCTGCGCGAAGCGTAATATCAATACCTATGCCAGTTAACTCTTCAGCTGTCAGTAAGTTAGATAAACTATTACGCAGTGTTTTACGGCGTTGGTTAAACGCTTCTAAACAGACTGTATTTAAAAGTTTGGTACTCTTTGCTGTACGTTGCTCAGGTTTTTTAGGGATCAAGCGGATCACTGCTGAGTCAACTTTTGGTGCGGGCTTAAAGCACTCAGGTGGCACATCAATCACTGGCATCGCATGACAGTAATATTGTGTCATCACACTTAAACGGCCAAAAGCTTTGCTGCCCGGACCTGCGACCATACGTTTGACCACTTCTTTTTGCAGCATAAAGTGCATATGCTCAACGTTGTCTGCAAATTCAAATAAGTGAAATAACAACGGAGTTGAAACGTTGTAAGGTAAGTTACCAAATATTTTTAGTTTTTCATCCGCTTTGATTAAGGTACTAAAATCAAACTTCATTGCATCACCTTGATGCACTGTAAGTTTTGGACCTAAAAATGGATGGCTTGTTAAACGCTCTGCTAAGTCTTTGTCTAACTCAACAACAGTTAAATGGCCACTTAAATCAGCAACAGGCTCAGTGATTGCACCAAGACCCGGGCCGATTTCTACTAAATTGTCTTCAGGTTTAGGATCGATAGCCGTGACGATTTTATCGATAATCATGTCATCGTTTAAAAAGTTTTGACCAAAACGCTTACGGGCGCGGTGTCCTAAATGTACTTTATCTGTCATTGATTCTGTGCTTTTTCATGGGCGAGCTTAATTGCTTCGCGGATCGCTAATTCAAAACTACCCACATCAGCAGTGCCTGTACCGGCTAAATCAAGTGCTGTGCCATGATCTACTGATGTGCGAATAAATGGCAAGCCAAGAGTGATATTGACTGATTTGCCGAAACCCTTGTATTTTAGCACAGGTAAGCCCTGATCGTGATACATTGCCAGCACTGCATCTGCTTGCGATAAATACTTATCTTGGAAAAGAGTATCAGCTGGTAAAGGACCAATTAAATTCATACCTTGGTTATTTAAAAGCTCAAGGGTAGGTGTAATTGTGTCAATCTCTTCAGTACCTAAGTGACCGTCTTCACCTGCATGTGGGTTTAATCCGCACACTAAAATACGCGGCTTCTCGATACCAAACTTTGTCTGTAAGTCATGGTTTAATATCGAGATAACTTTACTTAATCGTTCAACTGTAATGGCACGTGATACATACGCCAGTGGAATATGCGTTGTAACAAGTGCAACGCGTAAGCCTTCGGTTGCAAGAAGCATGACGACATCGGCAGTATTTGATTGCTGAGCAAAATATTCGGTGTGACCACTGAATGAAATACCTGCTTTATTGATAATGCCTTTATGAACTGGACCCGTCACAACAGCAGCAAAGGTTCCATCCATATTCTTTTCACTGGCGATACGTAAGGTATCAAGTACATATTGGCCATTAGCGTCATTTAAAACGCCAACTTCAACGTCTTCACCTAAATCGACTTGATGAAGGTAAACACTTCCAGCTGGTGTGTCGGTGGGAGCTTGCGTTTCGTCAAACTTAATTAGATTTAATTCTAACCCTAATAATTTTGCGCGCTGTTTTAACAGCGCACCATCAGCAATCACAACAAGCTGGGCATCCCAGTGATGTTGAGCTAATTTTATTAGTAAATCAGGGCCTATACCGGCCGGCTCACCGGGTGTTATTGCAATTCGTATAGTCATGATCGTTATTCTGCTGGGAAAATATCAACATGGGCTTGTTCGCGCATTTCTTGCTGCCAGTTGAAACTTTCTTCTTTAAATTTACGATTAAACAGCAGTTGATGCGCGCGGTTACGTTTAGCTTGCTCTGTTTTGTCTGCTACACGCTTATCAAGTAACTGCACAATGTGCCAACCGAATTGCGTTCTGAAAGGCTCACTGATTTCATTTTTATCAAGTGAAAGCAGAGTATTTTTAAACTCAGGTACATAAGTACTTGGATCAGTCCAATCGTACTCACCGCCTTTTAATGCAGAACCCGGGTCTTCAGAGTATTCTTTTGCTAGTTCAGCAAAGTCTGCCTTTCCTTCACGTAAGTCTTTAGCAAAGCCTTTTAGCATGTCACGCGCTTTTTCTTCGCTTAAGATAATTGATGGCTTGATTAAAATGTGACGTGAGCGAACTTCTGTTGTTTCAACCACTTGACGACCACGAACATCCTGAACTTTGATGATGTGGAAACCAGCACCTGAACGAAGCGGGCCAACAATATCGTCTTTCTTGTGACCTTTCACTGCTTCTGCAAACAACGATGGCATTTCATTGATGCTCATCCAACCTAGTTGACCACCTTCAAGGGCTTTTGAGCCACTTGATGATGAGATAGCAATACGTTTGAATTCTTTACCTTCATTTAAAAATTCGATTACTTTGTCTGCACGTGTTTTTGCACTTGCGATTTCATCAGCTGTTGCATCGCTTGGGATATCAATCAGGATGTGACCAATGTCATACTCTTCGGCATTTTTACCTTGAGTTTCCATGATTTTTAATAAGTTATCGATTTCTTGTGGGCTAATGTAAATTCGACGATCAACATTGGCGCGAGTCACTTGCTGAGTCGTTATTTCTTTACGGATCTCTTCACGATACGCGGTGTAACTTTCACCTGCAGCCTCAATCGTACGACGTAAATCTGCAATCGTACCGCCTTGCTCACGGGCCATGTTTTCAAGTGTTTGGTCTAATTGAGAATCTGAGATTTCTAGACCCATACGCTCTGCAAGTTGCATCATAAGCGTTTGATTTACTAAACGTTCAATCGCTTGAATACGTAGCGTGTCATCAGAAGGCAGTTGCTGGCCTTGCTCCGCTGCTTGAGTTTTAACACGGTTAATGATGGTGTCAACTTCACTTTGTAAAATAACACCTTGGTTAACAACCCCGACGACTTTGTCGATTTCGACAGGTTTTGCGAAAACACTTTGGCATAGGCCAACTGTTAATAATGCTGATGCAAATAGTTTTTTTAAATTCATACTTTTTCTAATACTCTTGCTAATAGTACTGCGGTACTAGTTATTAAGAAAATACGGTCTACGATAGCCAAAAATACCTTGTTGTAATAATTTTTGTGCATCATAACGGCTTTTACTTCCAAGCCCTTTTAATACGATATTGAAACCAATACTGGTATCAAAAGTAGCTTGCTCTTGACCAATCGCTTGATTCAAATCAGTTTCGATTTGACGACGGCCTGTGATTTGAAACGCCCAGCAGCAAGATTCATACTGAAGACCACTGAAAACCTCAATGCTACGACCACTTTCTAAATCGCGGTGGTAGCTACCAACAAACTGCCAATCTTGTGTTAGCGGAATGCTGGTGAATAGACCAACTTGCTCGATTGTATTGCCTGAGACATCATTTGCATAGCGATGGTTCAATTGTACGAGCTGTTTATCGTCACCTTTGTAATCTAAGGTTATGTTTGATTGAATAATTTCTTTACCGTCAGTGTCATATTGAATACCACCCGATAAATACCAGCGACGGTGCCAATGTAACATGGTTTGCGCTGCAAACAAGGCATTGTAGTTAGTATCTGACTGAAGCCCTTGTGATGTTGGTTTAGCATCATTACTTAAATAAAATATTTGGCCGGCACTAAAATTAAACACTTCTTCGTTTTCATTACTGAATAAGCGAGTTGTGGCACCCAATGTGAATTGGTTTGCAGTGGCAATACGGTCGATACTTGAGAAACGACGGTCTCTAAATAAACCAAAAAAATCATCTTGTAATTTAGCTGTATCGTAAAGGCCAATGTTCGACTGGTCTTTATTTGGCGTATACAAGTACTGAATTTGTGGCTCAAGCGTTTGAATGCCATCTTTAAAGAAAAAGGCAGTTTCTCGCTCGAAGTTTAACTGGCTGTACAAGCGTACTTTAGGCATAGTACGTGTTACTCTTTCGTCGAAGTCGGTGCCTGTTAAATCACCATGCTGGTTATACTCAGTGTGGAGTAAGCTGAATTCAGATAAAAACGACCAAGCATATTCTTGATAGCCAAAACTTGCTTTTGGTTCAATGTGAAGTCTACTCGCTTCATCAATGATGGCTTTATCATTGGTAAAATAACTGAGCTCACCGTCAAGCGTTAAATCGATACCGTAGAAATCATAGGCATCCATTTGTGAAAAAGTAATTTGTGGTAACGCTGCATAGGATTCTTTGTGATCACCAAGTACTTCAAAACTCTGTAGTTTAATGTTTGTATGCCAAGTATCTCCCAAGTAAGTCAGTGAACCAGTACGGTATAACTGAGTGTCTGTGCGAGTTGCATAATTAGAGTTTAAGTCTGTTAGGTAGTTATCGTCACTAACGTTAGTAATATCGATATTGCCGCGCCAGCTCTCACCAAAGTAACTTTGCTGTTGCCAGTGAAATAAATAACGTGAGTCAACATTAGGTTCTTCGTCATCTTTATCAAGATACTCGACCGCAACGAGGCCATTGTTTTGCTCAGTTAAATAACGAAACTCACCAATCATTTGTAAGCCTCGTTTAGACATATAACGTGGCGTGATGGTGGCATCGTAATTTGGTGCAATGTTCCAATAGTATGGCGTGATTGTTTCAATACCGTAACGACCAGAACTTGAGAAATTAGGTGTTAATAAACCTGATTTACGGCGGTCATCTAACGGAAACGTAAAATAGGGAATATAAAGCACGGGCGTATCAAATACACGTAATACAGTATTGTGGGTTTCGCCCCAGCCATCTTCACTTGATAAGTCAATTTCGTCAGCTTCGATTGCCCATACGGGTGTTTCGCCAGGGCAAGTAGTAAAGCTTGCGTTCATCAGGTTTAGGCCAGACTCGTTGACTGTTAGTTTTTCTGCGCCACCATGGCCAAGTTGGTCGGTGAGCTTATAATCAGCACCAAGCAAGCTTAATTCAGAATTATTTAAATCCGCATTGAGCCCAGAACTGTTAATTTGGCTTACTTTATCGCGATACACGATAGGGCCGGTTGCATTAAGTAACCCACGTTGTTTGTCAATCAGTGCACTTTGTGCGGACAAATTCATCGTTAGGGTGTTAATATCTACATTACCGGTAAATTCTGCGCTTTGGGTACCCAATAGTTCAATATCATCGGATTTGATATCGATCATATTAAGTTCAAGGCCAGGGAGCGGTTGCCAAGCTCTGGTTTGCATTGAAGTGCCACAAAAATTGTGTGCCAGTTCAGTTTCGGCGAACGATGGTGCGCTAAGTACGCTTAGCATCATTATGCCCCAGGTTTTGCTCATTTAATGACCTTAATGCTCTTTGGTTGGATATAAGCTAGACATAATAAAGGAAAACAATGGCAAATACAGTAATTGACTTAGTGAAAAATAGATATCTTACTAAATGAATCGTTATAAAAGTTTACAGCAGTTTTTAAATCCTCACTTTAAAGAGGATGAATATCAATTAGCCGCCATCACTGGAGATGCGAGCTTTCGCCGTTATTTCCGTATAAATACAAGTGATCAGAGCTATATTGTCATGGACTCAGACCCCAACAAATTAGACAACACGCCTTATATAGAGCTCAACAAGGTATTTTCTAAGCACGGTTTTAAATTACCTAAAATTCTTCAGGCTGATGAAAAACAAGGTTTCTTTTTACTCAGTGATTTAGGCAATACACACTTGGCTGATTTACTAGGCGATGAAGACCGCACTTTACACTACAAACACCTAATAAAGTTAAGTGCGCAGTGGGCACAAATACCGCCAGCTCAATACATGAAAGTATTTGATGGTGAGTTTTTACAGTTTGAACTGAGTATTTTTAAAGAGTGGTTAGTTGATACCTTTATTGGTGAGCAACTTTCTGTTGCTGAGCAGCAAATGTGGCAACAAGCTTGTGAGTTATTAGTTAACAATGCGCTTGAACAACCGATTGTGACGGTGCACCGAGACTTCCATAGCCGCAATATAATGCGTACAGGGCAGCAATGGGCGATCATTGATTATCAAGATGCCGTACAAGGGCCTGTGTGTTATGACCTTGTTTCGTTATTAAGAGATTGCTACTTCAAGTTACCTGAGCAAGAGCTCGACTATCTTTTGCATTACGCATATGACGAGTTTAACCAGCAACAGTTATTGCAAGACACCTCATTTGCCATGTTTAAACGTTGGTTTGATTTGACCGGTGTACAGCGTCATTTAAAAGCAGCAGGCATATTTTGCCGCTTAAAACTTCGTGACGATAAGTCTGGTTATTTGAATAATGTACTGCCAACCCTTAAATACATTAGTAATGTAAGCAAAGAATACCCAGAGTTAACAGCACTTGGTCAGTGGATAGAACACACTGTTATTCCACGTACCAAGCTGCGCTTAACAAAAGAGATGAAATGAAAGCAATGATCCTAGCGGCTGGGCGCGGTAAGCGCATGATGCCGCTAACAGAAACAATGCCAAAGCCGATGCTTAGGATTAATGGCAAGCCATTATTAGAGCATCATATTAATAATTTACGTCAAGCAGGCATTACCGACATTGTCATTAACCTTGCATGGCAGGGCGACAAAATAACAGAGTATTTTGCTGATGGCTCGCAGTTTGGTGTGTCGATCACTTACAGCCAAGAACAGGCGGGGGGGCTTGAAACCGCAGGTGGTATCATTCAAGCATTGCCGTTATTGGGTGAGCAATTTATTGTCATAAATGGTGATGTGTATACTGATTACGATGTGACTTCGTTGATGCAGATTTATTTGCAAGCGGGAGAGGCGCACATCGTACTTGTTGAAAATCCTGCTCATAATCCTGATGGTGATTTTGCCCTTAGTCATTTAAGTCCTGATAGCCAAAAGTATACTTTTTCAGGTATAAGTCGTTACCACGTTGATTTTTTTAATGGTTTAACCGAAGGTGTTCGTCCACTTGGACCAATCTTGCGTGAAAAGCTCAGTGCACATCAAGTATCTACGGAGCTTTACTTAGGTCAGTGGGATGACATTGGCACACCAGCCAGATTAGACGAAATCAATCAGCGTTTCGCTTTGCAATAACAACAGAGGTTTGCCAATTATGTGGGGAAAAGTACTTGGTTTTTGTTTTGGGTTTATGTTTGGCAAGTTTATCGGTGCCTTACTAGGCTTATACTTAGGCCATATGTTCGATCGCAGCTTAAAACAAGACTTTGATAAAGCCGGTGGGTTTTCTGGTTTGTTTAAAGGCGATGATATTAACGAACGTCAAGCGCTTTTCTTTTCTAGTTGTTTTGCGGTGATGGGGCATATTGCCAAATCAAATGGTCGTGTTAGTGAAACTCATATTCGAGCTGCCAGTGTCTTTATGGACGAAATGAGGCTGTCGGGTGATGAACGTCGTGAAGCACAAGATGCCTTTCGTAGTGGTAAAGAAACAGATTTTTCATTAAAAGAAACCGTTCATGACTTTAAAGAGCGCTTTGCTCGACGCCATGATTTATTGCAATTATTCCTCGAAATCCAAATTCAAATGGCCTTTTCTGATGGCCACCTTGCAGAGCAAGAAAAGCAGCTATTGCAAGAGGTGAGCAAGCAGTTAGGTATTTCGCGCACCCAGTTCGCATTTTTGTTAAAGCGCTACCAAGCCGAGTTTGCATTTCGCCAGCAACAACAGCGCTTTTATGAGCAGCAACGCCAACAAGGCCAGCAAAGTCGCAGCAGTTATAGTGAACAAAGAGGGCACAGTGTGCCACCTAATAATGGCATGAATCGCGCGCAGGCATTGGCTCTTTTAGGCTTAAGCAGTGATGCTTCTGCACGAGATATTAAAGTTGCCTATCGAAAGCTCATGGCTCAGCATCACCCCGATAAATTAGTATCGCAAGGTTTACCAAAACACATGATGGAAGTAGCGGTAAAGAAAAGCCAAGATATTCAAGCGGCTTATGAGTATTTAAAAAAGGCGGCGTAAAAAGCCATCAATTTCTTTGAGTAGCCTTTCGTGCTGCTCTGGCTCTGAAGGCACACCAAATAACTCTCTTTGTCGGTAGTCATATTTTGCGTGCTTTCTAACCCAACGTTTTCTATCTTTTACGCTTTGCAGTGTGTCAGGGTTACCTTCACTGTAAAAAATATCCAGTAATGGTGGGCTGATAGTTGAAAGCGTGGCATTAAGATGCTGGTTACGAACACTGTTAGGTAAATAACTACCTAGGCTAATAAAAGCGTTTAGTTCGTTATTTGGAAAGCTAGCATAATGCTCAATCAAGAGCCCCGCACTAGCACCTTGCGCCACGACAATAATATTGCCACCTTCATCCATTGCACTGTTATACAAGGCATTGAATCTGGCAATTAGCTTTAATTTGTAATCATCAAGTACGGCTTCACTGATATTAGGTTCACCTGTAACAAAGTGGGGCGTTTGTTGTGTTTGGGCTGATGGAGCAGAAGCTGCTTGCTCATCGCCTTGTTCATTACTTTGTGTTGTTGACTCAGGTTCAGAGCTCTCAGGTGACTCGGGCGTTGCCATATCGACAGGATGCCAATCAATGTCAGGCATGGTCATGGCAAGGGTTGCATAGCCAATTTCATTTAACTGCTTACGTAAAAAGTTGATTCCGGCATTATTAGTTGGAACATGCTGCCAATCAGGAATAATGAGTACAATTCCGCGTTGACTCGCTGCCATAGATTGGCGATATAAACTAATAAACTCATCTTCACCGGCAAGCAGAGTACGTACTTCATCACTTGGTAAAAAGCGTTGAATATCGTTAGTGACCAAACTTGACCAAGGGGTGGGTTTAATAAAATCGGCAGCATTCACATTACCCATCAACGCAAAACAGGCTGCGTAAACTAAGCAATGTGCGGGTTTTAACTTCATGCCGAAATTTCCTGAGTCTTAAATTAAATCAGTGATTAAATTAACTATCGGCAGTGTTGGTAAAATATTTAGCTAATTGTCTTAAAACTCAGGAGCAGCCTCAAAAACAAGCGTTTCACCACTGGCAGGGTGAGCTAAGGTTAGCATTTCGGCATGCAGTTGTAAGCGAGGAGCCATGGCGAATGCTTCGGGGTGCGCATACAACTTATCGCCTAAAATAGGGTGACCTAAAGACAACATGTGCACACGTAGTTGGTGAGAGCGCCCTGTAATAGGGGTCAGCTCAACACGAGTCGCATTCTGTTCATACTCAAGCACTTTATAGTGGGTTAATGACGGTTTGCCATTATCGTGATCAACCATTTGCTTTGGTCGGTTCGGCCAATCACAAATAAGTGGTAAATCTACCGATCCAGTTTCTTGCTCAAGCTTACCAAATACACGAGCAATGTAGCGTTTTGCAGTTTTTCTATCTTGAAACTGAATGCTTAAATTACGATGCGCTTCTTTGTGCATAGCTAAACAAATAATGCCAGAGGTAGCCATATCAAGGCGATGAACAATTTTTGCCGTTGGAAAAACGCGATTAATGCGAGCAATAAGGCAGTCGGCGTGTTTTGGATCTTTTCCCGGCACAGTAAGTAAACCACTTGGTTTATTTACAATAAGCAAGTCATCGTCTTGATAAACAATACTTAAATAAGGTGTCATTGGGGGATTATAATTGAGTAACACAGCCAGCCTCGATGATATGCAAGGGCGCTATTTTAAAGGAGTATGAGCGCATACACAATGGCAGGACTGGTTTTCGAGTATATGCTAACAAGTAGGACTCTGATTTTTTCCCCTTGTTTTGTTTGGCATAAAAAACGCGATGTGAAAGCACATCGCGTTTGTAGTTTTGAGTTTAGCTATTTAACGTTAGTGTGAAACGACAATTAAACGAATTGCATCCAGTTTAACTTGGGCTTTTTCGATGTAAGTAGTGAGTTCACTGCGTTGCTTATCAAAGAAGCTAAGCTCTTCGTCACGAATATTCGGGTTGATTTGCTTAAGTGCTGTTAAACGAGCTTGTTCTTCACCAAGGGCTGTTTGCATTTTCTCTAGTGATTCCGCACGGAGTGTTTCAAGCTTAGTTTGTGCCATGCCTTGTGCACTGGTGATCATTGGGTGAATGGCACTTTGTAACGCACTGGCTAACTTACTTGCAGTTTGGCGACCAACTGCAGACAACTGCTGGTTGAAGGCATCAAAGGCAACATTGTCGGCTAAGTTATTGCTGCTCTTATCTAATAAGATACGAATTGGCGTTGGTGGCAAGAAGCGGCCAACCTGAAGTGCTTTAGGCGCCATCGCCTCAGCAATGAAAATGAGCTCAACAAAGAAGGTACCAGCAGGTAGCTTTTTGTTTTTCAGTAACGCTACAGAGGCAGTACCAAAGTCATCATCACAAATCATATCTAAGCTGCCTTGCACCATAGGGTGGTCCCAGCTGATGAAATGCGCGTCTTCTTGCGAAAGCGAGGTGCTACGATCAAACGTTACTGTGATGCCATCATCTTTCAAGCATGGGAAAGATGGATTTAGCATGTGCTCAGTTGGCTTTAAGATGATGGTATTTTCACCTTTATCCTCTTGGCTTACACCAAAGGTGTCGAACACATTGATCATATAACTTGGTAGCGTGAATTGATCATCTAACTCTTCGATATCAGCAACAAGACTTTCGGCTCGTCCTTGGCCACTTGAGTGCAGCTCTAACAAACGGTCACGACCACTTTCCATTTGTTTACGAAGCTTAGCATTTTGGCTGGCAACTTGTTCTAGTAGTGGGTCTAGCTCTTCTTCGTCACAATTGTGTGCACCAATAAACTCAAGTAGTTCTTCGCCATACTCTTTATACAGCATTTGTCCTGTTGTCGATGTTGTTTCAAACGCATCTAAGCCTTCGTTGTACCAACGAAGTAACACTTCTTGTGCAGTGTTTTCGAAATATGGCACGTGGATGTTTACGTCTTGCGTTTGACCAATACGGTCAAGACGACCAATGCGTTGCTCGAGTAAGTCTGGATTAAGCGGTAAATCAAACAGTACTAGGTGATGCGAGAATTGGAAGTTACGACCTTCAGAACCAATTTCAGAACAAAGTAGAATTTGTGCGCTGTCGTACTCATCGGCAAAGTAAGCCGCTGCACGGTCACGTTCAACAATCGACATGCCTTCGTGGAACACAGAGGCTTTAATTGCTTCACGCTCACGTAAAATTTGTTCTAGGCTAAGTGCGGTTTCGGCTTTAGCACAAATAAGCAGTACTTTTTCGTGCTTAAGGGTTTTAAGTGTTTCAATTAACCAATCAACACGTGGGTCAAATGCACCCCAGCTGGCATTTTCACCTTCAAACTCTTGGAAGATTTTTTCAGGGAATAAAGCACGAAGTGCAGTTAGCTCAGCATTTTGAATGCCGCCCATATTACCTAGTACCGACATTGCCGTTTTATATTGTTTGGGCATTGCCATTGGATAAGCATGAAGCTTACGGCTTGGGTAACCATCAATACCGCTGCGGCTATTTCTAAATAAAATACGACCTGTACCATGGCGGTCTAACAGCATTGATAAAATTTCGTTACGTGCCGTTTCATCACCTTGCTCTGCGTTAGCTAAAAGGTCAGTGATGTCGGTTTCTTTTAATAGCTCTTTTAAAGTTGCTCTAGATGCATCATCAAGGCCTTTTTCACCCAGTAATTGGTTGGCTGCTTCGGCAACCTCTTTGTAGTTACTTTCTTCTTCTACAAACGCATCGTAGTCGTAGAAACGATCTGGGTCGAGTAATTGCAAACGTGCAAAGTGACTACGGTGACCAAGTTGATCTGGCGTTGCTGTTAATAAGATAAGGCCCGGAATGTCTTGGCTTAACTCTGCCATACGTTGATATTCTGTGCTTGGCTTACCATTATTGATACTTAAATGGTGCGCTTCATCGACAACTAATAAATCCCAATCAGCCAGAGTTGCTTGCTCAAACCAGCGTTTTTTCTTGCTTAAAAACTCAAGGCTAGTAAGTACTAACTGTTCTGTTTCGAATACGTTTGGTGAGTCTGCAAATGCTTCATCACAACGTTCTTCATCAAAAATTGAAAAACGTAAGTTAAAGCGGCGTAGCATTTCTACTAACCACTGATGCTGAAGATTTTCAGGCACAACAATCAATACGCGGCTAGCACGGCCACTGATGATTTGTTGATGTAAAATCATACCCGCTTCAATGGTTTTACCTAAACCCACCTCATCAGAAAGTAATACGCGTGGCGCAAAACGTTTACCCACTTCTTGGGCGATATAAAGCTGATGCGGAATAAGGTTTGCACGCTGGCCAATTAAGCCTTTTAAAGGTGATTGTTGGCGCTCAAATTGATGCTGCCAAGTTTGGTAGCGAAGCGTATAGCGGTCAAAACGGTCTACTTGACCTGCAAATAAACGGTCTTGTGGTTTATTGAATTTGATAAAGTGATCTAAAAAGGTTTCTTTTAACTGGGCTTTTTCATCATTATCAACGCGAGTGCCGTGATAGCATAGTAACTCGCCCTGCTGTTCAACAGACTCGACTTCTAATTCCCATTCTTCAACGCTGCGAATAATATCACCTGGATTAAATGCGACACGAGTAACAGGTGCTTCAGTTAAAGAATAAACTCTGTTTTCTCCACTGGCTGGAAATAAAATGCTGACCTGACGGCCTTCAAGGGCAACAACGGTGCCTAATCCTAAATCTGACTCTGTATCACTGATCCAACGCTGACCTAAGGAAAAATTCATGTATGTCTCGTCTATGAAGAAAAAAGGCGGCTATGTTACCTGTAACGCCATGCTACTTCAAGGTAGTAAACTCGCCGCACACAATTAAATTTAGTCAACCTTTTTAAGTCATTTTTACGGGTGAAAATATTAGTGAAATCTGTATATATTTTAACCAGTTAAATAATTGTATATTTGTTTGTCATAAAAAGGACTTTTGTCGTAAATAGACTAAACTGAGTATATACCTAACGAATAAATCATAGCTTCATCCGCCGCTTGTTTAGTTTATTGGGTATAGCATAAAAATCATAAAACGTAAGGAAAGTGCTATGGAAAAAGCTTCGAACCTTGATAGTAAAATGTATGTGCTCGATACCAATGTATTACTCCACGAACCCCTCGCTTATTTATCTTTCCAAGAGCATGATGTTGTTATCCCCATGACAGTATTAGAAGAGCTTGACCATATTAAAGATAGAAAACACGATGTTAGTCGTGACGCCCGTGTTGCTATTCGTGGGTTAGATGAAGTGTTAAAAGACGCGTCTCCTGAGCAGATGTTGCAAGGGGTGGCACTGCCGAGTAATAAAAAGGCGAAAACAGAGTCTCGTGGCCGCCTAATTATCGTTAATGATCACTTATTTGCAGACAGTATTTCGGGTTTACCAGGCAACGAAAATGACCATCGTATTATCAATTGTGCAGTGCATTTGCAAAAGCAGCACAGCGACAGCAAAGTGGTGCTTGTAACAAAAGACATCAATATGCGCCTAAAGGCGAAGGGAGCCGGCCTTAAATTTGTTGAAGACTACAGAACAGACCAATTAATTGACGACATAGCGTTACTGACCAGCGGCTATAAAAAAATTGACGGAGACTTTTGGCAACAGGTTGGTGAGTGTGAAACTGAGCAGCAAGGCCGAGATACTTATCACCACGTAGCAAAAAATACGATTAGTGATGTGTTCTGCAATGAATATATTTTAGATGATAGCGATCACTTTGCGGCTCGAGTAACAAGCTACGATGATAAACAAATTACTTTAAAAGATATTAGTGTTGAGCGTTTGATGAGCCATACCGCTTGGGGTGTAAAACCTAAGAATGTGTATCAAGGGATGGCACTTGATGCGCTACTTGACCCAAGTATAGAACTAGTGATTTTAACGGGCCCAGCAGGCTGTGGTAAAACTTTGCTTGCTCTTGCCAGTGCCCTTGAAATGATCATTGAAAAAGGCATTTACGATAAAGTTATAGTCACCCGTAACACGCCAGAAATTGCTGAATCAATTGGCTTTTTACCCGGTACTGAAGAAGAGAAAATGGCCCCTTGGTTAGCAGCAATTACCGATACTTTAGAGGTGTTGCATAAAGGGGATGAAAACCCGATTTCGAGCCGTAATTACATTATGGAAAAAGCCAACATACAGTTTAAATCGGTGAACTTTATGCGCGGCCGTAGCATTCAAAACGCCGTTGTTATTTTGGATGAGAGTCAAAACTTAACGGCATCACAGCTTAAAACCATTATTACCCGCTGCGGTGAAGGCACGAAACTAATTTGCTCAGGTAACTTGGCGCAAATAGATAGCAACTACTTAACCCCCGTAACTTCAGGGCTTACCTATATTGTTGAACGCTTTAAAGATTTTGAAGGCAGCGCCACTGTTAACTTAAATGGCGTCGTACGCAGCCGTTTAGCCAGCTTCGCTGAAGAAAATTTATAACTTGCTAGTACTTCTATGCCTCGTTAACCTAACCGTTAACGAGGTAAGGTACTTATAACCAGTGAATTTTTTACCATTAAAGCATTATTATCGCTCTTTATCAGTGGCACTTATTGTGCCACTGCTGGTGGCGTTTTTTTTGTGTTTGCATCTTTATAATTTAAAGCTCGAACGTGCTATTGAAAGCAGGCAAAACGGTTTTAATAATATCTCTGCACAGCTTAGCCATGCAATGAATGCTGCCAATGGCTTAATAGATACTATGTTCAAGCTCTACGAGCAGCCACTTTCTTATGATTATGCGCCTAGCTTGGCGCGCAATGTTAATCAGTTTGACCATTATTATTACCAATTAGTAGGTGAGGGGATCGGAGAAGTTGTGGGGCAAGGTCGATTTGCTTCAACGCAATTTGCAGTTAATCAATGGCGACAAGTTATAGCCCTAGGTCCATCGTTCAATACCGCACTTTCTTTAATTCAATCACTTGAAGCAGTTGCCTATGTAAACCAGCAGGGTTTTGTTTTTATTAAACGACGTAATACAACGAAAAGTGAGTTGCTTACGAGTGTTTTAGATAACAAGTTTCGTCCATTGCAACTGAATGAAGAACGGCTTGCTTCAAGCTCTGTTTTGACCATAAACGGTCATGCCTATTTTGCGATTGGTAAACAAAGAGCAGCTGATAGTCAAGATTATATCGTTTTGATCTATGACCTAGAGGCTATTTCATTGTGGCTTAAGAAGATAGCACCTAGTGATGGTGAGTTTATCTTTATTAATCAAGACAACCAAGTGATTGCTAGCTCTAAAGACATATTAAAGCGCGCCATTAATGCGACAGGATATTGGCCAGATATCGTTGAAAGTTCAGGCTCGCGCTATCAAAGTCATTTTGTACAAGATACTACCAACTTACCTATTCATACGCGTTTTCACGAATCACTTAGGGCATTGAGTAAGCCTATTGGCTATGACATTTTTTTAGAGTTTATGTTTTTAAGCGTCTTTTTAGTAATGATGTTTAGTGCCGTGTTTTGGTTAAGCCAACGTATTTTTGTAAAACCCATGACGCATTTGATGAATTATTTAGAGCAGCATGATGAGGGCAAGCAAGCGCTTGTAAGTTACAAAATTCCTGCTAACTGGCAGCCTTGGTTTAGTCGTGTTAAGCAGATCTTTCGACGCAATGAAGAGTTAGTACAGTCCTTACAAGAAGCCAATAAAACTTTAGATTCTCAAGTACAAGTAAAGTCGCAACAGCTTAGAAGAAGTATTGATGCTAAAGAGCGTCAATTAGCGTTATTAAACACCATGCTCAACAATGTTCCGGATATTATTTATTTTAAGAACATTGATGGCTCATTTTTGGGGTGTAATAAAGCATATGAACGCTACATAGGCTTGCCACAAGAAAAGTTAGTGGGTCAGCAATTATGTGATATCAGTGATGATAATGGTGAAATCAACGAGCTTGAAAAGAAAGTGCTCAAAGACAGACAGGTTTATCAAAAACGTTTATCAACACAAGATAAAATCTATGATTTGAGCATAGTGCCTTTTTATAACGAGCATCAGCAGTTTTTGGGGACTATGGCGATTGGCCGTGATATTACCAAACAGTATGAAGCGCTCAATGCGTTGCAAAGTTCAGAAGCTAAATTACGAAGTGCAATGGAGTATGCTGCCAATGGCGTGCTGTTAGTGTCACTTGATTATCAGGTTTTACAAGTAAATAAAGCGGCAAGGAAGATTTTTTCAATTGATTTAGGTAATAAATCACCTAGTCACTATACATTGGAAGACCTATTTGCTGAGCAATCATTTAATACATTAAAAGAGACATTACTAGATTTACTCAACGAGAAAAAGAATGTCTATCACTTTAGCCTGCCACAACAAGAGCAAAAGCGATGGCTACAAATTAGTGTTTCATTAGTGTTTAATGGCGAGCAAACACCCGACTACTATGTTGTGCATGTGCAAGATGTTACAGCGCTTGTGCAAGCAAAAGACGATGCTGAGCGAGCAACACTGGCAAAGAGCCGATTTATTGCAAACTTAAGTCATGAAATTCGTACGCCGTTGAATGTAGTGTTAGGCCTAATTGATGTAATTGCTTTACAAGGCTTATCAGCTGAGCAGCGTACTCATGCAGAACAAGCTAAATCTGCGGCAAATAGTTTACTTACTTTACTTAATCGCATGCTTGACTTTGCTCGAGCAGAAAACTCGCAAATGCAATTAAGTAATGCGCCATTTAGTGTCTCTAATTTAATTGAGTATTGCCAAGGCTTGATCGCACCACTGTGCAGAAAAAAAGGCTTAACTTTTAATATTGAATGTGATGATGATATCAATGACAGCTTAATTGGCGACCAAATATGTTTGCAACAAGTGTTAGGAAATTTACTGACAAACGCCGCTAAGTTTACAGAGCAAGGCAGTGTCACCTTGTGTATGAAGCTCATTGAACAATCAACAGAGCAGCAACTTATTTGTTTTAACGTCAAAGATACTGGTATAGGGATAAGCCAAGAAGATCAAAGTTGTTTATTTGATGCGTTTACACAGGGCGATGAATCTCTTACTCGTTCACATCAAGGCGTAGGACTTGGTCTTGCCATTGTGAAGTATGAGGTTGCCTTGATGGGAGGTGAAATCAAGCTTGAGAGTGAAAAAGGCAAAGGCAGTGAGTTTTACTTTTGCTTACAGCTTGATAAAACCACAGAGCCGGCCAAAAAGTCTGTGGTGTCGTTACCCTCTAAAATGGATTTATCAGGCTTACTCGTACTTGCTGTAGACGATAACCCACTAAATTTAAACATAATTAAAAGTATTCTAGAGCAAGCTGATGTTAATGTTGTTTGTGCAGACAGTGGTGAAAAAGCGATAAAGCTTGCAAAGTCATTGCAACCTGATCTGATTTTTATGGATATTCAAATGCCAGAAATGGATGGTTGCCAAGCAACGCGCATTATTCGTCAGACATTTAGTAAACAACAAATACCAATCTATGCATTAACGGCACACAGTGAACCTGCTGACATAGAGCAATCAGTTGCAGCTGGTATGAATAAGCACCTAACCAAGCCAATTGTTGCGAGCAAATTATTTTTAGCCATGAATGAATTGGAACATAAAAAAGAATCCTTTTTCGATCAAGACTTTATTCTATCTCAATTTGGAAACAGCACTAAGTTAGTATTAACTATGTTGTCAAAGTTTGCGATTATGGCACAAGAGCAGTTATTACTCATATCTAAAGTAAACACTGCGCAAGAGCTGATACGTGTGGTGCATAATCTTAAAGGGTCAGCTGGAAACCTCGGTTTTAAACGTTTGTCAGCGTGCGCTCAGGAATGTGAAGTCAAGCTGAAGAAAACTGGTGAACTGCCCGAACAATTAAATGATGAATTGCAATGCCAATTACAGCAAGTGATTGCATTTATCATCGAACAAGGATCTACACATGTTGAAAAGAGCCAAGGTACTGATTGTTGATGATGATCCGTTAAATCGCTTGGTATTAGAGAAAACGTTGCAGCAAGACTACGATGTTTTTTGTGTTGAAAGTGGTGAAAAAGCACTGACGTTTTTGAAAACTCAAACTGTCGACTTGTTGATTTTAGATATAGTGATGCCCGGCATTGATGGTTACGAGGTACTTGGCAAGTTAAAAGAAAATGCCACAACCAGCATGTTACCCGTTATCTTTATTTCCGCGAATAACAGCCATGATGATGAAGCAAAGGGCCTTGAATTAGGTGCAATGGACTACATCACTAAACCTTTTAGTGCTGCGATAGTTCGTGCAAGGGTACGCAATCAGTTATTAATTAAGCAAAAAAATGACCTTCTTGAAATGCTTGCTTCAATTGATGGGTTGACGGAAATACCTAACAGGCGTTATTTAGATGAGAATTTAGCTCGTGAATGGCGTCGAAGTCGTCGAGACTGTACACCGTTATCTGTGCTGTTAATGGACGTTGATCACTTTAAACGCTACAACGATTGTTATGGACATAGAGCCGGGGATGATTGTTTGAAAAAAATTGCTCACGCGCTTGTTGGTGCATGTGAGCGCGGCAGTGACTTTGTAGCACGTTATGGTGGTGAAGAGTTTGCTGCGGTACTGCCAAACACTTCTGCAAAAGAAGCTATTGCATTTGCTAACAAACTACGCGATGCAGTGAATAAACTAAATATCCCTCATAAAGCGTCTTTAAATGCTGATCACATTACGATTAGTATTGGTATTGCCACCACTGAAACCGGGCAAGTATACGCAGAGCAAACTTTATTAGAAGAGGCTGATTTAGGTTTGTATCAAGCTAAAGATACTGGACGCGATAAAGTTGTTTCAAGGATGGTTGCGGTAAATGAATCAGAGTAGGCAAAGCCTACTCTTAACTTTAGCTTGCTAATTAGCCGTTACTTAGCGATTGATAAATTGTATCGCCCACGCCGATTAACTTATCATTTTTAAATACTAAAGGTGTGCACTCATCTTTTGTCATCTTGCCATCTGAATGAATGCTATGCGTAACATAAAATAGCACTTGATATACATCATCACCTTGTTTTAGCAGCTCGGTAAAGTTAGGTGTATGAAGTTTGTTTAATACTGTTTGATAACTGGTATCGAGTGCAAGGTTAGAAATAATTTCACGATTATTTTTATGTTGCTTCTCCCAGCTTGATGAAGAACTACCTGCCCAATGCGTATCGGCTTCGCCATCTGAAACTGCAATAACGCAACCTGTTAAGAATGGAGCAGATAGTGCAGCGATTAGAAGAGCTTTTTTCATTTTTTTTATCCCTAGAAATTCGAGTTTAAGTGATTGTTAAATAGCAATCAGCTTGCCAACTTTAAAAATCTTTTTAAATCAATGTTTTGTCTGTTAACTTTCATGCGTGGTAGGCTAAATAAACACGTAGATTAGTCTGTTTGACTAATTTGTTGTATTTTAGACTAATCTATTCCGTGGTTCGCCTTGGTTATATGCTTGGATATTTAAAGCTATTTCGTTAACTAGGCGAGCGATTGATTCTTGGCTTGCCCATGCGATGTGTGGTGTGAGTAATAAGTTTGCGCCTTTGTATAGTGCCAGCGGGTTTGTTTGCTCTGCGGGTTCTTTACTAAGTACATCTACACCTGCGCCAGCAATGACATTATTAGCTAAAGCGTCAGCTAAATCGGCTTCATTGATAATCCCACCACGAGCGGTATTGATAATAATAGCTGACGATTTCATCATGCTTAATTCTGCCGCGGCTATTTGGTTGCGTGTTTCATCCGTTAGCGGGCAATGAACACTAATAATATCGGCTGTGCTTAGGGCATCATTAAAACTAACACGACCTTCACGAGGCGTATGACCTTTTCGCTCACTAATGATGACATTGGCACCAAAGGCACGCGCTACATCAGCCACAGCTTTACCTAATGACCCATAACCAACAATTGCCAATGTTTTGCCGGCAATTTCATTAAAGCTGTAATCTAAGCGACAAAACATTGGGCTTTGTTGCCATAAACCTTGCTGGCAATCATTAATGTATCTATGAGTATTACCCAATAAGTTAGTGATTAAGGTAAAGGTATGCTGCACCACGCTCGGTGTTGAATAGCCCGCCACATTTGTCACTGCAATGTTATGCTCTTTTGCTGCCTCTAAATCGATATTATTAGTGCCTGTTGCTGCAACGCATATTAATTTCAAATTAGTTAACTGGCTCATAGCGTGCTGATCAATCACCACTTTATTACTGATAATTACATCAGCATTTTGGCAGCGCTCAACAACTTGCTCTTGGGAAGTTAGATCGTAACAAGTTAATTTACCTAGCTGTGCTAAGGCATCTAACGAAGTGTTGGCTAATGTTGCTGCATCAAGGACAGTAATATTCATGTGCTTTCCTTTTTTAATTTATTGCTTGACCTTGGGGTGTACTCCAAGGTTTATAGTGAGCATAATAAATAAACGCTTCACAATGGAGACGGTGATGAAAATAGGTGAGTTTTCCCGCCAGTTGGGTGTCTCAACAGATACCCTAAGGTACTACGAAAAGCATGGTTTGTTAACGCCAAGTTCGCGTTCAGACGTGGGATATCGTTTTTATTCTGAGGATGACTATAAGCAAATGGCGTTTATTCTCAGAGCAAAGAATGTTGGCTTTAGTTTGGCTGAGATCAAAGAGTTGCTGCAAATTAAGTTTCATAAAGATCAGCACTCTTGCCATGAAGTTAAAGAGATGACGTTACAAAAGCGCGATCTCGTAGCACAAAGAATTGCGGAGCTTACCCGCTTTTATGACTCACTTTCATTATTGGCTGATAAATGTTGTGGTGGCGAAGAACCCGCTGAAAACTGTTCAATACTAACGACGCTGGAGGATATCGATGGACTTACTCAGTAATTTTTGGCATCTGTTTTTACTCTCGGCGCCTTGGTTAATGCTGGGCTTATTCATAGCTGGTCTGTTAAATGTGTATTTGCCTGCCAACTTTCTTAACCGTCATTTAGGAAAAGAAGGGCTATGGACCACAGTTAAAGCGGCTTTTATTGGTGCTCCTATGCCATTGTGCTCATGTGGTGTTATCCCTGCTGCCATTGGTTTAAGAAGGGCGGGGGCGTCAAAAGGTGCCACCACCGCATTTTTAGTTTCAACCCCTGAAACGGGAGTCGATTCGGTCTCGGTATCTTATGTGTTACTAGGCCCATTTATGGCGGTGATACGTCCAATTGCGGCCGTGTGTAGTGCCATTGTGGCGGGTGTATTAGTGGGTAAAGACAGTGAGCTTCATCAACAGCAAAGCACAACAGCAAATAAAGAGAACACCAAAACAACATCTTGTTGCAGCAGTAAACAGCCTGAGCCTATGACCACATCGAGTTGTTGCAGTAAAGAGGCGCCTGCTAAGCCCGCACAAAGTTGTTGCAGCAAGCAAACAACTAAAGAACTTGAGGCTATTAAAACAACAAGTTGTTGTAGTAATAAAGGTTCACAAGCTACTCCAGAGCCGCAACAAAGTTGCGCAAGTGAACAAGCTGCACCTTCGCAGAAAAGCTGTTGTAGCAGTGAGCAGCCAACTAAAGCCGTTGAAAGTCGTTTTAGTAAACTGAAACGAGCGGTGAGTTTTAGTTGTAACAAATTACTTGAAGACACCATGATTTGGTTAATGATTGGTTTATTCTTTGCCGCTTTAGTACAAACCTATGTGCCAGAATCTTATTTAAGCCAATGGGGCAGTGGCATACTTGCGATGCTTGTGGTTATTTTAATTAGTATTCCTATGTATATTTGCGCAACAGCGTCAACACCGATAGCTGCTGGACTATTACTCAGTGGTGTATCGCCTGGTGCAGTCTTAGTTTTTATGTTGGCAGGCCCTGCTACAAATATTGCAACCTTAGGTGTTGTGGGTAAAGAACTAGGTAAGCGTTCAGTGGTTGCTTACTTAATAGGTGTGATTGCTACAGCGTTGGTATTTGGCTTTTTAACTGATTATTTAGTGACGCAATATGGTTTTGTGGTGGCACCGATGATAGGCGAAGAGCATGAAGTTTTACCGCATTGGTTAAGTTTTATATCGGGCATTGTATTGGCTACTTTAATGCTTAGATTAGTGTTAAAAATGGTTCTGAAAAAGTCCTCGCAAACTGGTAAGAGCATTGCATAATTACTTGTTATAAAAATATATTTTACTAACATTTGGCAAATAACTTGGTTAACTATCGCGTCTCGGTTCGCATTTAAAATTGCCTGAGTTATAATCCGCCAAATATTTAAACGGTGCGCTGTGCGTGCCGTTTTTTAACTTAAGTAGTTTTTAATGAGTGAAAGTGTGGATAAATACGCCGACATAAGACCTTACAATGATGATGAAGTCGCTGATTCAGTAGCACGTTTAATTGCTGATAATGCTTTTGTGGATGTAATTGCCAAATATAATCTACCGCGCTTTTTATCCTATTTTCCATTTATTACTCGCCCATTAGTGCGCAGCCAGCTGCGTAAAAAGTGGGGTAATACCTCATCGGTTGAGCAAGTACAGCATGAAGTGGCAGATTATTTAAATAAGTTAATCACCCGTACTACTTCTGAAGTGACATTTTCAGGCATAGATAAACTAGATCCTAAACAAGCCTATTTATTTATCTCGAATCACCGAGATATCGTGCTTGACCCTGCATTGGTGAATTGGGGGTTGTTTAAACATAATATGCCGACTGTTCGCATCGCAATTGGTGATAACTTACTGCAAATTCCTTATATCACTGAGTTAATGCGTTTAAACAAAAGCTTTATTGTGAAGCGCTCAGCGAAAGCACCTAAAGAGATGCTAAAAGCTTTGTCGCAGCTGTCTGCTTATATTTATGACTCCCTAGCTGAAGGTCACTCAATTTGGATAGCCCAAAAAGAAGGCCGAGCAAAAGATG
Source organism: Pseudoalteromonas thalassia (assembly GCF_049257215.1). NCBI lineage: Bacteria > Pseudomonadati > Pseudomonadota > Gammaproteobacteria > Alteromonadales > Pseudoalteromonadaceae > Pseudoalteromonas > Pseudoalteromonas thalassia. Next base: position 63,050 of record NZ_JBMMUE010000007.1, read on the forward strand.
GTTTTGACCAAACAGATCCAGCTCTACTTAAGATGTTGCAGTTACAAGGTCGTAAGCAGAAGAAAGAGTTTGCTGAATACGTGCGCGAACTAAAAATTGTGCCTGTGTCTATCTCTTATCAATACGAGCCGTGTGCGATAGCTAAAGCAAAAGAACTTTATCATAAGCAGCAACATGGTCAGTATGTTAAACAACAAGGCGAAGATATTGCCAGCATTGTTGAAGGCTTTAGTACAGCTAAAGGACATGTGCATTTAGCCTTTGGTGAGCCAATTGAGTCAGGCTGTGAGTCACCTGAAGAGCTTGCAAAAACTATTGATCAGCAAATCGTTGATTCATTCTTTCTACACCCTGGTAACTATATTGCTGGTGGCTGTAAAGAAGCCGTTGTCGATAAAAAAGATGCAGAGGCATTTAATGCTCGCTTGGCAAAAGTACCCGATGAATTAAAGCCACTAGTTCTTGCAATGTATGCGAAGCCTTTTCATCGTAAAGCAGAACTGACAAACAGTGAATTAGCCTAAATTTTTAGCGGCTAAAAATAGCGTTAGAAAGCCACTTTTATAAAGTGGCTTTTTTTATGGTTATTTTTCAGGCTATACTTTAGTTATGAACTCGTCACTGGCAAATATGATGCAACAAATTGAAATCTTTGAGATTCCAAGCCCTTGCAAAGGGATTTGTCAGGTTAACAATCGAGGGTATTGTAAAGGCTGTTATCGAAGCAGGGATGAACGCTTCTATTGGAATAAGTTTACTAATGCCGAAAAGCGTAAAGTAATTAGCTTGTGCCAACAGCGATATAAGCGTTACCTACAAAAAAAACAACAAGCAGAAAACCCACCGTCTTCTCCCTCGCAAGGTGGTTTTGATTTTTAAAATTCAGTTAAGTTGTATTTGGATTTTAGAAAATGCACTTTACCCTCTTCCTGCAATTTCTGAAGGGCGCGAGTGAGCTTAGGAATTAGTGCCTCATGGCGTTTATGAACGAAATGGAAGCTCTGCATTGGCATTAAAACCTCTTTATGAAAAGCTGCTTGATTAAAATCTGGGTGCTTTGTTTTGAGCATAAAATCTAGCAATATAGTGCCTTCAACACGCTTTTGGGTTAGTAAATTTAATTGTGCGGTAATATTTCGTACTTTAATAACATCTCCGCCGAATGGGTGTTTATCGATGTAACTTTGGGCAGCAGGATAACTTGATTGAATTGCTAATGATTTTAACTCTTTATAGCGACAGTGTTGGCAATTTTTTAATAGCACAAGATTAAAATCAAAAAGCGGGAAATCAACTTTTAGTAGGTTTGGGTAGTCATCTTTTACATCTGCAATACGGCCTAGTTGACCATCTAAAATACCATTATTGGCTGCTATAAGGGCACTTTGGTGATTAAAATCAATGATATGTACTTCATAACCTATTTCTTTGTAGGCCATTTTCAGTAAATCAATAACATAACGTGCTTGTGGGGTATCGGCTGGTCGATTGAAAATTAATAGGTTCGAGCTAGCACTAGCAGGAAGGCAAAAAAGCAATAAGACTAGCGCAAATCTGAGAAGCAGATATTTTGACAATGTGCATTCCTTGCGTGTTTAAAAAACCGCCGTTAATTTACTGGTATGTGCTACCAAAATCAAGGTTAATCGTATGGCATTAGGCTAAACAGACCAATAAAAAATGCTATACTGGCCACTATTATTTTTTAGTTGTTGTGAATATATGAGTTTTAATTTATGTAAGTTGCCACGAGAGCAAAAGTATCAAATACAACTGGACTATGAAGCCTCTTTTTGGGCTTACCAAATAAAGCGAGGTAAAAATACGCGGGAGGGGGTATATACAACAATTAACAGTCGCCCAATGTCAGAACAAGCATTTTTGAAACAGCAGTTTGAGCATTATCTTGCACTTATGAGCTGATATGACTGCGCTAAAATTTTGTCTTCTTGAACCAATAAAAACACCGTTAGTTAATAAGTTTTATGATAAACATGGTGCTCGAGGGCGAGCCTGCAAAGCAGACCAAGTATGGGTTTGCTACTCTGGTTTAGAGATTATTGCAGCATGTCGAATACAAAACCAGTCGGGGTCTTTGTTTTTATCAACACTTTATGTTGATGATGCATGGCGAGGTCAAAAGATTGCTTCTCAATTACTTACGACGTTAATTACAGCACAAAACGCGCCTATATTTACTTTTGCATACCAAAATCTGATTGATTTTTATGTACAACATGGGTTTAACTGTACGTTAACATTACCCAATTCTTTGCAATTGTTGTTTGAGTTATATGCGCATCGAAATATAGTTGCGATGCACTGTACACGACACACAGTGCCAAGTTAGCAATTTGGAACGTCAATGACACAGTTCTTTTCCATCATCGTGCTGTTTGTATTTTTTATCTGTGGCTTGTTTAGTCAACCAGCATTTGCACAGGTAAAGCGTTTATCTACCAGCGAAGGCTTATCGCAAAGCTATGTGAATACTATGCTGATCGATGATAGTGGGTACCTATGGCTATCGACCGAAGGTGGCTTAAACCGCTACGATGGCTATCAAGTTGTGCATATTAAAGGCCCTAATGGCGAGCTAGAAGACGCAATTATCGACCGCATCTACCAAGATCCCCAGGGTTATATTTGGATTGCATCATTGCAAGCGGGTTTATTTCGTTACGATCCTAACACTGATAGTTATCAACAATTTATTGCAAAACCAACTACCGAAGAACAGATTTTCAGCGAGTCTGTGTTTAGCATGGTCGCTCTTGATGATAAGACGCTTTGGCTTGGACGTGGTTGGGATTTTGCAAAACTAGACTTAGAAACTAAACAAGTAACAACAATTTTTGAAATACCAGATCGAGTTAGAAGTAGTGTCATTCGCGATTTGTACCCGTACAAAGGCTTCATTTTTATAGGTACCAGCAATGGGGCGTTTGTGTATGAAATTGCGTCAGGTAAATATCGAAAACTTGACCATCTCCAACAAGAACCAACTCATATTTATCAAAACTATGTAAAGTCATTCGCAGTTGTTGACGAGCAAACATTATTGGTTGGTGCTGTTAGGGGCTTGTATCAGATTGATATAAGTCATTTAGATGAAATGTTTGCCTCTCCCGAGCTTGCTTTTAGCAGTAAAACCTTAATTGATGATTTAAATATTTGGACGATAACTCCGAAGGAAACATCAATAACTTTAGGCACTGATAAAGGGTTATTCGAATTTACTCCATCGAATAATGAGCTTGTAAAAAGTACGCGTTTAAAAGATAGCGGATACACACTCGCTGATACGAGTATTATTGATTTAGTTGAGGACAAATCAGGCGGTATGTGGTTGGCGACTAAAAATGATGGAGCCTTTTACTTACCTTATGATAATTATAATTTTAGCAATGTAGTAGCAAACTCAATAAAGGGAGATGGGTTATCTCATCATTCTATATGGGGAATTACTGAGTTTCAGGACAGAGTTTGGCTTGCTACCCATAATGGTTTAACAGCCATTAATTTGGATACCTACGAAAGCGAGGTGTTTTTAAAAGATTACCAAGTGGATCTTATCACCACAGAGTTTACCATCTATCAGGTGATGCCTTACAAAGATAAGCTGTGGTTACACAGTAATCGTGGGATCATGAGTTTTGATCCAAAAACAGGCCAAGCGACCCCGGTGAAAACCGCAGATCCAGAGCAACAAAAATTAATAAACGATTGGGTTCACGGTGTATTATTGATGCCATCTGGGGAGCTATTTTACGTTCACCCTGACTACGGCATGTTTGTTTATAATATTGAAACTCAAGTAATTACCCGTTTGGCAGGGCAGTTTGATGAATTTGAGCCTTTCCTAGCCTATGGATTCTTACCTGCTTTAACAAGTAAGCCTGATTCGCCACTATTTTATAATGCCGGCATTCTGTATCAAGTTGATCCTGATACATACGAGCTAACCACTATTTATACAGTTCCAGAACAACATGAGAATGTTGCTGTTAATGTGATGTCGTACATCATAGATAACAACAATGTACTGTGGTTGTCGTTATCTAATTTCGGTTTGATTGGCTTAGATGCTGATACTTATGAGCATATTTACACGATTGACCTAGAAAAAAACAAACTGGGTACATTGCTCTACGACATGGTCCTCGATGAGGCCGGTATGATCTGGATGAGTAGTCACAAAGGGTTGTGGCGATTAAATCCAGAAAACTTGCATTTTCAGCAGTTTACCGGTGCAGAAGGGTTGTTCTCAACAGAGTTTAATAGTGGCGCATTTACCAAGCTAAAATCTGGGCAGATAGTTTATGGTACTTTAAAAGGGTTTACCTATTTTTATCCGATGGATAACCACTACCAGCAAGCGCTGATTGATCATGTCAATATTACTAACCTTGATCTAATGTCTCGCGATTTGCCTGCTGAGTTAAAACAGCCTATCGACAGTGTTGTCCTTGAGCATGATGATATTGGTCTTGAGGTAGCTTTTTCGGCGATGGCATTTAATTATCAAGAACGTATCATTTATGAGTACCAACTAGGTGATGGACAAAAAACATATACGCGCAATAACAATCGTGTTCTTTTTCCAAAACTAAGTGCAGGAAAGTACCATCTTAAGGTATGGGCAAAAGACCCAGTTACGGGGGACCTGACTCCGCCAGCTATTTTAAATATTGAAGTAAAGTACCCACCTTGGCGAGCCCCACATGTCATTGTATTGTACTTAATTTTGATAGTTTTAATTATTGCTGCATGGGTATTTAGACGTAATCGCATGCAGAAAATTTTGCTGGCCGCTCATAAAGAAAGCCAAGAAAGTGAAGCGCGGTTAAAGCTTGCTTTAGAGGGAAGTCATTCAGGGGTGTGGGATTGGTCGTCACAAAGCCCTATTATTTATCAACCTCGTCTTAGGAACGAGCTAGGCTATGATACCGACAGTGTTAATTTAGATGACTATTTAGCAAAAATTCATCCGCATGATAAGCAAACTTTCCGATTGGAATGGCTGGAGTTTTTATCCACTCAAAAAGGTTACTTTAATTGTACTTACCGATTACGTCATGCCGATGGTCAATGGCGATGGTACAAAGACTTTGGCAAAGTGGTCGAATGGCAAGGCACAGCTCCTGAAAAAGTAGCGGGCACTTACACGAATATGACGCGTGAGTTAGTGTTTGAAGAGAATGCTCGTCTCTTTGGTGCAGCCTTTGAACAAACGAGAGACTGGGTATTTATCATAGATAAAAACCTGCGTATCCGCGCCACAAATAAATCACTTCAAGATGCCTTTGATTTTCCCGCAGAGCCGCGCTCAAGCCGCTCTTTAACGCTGGGATTACCTGTATCGGCTCGGATCAATTACTTACGAGTTATGCAAAACCTACAATCGGGTGAGCATTATTCCGCCGAAGATGTCGTGGTTGTGGCAAACGGTGAGAAACGACAAGTATTGATTAAAATTAGTGCTGTAGCAGGCAGCAATCGTCAGCTCGATAGTTATGTGATCATTGTTACTGACATCAGTGCACAAAAACTAGCAGAAAGTGAACTACATATTTTAGCAAACTATGATGCGCTTACTGGTTTACCAAATAAAACATTATTTAATGACCGTGTGAATCATGCGATTGAGCAAGCTGATTATCATAAAACCAAAGTTGCCTTGTTGAATGTTAATATCAAGCGCTTTAAATACTTTAATGACTCACTTGGGCGCGAAGAATCTGATGAATTAATTAAACGAGTAGCTCAGCGGTTAAAAAATGTGCTTCGACCTCAAGATAGTATTGCGCGATTTGATGGCGATGAGTTTGTGATTCTAGCTGAAGATTACAAACAAATAGATGAGTTATTGTTACTTTGTGCCAAGGTGATGGACTCAGTAGAAAAACACATAGAGCTAAGTCAGCAAGCCGTTAAGGTTAATCTGAGCGTTGGGGTGGCCGTATACCCAGATGATGCAAGCGGAACTAAAGCGTTGTTAAAAGCGGCAAACGTTGCTTTATATCATGCTAAGCGTCATGTAGAGGGGTGTTATCAATTTTATAAACAAGAGATGAATTTACAGGTTCAGCGTACATTGCATCTTGAATCGCAATTGAGTAAAGCTTACCTAGAGCATGAGTTTTGCAATTATTACCAACCAATAGTCAGTGCAAAAACTCATCAAGTCGCTGGTTTAGAAGTGTTACTTCGCTGGCCTAGTAACGATGTATATAGCCCTGAAGATTTTGCTAATGCGGCAGAAAGCTCAGGACTGATCACCAAAATAATGCTGCAAACGTTATCGCGAGCTCTTATTGAGTTGCGTCAGTGGCACATAACTCATCCTGAACTGTATATCTCAATTAATTTATCGGCCCTTGATTTTGAAAGTGTTAACTTAGTTGCCAACATTGAACACACTCTCAATGCCATAAAAGTACCGGCCAGTGCTGTCGTGTTTGAAATTACCGAGTCGGTGATGATGCGAGATTCAGAAAAAGCTCAACAAAGCATGGAGAAATTAAAGCAGCTAGGCTGTCGTATTTATATGGATGACTTTGGTACAGGTTATGCCTCGTTAACCTATTTAAAGCGTTTCCCGGTTGATGTGCTGAAAATTGATAAAAGTTTCGTTAATGATATTGGTGTTGATAAAGGTGATGAGGCAATTATCAACTCAACTCTAACCTTGGCAAAAAGTTTAGGAAAAGAGTGCGTCGCAGAGGGTGTAGAAACAATCCAACAGCTGCGTTTTTTACAGGCAAAAGATTGTGAGTATTTTCAAGGTTATTTATTTAGTAAACCGGTACCTGGGGATGCAATAGGGCCGCTTTTAGATAAGAGTTGGCATCAAGAGTTTCAGGGATAAAGTTACTGACTTTATCCCTTTAATTATTAATCTTGGCGTTTACCGCAGTGGCGGCAATACAGGTTGCGATTGCGGTTTTTAAGTTCATTATGAATCGCTTTATTCGCCTCTTGCTGACTTAACCCCAGTTTATAACGTAGGTTTTCTAGGTGTTCTTCTTCAATGGGTGACAAGTGCCCATCTTCAACGGCTTCGTGTACTGCATCGGTAAATACTTGTCTGCGTTTACGTAACTGCTCAGAAAAGCTTGAAGCTAGCAAACCGGTTGGAATAGCCACCATGCCCATACTCACTAATGTAATGGCACCACCAAATAAGCGACCTAGGGGAGTTACAGGCACGACATCGCCATAACCAACGGTTGTTAGTGTCACCATGGCCCACCACATTGCAGCAGGGATAGAGCCAAATTTATCGGGCTGTACATCGTGTTCAATTAAATAAATACCGCATGAGGCAATTATCAGCACTACGGCCATAATAAAAAAAGCCGCAAGCAGTGAGCTGCTTTCTTCTTTGAATGAGTTTAAGAGTAGTTGCATCGCACGCGAATAACGAGTGAGCTTAAAGATACGCATTAACCTAAGCACCCGTAAGAAGCGTAAATCAACACTCACAAAGACCATCAGAATGGTGGGTAAAATTGCGATAAGGTCAATCAGCGCCAACGGCGAAAAGAAATATCGAATGCGAATCTTTGAGTTTGTCAGCGTGCTTTCTTTATGCACGCTTTTATCTACACAAGACCAAAGCCTGAGCACATATTCTAAGGTGAAGATACCGACAGAAACCAGCTCAATCATTAAAAATTCATGATGATATTGCTTTGCTAAAGGAGCAACCGACTCCAACACAATCGCAATCACATTGACCATAATCAACGACATCAAAAACACGTCAAGTGCGCGTCCTATACGCCGGTATTTGCCATTACCTTCAAAAACCCGTGCAGTGTAATTTCTTAAACGATGCAAAATAATGATCCAGTTTTAGTTTAGTTTTAGCACCATATTAATGCTGCCTTCTTCAAAGTCGCGGGTGATCTTAAACCCGAGCTTTCGTGCCAGTTCAATCATGCCGGTGTTTTCCGGCAAAGTGATGCCTGCAATTTGTTTAACGCCTTGGTTTTTACAATGCTCAATCGCCGCATTCATTAATATTGTACCAAGCCCTAAACCTTGGCAATCAGAGCGCACCACAATTGCAAACTCAGCATCGAGCTTGTCAGGATCCATCAATACACGAGATACACCTAACGTGCAGGCTGAACCATTTTGCTCTTGGCTAACAATAAACGCCATTTCTCGGTCGTAATCGATTTGCGTCATTTTTGCGAGTTGATCATGATTAAATTGCGGTAATTCACCGAAGAAACGCTTATATCTGTCTTCTTTACTTAATGATTGATCAAACTCTAAGTGTGCTTGCTCATCTTCCGGTTTAATAGGCCTTAGCTGTGCTTGGGTATTGTTTTTAAGTGTTACTTCTTTAACTAATTCAATCGGGTATGGGCGAATGCACAAACGTTTACGGTTCGCTTTTGCTTTATAACGGCTAAGGCCAATGGTCGCATCAAGTACCAAAAACTGCCCGTTGCTGGCTAAAATAGGATTTAGCTCAACACTGGTAATATCAGGTTGGTCGATAACAAGCTGTGAGATACGAGTAAGTAGGGCACATAAACGGTATTTATCGACTTTTTCTGGTAGCACGCGGTCTTTAAGAACCCCTTTATCGTGCGCCGCTGCAATCAGGTATTTTGCCAAGTTCATATTTAGTGGTGGTAATGCCACTGCGGCTTGAGCGAACTCAAGTCCGGTGCCTGCTTCACCCAGTAAGATCACCGGGCCAAAGTTCGGCTCTGTTTTAATAGCGATGCGCAGTTCATTAGCACCTGCTCGCGGCGCCATTTTTTGTAATGAAAAGCCTTCAATATGCGCATCAGGGTAGGTGTTTTTGATTCGTAGCAGCATGGCAAAGGCTGTTTGCTCAACTTCTTGCGCATCATTTAAATTAAGTACCACACCACCGACTTCTGATTTAGAAGGAATACTTGGGCTAATAAGTTTCAACGCTACCGGAAAACCTAGCTCTATGGCTTGTTCTTTGGCTTCTGTTGGCGTGTAAGCAACCTCAGTTTGAATACAATCAATACCATAATGAGTGAGAATTTGGCTTGCTTCATGGGTTGATAAATAGCTTTGCTCTTCGGCTAAAAACTCATTCACTACAGCCCGAGCTGCATCTTTATTTATTTTTGCATCATCTGTGTTTGACTCTGGTGTTTGCGTTAAATGCTTTTGGTTACGACGATAACTTACTAAGTGCATAAAGGCACCAACTGCACCTTCAGGTGTACGGTAGGTCGGAATGGCATTATTAGCGCAGACCTTTCGCGCAGCATACGCGGCATCTTCACCCATAAAATTAGTCATAACATAAGGGCGAGCCATCTTCGGGATTTTCTCTAAGGTTTCGACAATGATCTCTGCATAGTCTTCACTCGGTGCAAGCGCTGATGGGGTATGAATGATCAGCAGGTTTTTAACTTCTTTAGCTTGCAATAAGATTTCTAACGCTTGTTGATAGCGTCTTGGCGCTGAGTCGCCAAAAATATCCACCGGATTTGAGGTCATCTCCGATTGCGGGATAACCTTATTAAGTGCAGCTCTTGTCTCGTCGCTGAGCTCAGCCAGCTTACCTGAGCTTTGTAATAGCGTATCAACGGCCATGACACCTGGGCCGCCGCCATTGGTTAAAATAGTCAGTTGTTCGACTTTAAGTAATTTGGGGTGCATTGCTAGCGTTTGTGTAGCAGCAAAAAGCTCTCGTAGGTCGTTTACTCTTAACATACCCGCTCGTTGGAATAGCGCATCATAGACCGCATCTGAGCTTTGTTTGCCACCGGTATGGATCTCTGCGGCAAGCGCTCCGGCACTGGTTTTACCGGTTTTAATAGCAATTACGGGTTTACTAAACGCAGCGGCTCGCGCTGCAGAAATAAAGCTGCGAATATCTTCAATATTATCGATATACAACAAGATGGCCTTGGTTTTAGCATCTCGGCCTAAAAAGTCGAGTAACTCATCAAAGTCGATATCTAGGCAATCACCCACAGACACAAAATATGAAAAGCCTATCTCTTTGTTTTTCGCCCAATCAAGAATGGTTGAGCAAACAGCAGCTGATTGCGATACAAAGGCGAGCTTTCCAGGGCTTGCAACTGTATGTGAAAAACTGGCATTTAAGCCAATATGAGGAATGAGTAAGCCCAAGCAATTTGGCCCAAGCAAAGACACATTAGCTGCAAGGGCAGCTTCTTTCAGTGCTTGTTTTTGTTCTACGTTTAATCCCGCAGCAATTACCACTGCATGTTTGCAGCCAAGCTCACCAAGCTCATTAATGATGTTAATTAAGGTATTCTTGTTAGTACAAATAACCGCAAGGTCGGGTACTTTTGGTAACGCTGCTATACTTGGATAAGCTAATACACCATGTACAGCGCTGTGATTTAAACTAACAGGCATGATAGGGCCTTTAAAACCCCCTTGCAGCAGATTGCGCATCACCACAAAGCCAGCACGATTTGGAGAGTTAGAGGCGCCAATTACAGCGACCGATTTAGGGTTAAAAAATTGGCTAATACGTTTAACGCTCATGCTGTTTCCTTTGCTTGCGCTGTTTGTTAAAACTTCAGGGTCTGTTAAGTTTAATACACCCAAACTAGAACCGACACGCTTCTAAAGTATTAATAGTTATACTCATAAGATAACCTGTTTATAACTACTTTTCGAGTCAAAAACAGTGAACTACATCAAGGAGAAAAGCATGAATAAGACGCAACCATTTAATATCGTTATTGCAGCGTGCGCATTGGCGGTTGGTTTGCTTGGATTAGGTTTTATATTGAAAAGTGCAGCCCTTGATGTAAAAGGCATGGAGCGCACCGTCCACGTTAAAGGTTTAGCGGAAATGGAAGTGCCAGCCGACACCGTTATTTGGCCGTTACAGTTTTCTGATGCCGATAACAACCTCGAAAAACTAGTTGGTCGGGTTGAAGAGAAAAGCGATGCGGTTGTGGCTTTTTTAAAGCTACATGGTTTTAGCGATGAAGAAATAAGCCTCGGCAGCCAATCAATTATTGATAAACAAGCTCGTGAATATGGCGGCGAAAATCAGCAGTTTCGTTATATTGCCCGTAATAATGTTATTGTTTATTCAAATGATATTGAAAAAGTACAGCATGCGCTAGGCGAAGTAAGCCAATTAGCTAAGCAAGGCATTGCGATAGTACAAGACAATTACGAAACGCGTATTCAATATTTATTTAATGGCTTAAATAAAATCAAGCCTAATATGATTCAAGAGGCAACCGAAAAAGCGCGCGAAGTGGCAATGAAATTTGCCAAAGATTCTCAGTCTAAATTGGGTAAAATTAAAACCGCCCACCAAGGCCAGTTTTCAATTTCTGATAGAGATTCAAACACGCCTCAGCTGAAAAAAGTGCGTGTTGTTACCAGTGTAGAATATTATTTATCTGACTAAACCCAATACCACAGATAAAGGCAGCCGCATGCGTGTACATACAATCACCATGCGGCAAAGCGCACCAAGCATAAAACCACCACTAAACGCCACAGCCACCCCCAATAAGCCAAACTGATCTTTTAACAGCATCGCCATCAAAACCGTGATGCTGGTTGCACCCAGTAATACATACAAGTTGATCAGCGGATTCCCTTTTAACTTGATCATACTACTGGCTAAAATTCTTGCTGGTAGTAACAATTGCCCGAGTAACAGCAGCATTAAAATCCAAAACCCTTCTTCTAATTGGCTTTCACCATATAAATTAAGTAGCGGATTTGCGAGCAGGGCAAGTAGCAAGATAGCGGCAAAGTTAAAGCGCCACAGCACTTTCATTAACTCACTAAGTTGCTGAACGGTTGTCTCATCGGCCATTAAAATGGGTTTTAAATATTGGTTGGCGGCATTGCCTAAAATAGTCAGTAAGCCGGCAATCACCACCGCAGGAAAGAAGATACTTACGCCTTGTGCACCAAACCAGTGATGCACCAGTAATACATCGAGTTTTGCAACTAATACAGTGCCTGCACCACTGGCGAGCATGATCAATGAGTCTTTACACCATTGCTTGGTTTGGTAGCGGGCAGTACTTGCGACGATCATTTTCTTGATTAACCAATATTGATAACTGACTACACACAACATGCTACAAAACAACAAGATGCAAATCTCGACTAAAGATAAGTCCCCACGTATCAAATAAACTAAGAAACAAAAACCCGCGGTTAATAATTCAAAGATACATTGCTGCGTTATCAGGCCTATTTTGGGTTTGTTTAAAGCCACTAAAAAAGCGGATTGGCTTTGCATAATGGCGCCAATCGGCACTAGTAAAAGTAAATAAATTACATGTTCTTTGGCGCTTTGATGCGGTGAAATGGCCTGAAAGCTGATCACCACAGCTGCAACAAAAATCACCCCGAATAAACAAGATGCAGCTAAATAAACATGCTTTAAGCCACGCAGTAAATCATGTTGTTGAGCTTTGTAGAGCGGATAGCTAATACGCATTAACGACGATGCAAAGCCCATGCTTGCTGGTAACAAAAGAATTTCACACAGTGCGAGTAACGCGGCGAAAGTGCCGAACTCATCATTACTTAATAACCTTGCAAGGCACAAGGTAAGAACAATACGGCTACCATGGTTAAGGGCGGTAAAACTGCTGAGCGATAAAAACGCTTTAACAACATCCTTATTCATGAAGTTATTGATTAAGGGCGTTTAATAACTGCGCCGTTGGCACTTGCAAATAGGCCGCACACAGTAAAACTTTACTATCGGCACTCGTTGGCTGATTGGCACCATAAAATTGTTTAAGGGTGTTTATTAAGGCACTGACTGCACTAGGGCTGTGGCTTTGGTCGACTTCCATCATGGCTAATAATGCGGAGAACTCATGCTTTGCTAGCATTTGAGTCGTACTGTTTTGCGCTATAAAGCAACCAATAGGAGTGAGCTGCTGTTTATTCAATGTTTTTAAAGCAACGCCTAAGCTTTCGTTGCTTTCAAATAACATTAACGAACGCAAATAGTTAAAGGGGAGTTTATCTGCCTGACACAGCGTAAATAAATGATGTAGTAGGGTGTTACCTTGGTTGTCTGTAACACAAAAGGCATTTTGAAACTTAAGGCCAGGTGTGAAAAAGCTCAGCTTATCAATATCATCAATCAAGGCAACAGCTTCGCTTGGCAGTGGGCTTGCTTCAAGTAAATGCGCAGCAACATTTTGTAAAAACAGGTATTTAACCTCACTACTGCAAGCTAATTGATAGATATGCTGTAACTGTGCCGCTTGTAAAACCCCCGACAAGCTTTGATAATCGGCAATAAGTTCTTTTAACTGATGATGTTGAAGTCGGCTGTTCAGTTGCTCTATCGCGCTTTGCATGGAATTACCCGTTTTTTATTATTTATACATTTATAGCTCAACTACTTGTTTAAATAAATAAAAAAGGCCGCTGAGCGGCCTTTTTCAAGTTTTTATTGCTTAAGCTGCTTGTTTCTTAGCAACCCATTGGTCAACAAACTTCTCTAGTACATTTAATGGTACTGCACCATTTTTAAGTACTACATCGTGGAATTCACGAATATCGAATTTATCGCCAAGTTTTTCTTTAGCTCCTTCACGAAGCTCTAAAATTTTCAGCATGCCCACTTTGTATGCCGTTGCTTGTGAAGGCATTACAATGTGACGCTCAACCATTTTAACGCCATCAGAGGTCGCATTTGGTGTGTTATTTACGTAGTAGTCGATACCATCTTGACGTGTCCACTTCATAGCGTGGATACCTGTATCTACTACTAGTCGACATGCACGCCATAGTTCCATAGCAAGACGACCAAAATCTGAATATGGGTCTTCATATAAGCCCATTTCTTTTGGTACTAGCTCAGAGTATAAACCCCAACCTTCAACATACGCTGTGTAGCCGCCAAACTTACGGAATTTAGGCACATCTTCAAGCTCTTGCGCGATAGCAATTTGCATGTGGTGGCCTGGAATACCTTCGTGGTATGCAAGTGCTTCCATTTGGTATGTTGGCATTGCTTCCATGTCGTAAAGGTTTGCGTAATAAATACCTGGGCGTGAACCATCTGGCGCAGGTTGTTGGTAGAACGCTTTACCTGCTGCTTTTTCACGGAATGCTTCTACAGCTTTAACTTTAAGGTCAGCTTTTGGCTTAACAATGAATAGCTCGTCTAAACGAGATTTCATGTTATCGATAAGCGCCGTTGCTTCATCAAGGTAACGTTGTTTACCTTCTGCTGTGTTAGGGTAGTAGAACTGCTTATCAGTTTTCATGAATTGCATGAATGCTTTAAGGTCACCTTCAAAGCCTACTTTGTCTTTGATTGCACGCATTTCGTCGTGAATACGCGCGACTTCAGCTAAACCGATTGTGTGAATTTCTTTCGCAGTTAAATCAGTGGTTGTCGTACGTGCTAAGGCATTATTGTAAAACGCTTCGCCGTCAGGGAATTTCCAAGCACCATCACGGTCATCAGCGCGTTTTTCTAGCTGAGCTAAGAAATTAATTAACTTAGTATAAGAAGGTTTTACTGCTGCTTTTAAGGCTTTTTCAGCATCGCTGATAAGTGCTGATTTTTCGCTATCGGCAATCTCTAATGCGTTTACTTTACGTTTAAAGTCAGCAAGTAATGTTGAGTCTTCACCGTCGTGGAATGGTGCGCCGCGTAAGATATTTTGGCTTGAATCAATCACGTGTGGGAAAACAAACTTAGGCGCGATAATGCCTTTATCTGCACGTACTTCAAGATCTTTGATAAGTTGATCAATAACCGTTGTAACACCATTTAAACGCGAGATATACGCTTTTGCATCAGAGACATCGGCAATTTGATGTTGATTGATTAAAAACGCAGGGATCATTGAGTGAACACCAAACATTTGGTTCACCGGGTAGTTGTAATGACGCCATTTAAAATCAGCAATTTCGTTTTCAAGATCTTGCTTTTTAAGGTCGTAACTTACTTTTGTTGCATCATCTAATAGGTCGCGGTTAATTGCGTTAAGCGCAACTAGGTCAGCTTTAGTTTGTTCAAAGTCTTCTAAAACGCGCTCTTCACTGCCATCGTCCCATTTGTCGTAATCTTTTTTGATGCCCATGTATGTTTGATAAATAGGGCTTTTCATTACGTCACGGTTAAAAGTATCTTCGAAGAAGGCATTAGCTTTATCGATTTCACTTTGTACAGGTTGGCTTTGTACACTTGGTGCAGGCGTTGGTTGCTCTTGCATTTGTTGGCAGCCGCCAAGTAATGCAACACTTACCGCCGCAGCGATGAAGGTCAGTTTACGCATTATCGTTCCTTTGTAGTTGTTAGAAATTTAATTATAATTCTTAAACGAATAATTCTAGCAGGTCATTCAAAAAACGTTGGCCTTTAGGGCTTACCTGCCAGTTATCTTTATCATCAATTAGTAGGCCTTTTGCAATCGCTTCAGTCAAGGCTTGTTCCTGACTTTGCAGTGACAAACTTGTAAGCAAAGGTAAATCAGCTTTCGGACACGGTTCAACTAAGCGAAAACGATTCATAAAGAATTCAAAGGCTAAGTCGTCTTTGGTTACTTGCCATTGCTCATATAAATACGGTTTAGCTAGATCCATATAACCGCGCGGGTGTTTAACTTTTACCGTACGGGTGATGACTTTATTTTCATCAGTAATTTTACCATGAGCGCCACAGCCGATACCGAGATAATCGCCAAATCGCCAATAATTCAGGTTATGACGGCATTGGTAACCGGGCTTTGCGTAACCTGAGATCTCATATTGCTCATAACCTGCTGCTGCTAGTAAGGCTTGTCCTTGCTCTTGAATATCCCAAAGGATGTCATCATGAGGCAAGGTCGGTGGCTTTGACGCAAACTGAGTGTTTGGCTCAATTGTTAGCTGATACCAAGAAATATGGGGAGGATTTAGCGCGATGATTTTTTCAAGGTCGCCCAAGGCATCTTCAAGAGATTGTCCGGGTAAGCCATGCATTAAATCGAGGTTAAAGCTGTTTAGCCCCGCTTGGTGCGCCTGTTTAGCCGCATAGCTTGCTTCATCTGCACCATGGATGCGGCCAAGGGCTTTTAGCTTGTCGTTTTGCATGCTTTGCACACCAATCGAAATACGATTAATGCCAGCGGCAACATACTCTTTAAAGCGACCGGTTTCGACAGTACCAGGGTTAGCCTCTAGGGTAATTTCACAGTCATCAGTTAGGCCAATTAACCTGTCAACTTCACCAAGTAGGCGAGTATAAGCGTCACCGGTTAATAAGCTTGGAGTACCGCCACCAATAAAGATACTGTGGATTTTACGCCCTTGTACTAAGTGCAAATCGGCCTTGAGATCATCAATAAGATGCTGAACGTATTCTTTTTCGGGGATCGTGCCTTTTTGGCCATGGCTATTAAAGTCACAGTATGGGCACTTTTGCACGCACCAAGGCACGTGCACATATAAACTTAAAGGCGGTAAACTCACAGGCCGCCTTTTTGCTGCAATTGCGCAAGTAGTTGTTTCAAAGCTTGGCCGCGATGACTAAGAGCATTTTTTTGCTCTTTAGTAAGCTGAGCGCTGGTGCATTGTTCAGACGGTACATAAAACACCGGATCATAACCAAACCCACCCTGACCATCTTGGCTATGGGTGATTTCGCCTTCCCAACTGGCACTACAAATAAGTGGTGTCGGGTCGTCGGCGTGGCGCATTAATACTAAAACACACCAAAAACGCGCACTACGAACAGGGTTATCAGCAAGCTCTTTTAATAGCTTGTCGATATTATCTTGATCGCTGGCACCCGCTCCAGCAAAGCGTGCAGAGTACACACCCGGCGCACCATTTAGGCCGTCGACTTCCAGACCTGAGTCATCGGCAATCGCAGGCATGCCCGTGATCTTTGCCGCATGACGCGCTTTAATAATGGCGTTTTCAACAAATGTGGTGCCTGTCTCTGGTACGTCAGGTACTTGAAAATCACTTTGTGGAACCACGTTAATATTAAGTGGGCTGAGCATACTTGCCAGCTCTTTTACTTTGCCAGGATTACCCGTGGCTAAAACCAAGGTGTTGTTCATAGGGTCTATTAATCTACGTAAAATTTTTGCTGAAACTTCAGCGTTTGTACTTTGCCATTTTGATTAATTTCGATATCAAAACGGTAAATTTCTTCGTTGCTGTAATCGATTTGCGCGAGGTAATAAATTGCATCGCCTTCAACAACCTCTTTAAATTCAAGCTGCTTTTTATTGCCAAGCAGGTTGCGCGCTGTGCCTGTTAAAGTTGCAGTCTGCGCTGATTTATCGCTGTTTTTTAATACCGAAATATTGATTATCCCTTTGTTAGGGCTGCGGTCTAAATCGTAGTTTTTGGCGATGCTAGGCTGAATAAAGGTCGATGGAAATGCAATGTAGTGAACTTCCCAAGGGCCAAGTACCTTATACTGAGCGCCTGCTTGTTCATCGGCCTGGGCAAGAGTTGTAAATAAACTCAATAAAATCAAAGAAAAATAAATAACTTGCTTCATGCTATATCTCACTTAACAAAAGAGGCCTTTCCGGCCTCTTGATGTAGTTGTTATTACTTAGCCTATAAAATCCATCAATAAGATTTGTAAAAACTGTAGACCAATGATCAGTACTAAAATCGATAAATCAAGACCGCCAAGTGGCGGAATGATTTTACGAATAGGGCGAAGCATAGGTTCAGTCAGCTGATGAAAAACGGCCTCAATAGGATTGTAACCTTGGCTTACCCAGCTCAATAATGCACGAATTATTAAGACCCAAAATAACAGATTTAAGCCTTCTTTTATTACAGTCATTAAAGCAGAAACAAATACTGGTGCTGGAGACCAGGTACCGTAAAACATCAGTAAAATCACACTAATTTTGGCTACGGCTACAAGATATGCAAGGACTAACGATGCCATATCAAAGCCACCCAATCCCGGAATAATTTTACGAAGAGGATTTACTGCAAATGATGTTGCTTTTACTACAAATTGGCTAATTGGATTATAAAAGTCCGCTTTTGCCGTTTGTAACCAAAAGCGTAAAAGGACCACCATTAAAAAGAGATCGAAAACAATCCCAACTAAAAATTGCATGGCTTGCATAGTTTTACCTTCAAAAAGTAAGCTTAAAGTTCTTTTTCCATTGCCTGAGCGCGAGCGATACAGGCGTCCATTGCATCAGCAACTGTAGCGACTAAACCTTGTGATTTAAGGTGCTCTACCGCTTCATGAGTTGTACCGCCTTTCGATGTAACATTTGCTCGTAACTGAGTTATGCTGATATCTGGTTGTGAAAGTGCCATTTCAGCTGCGCCAAGCGCCGTTTGCTGTACTAAGCGGCGTGCATCTTCATCATTAAAACCAAGGGCTTTTGCTTTTTCTTCAATGGCTTCCATAAATAAGAAAAAGTAAGCAGGTGATGAGCCTGTCACAGCGATAATATCGTTAATTTGAGACTCGTGTTCTACCCATTTAACAATACCTGTACACTCGAATACCTGTTGAACAAACTCATGTTCTTCAGCGGTTTCATCTGCGCCGAATAATCCAGATACGCCACGACCAAGCAATGATGGTGTATTTGGCATACAACGCACCATTTTCACATCTTGACCTAGCATTTCACGTAAACGTTTTACGGTAAGACCTGCTGCCACTGAAATAAATAGTTTGTCGCTAAAATCAACACCAGAATCTTGGAATGATTGGCAAAGATCACCCATCATTTGTGGTTTAACAGACAAGACAATCACATCTGCATCGCGAAGTGCCGCGTTGTTATCCGCGGTAGTTTGCACCCCGAAATCAGCAGCAACCTTAGCTAATTTTTCTTGGTTGCGATTGGTTGCAATAATATTTTTAGCTGCAAAACCGTTCTTTACCATGCCACCGATAATGGCGTAGCTCATGTTACCCGTGCCTATAAATGCGATTTTTTTGTCTGACATATGTCTGTTATCACCTTTTAATTTCGTTGGCCAAATATATCCGTGCCAATGCGTACCATGGTTGAACCCGCTGCAATTGCCGCTTCAACATCATTACTCATACCCATCGACAAGGTGTCTACTTGGGGATATTGGGCCTTTAGTTTATCAAAGCAAGCGCTTAATTGCTCAAAATATTGTAATTGTTGCGCCGTATCGTCCGTTTTGGCGGGAATAGCCATCACACCTCTGAGACATAAATTATCACATTGACTGATAAATTCTGCCAATGTCATTACCTCGTCGGGGTGGCAGCCTGACTTAGCCTCTTCTAAACTAATATTTACTTGAATTAATACATTCAGCGGTGATTTATCCGAGGGACGTTGTTCGTTCAGACGTTTGGCTATTTTTATACGGTCAACACTTTGCACCCAGTCGAAATGGCTGGCAACAAGTGCACTTTTATTCGATTGAATAGGGCCAATAAAATGCCAAACAATATCTTTGTATTCAGCAAGGGCAGCCACTTTTGTTACTGCTTCTTGTACGTAAGATTCGCCAAACAATCGTTGGCCTTGTTCATAAGCAGCAATGATATCGTCGGTTGGTTTGGTTTTTGAGACAGCCAATAGGTTTATTGATTGCTCATTACGTTGATTATTTTTTGCAGCTTGCGCAATTCTGGCATAGGCGGATGTAAGTCGTTCTGCTATTGTAACCATATAATTATCAGTTGGTTGTGGAGTCATAAATGGATATTACCGAATTATTGGCCTTTAGTGTGCAACACAAAGCCTCGGATTTACACTTATCATCAGGCGTATCACCTATGATACGCGTTGATGGCGATGTACGTCGTATTAATATTCCAGCATTAGAACAAAAAGATGTAAATAGTCTGGTATACGATATTATGAACGATAATCAGCGTAAGGACTACGAACAAAATCTCGAAGTGGATTTTTCTTTCGAAGTACCTAATCTTGCGCGTTTTCGTGTTAATGCATTCAACTCAAACCGTGGCCCGGCTGCGGTGTTTCGTACTATCCCTAGTGATGTACTGACTCTAGATGATTTAGGTGCGCCGGATATTTTTAAAACCATTGCAGATAACCCTCGTGGTCTCGTGTTGGTGACAGGGCCTACTGGCTCCGGTAAATCAACGACACTGGCAGCAATGGTCGATTACATCAATCAGAACAAGCACCATCATATTTTGACGATTGAAGATCCAATCGAATTCGTACATGAGAATAAATTGAGCTTGATAAACCAGCGTGAAGTTCATCGTGATACGCATAGCTTTTCGAATGCGCTCAGAAGTGCGTTGCGTGAAGACCCTGATGTTATCTTAGTTGGTGAGCTGCGTGACCTTGAAACAATTCGCCTCGCGATGACTGCAGCAGAAACCGGCCACTTAGTGTTTGGTACTTTGCATACTACCTCTGCGCCAAAAACTATCGACCGTATCATCGACGTATTCCCAGGTGAAGAAAAAGACATGGTGCGGTCAATGCTATCTGAATCATTACGTGCCGTAATCTCGCAAACATTACTTAAAAAAGTCGGTGGTGGTCGAGTTGCTGCTCATGAAATTATGATCGGTATTCCTGCAATTCGTAACTTGATCCGTGAAGACAAGATTGCGCAAATGTACTCATCGATTCAGACAGGTGCTTCGCATGGTATGCAAACGATGGATCAATGTTTAGCAAGCTTAGTTAACTTCGGTATCATTACAACCAATGATGCACGTGCGAAAGCGCAAGATAAAACTCAATTTGGTGGCTAACGGAGTTACTTAAGATGTCTTTACCTTTAAATCACTTTTTACAAGTTATGATCGATAAAAAAGCGTCTGACTTATTTGTTTCGAGCCAATTACCAGTGAGTGCAAAAATCAATGGTGAGCTTGTGCATCTTACTGATGAGAAGCTCTCTGATGAAAGCTCTCTGGCTTTAGTTGAGTCTGCGATGAGCGATAAGCAGCGCCAAGAATTTCATGATACTAAAGAGTGTAATTTTGCTATAGCGACAGATGAAGGGCGTTTCCGTGTTTCTGCTTTTTGGCAGCGAGATCGTGCCGGTATGGTTATTCGTCGTATCGTGACGAAAATACCGGACGTTAATGAGCTTGGTCTGCCGTCAACACTGACCGATGTGATCATGGCAAAGCGTGGTTTAGTATTGTTTGTGGGTGGTACAGGTACCGGTAAATCAACGTCATTAGCAGCGCTTCTGGGTTATCGTAACCGCAATCAACGTGGTCATATTCTTACCATTGAAGACCCTATCGAATTTGTTCATGAACATCGTAAAAGTATTATCACCCAACGTGAAGTTGGTTTAGATACAGAAAGCTTTGAATCCGCTCTGAAAAGTTCACTGCGTCAAGCACCCGATGTTATCTTGATTGGTGAGATACGCTCCCAAGAAACCATGGAATATGCCCTAAGCTTTGCCGAAACCGGTCATTTGTGTGTAGCAACACTGCACGCCAACAACGCCAACCAAGCCATTGACCGTATCATGCACTTAGTACCAAAAGAGAAGCACGATAAATTAAAGTACGACTTAGCACTAAACTTACGTGCCATTGTTGCCCAGCAGTTGATACCTACAGCCGATGGTGAAGGCCGTGTTGCAGCTATCGAAATTCTGCTTAACTCACCGATGGTGGCAGAGCTTATCAAACGTGGTGATATTGGCTCTATCAAAGAAACCATGGCGAAATCGAAAGAAATGGGCATGCAAACCTTTGACCAAGCGTTATTTGAGCTTTATAAACAGCGTCGAATTAATTACGCTGATGCGCTTCATCATGCCGACTCACCAAACGACTTACGCTTGATGATCAAGTTGCAAAATAATGAGCAAAAAGGTGCTGGTTTCTTACAAGGTGTTACCATCGACGGCCTTGACGAGAAGAGCGATATATAATGTTTTCGCGGATAATTATAGCTGCCTTTATACTGCTGGTAACTGCCTTTGAGGCGTCTAGTAATGTTGTTGAAGATGTTGTTATTTTTATCCGCGATGATGTTTATGACGATTACAGTCGCTTCTTAAATGGTCGTAAACCTATTGAAGTAAAAGACTTTAGTGGAGCTTACATTCGCCGTGATGTAGTTGATATGATCATTGCTCAACAAGCGTTGAGCTTAGGTGGTTTCAATAAATCATTTCGCTATCACAAAGGTAATGCTAATTACCGTAACACCAAGCTGTTAGAAGATGGCCAGTTATTACTTAGCTTTGATAGTGTGTGGTCAGTAGATGCAAAGCAGCTTGCTGAGTCTGTGTATATTTCAGATCCCGTGATCCGTAATGGTGAATATTTTGCTGGTATATTCACGTCCCCAAACAATAAAAAAGCACTGCAATTAAAGCAGTTTGCTGACTTTAAGCAATTAACTGCGGTTTCAACACCTCGTTGGCAAACTGACTGGCAAACGTTATCGGCTCTACCGCTCAAAGAGCTGCTCAGAGAAGATGAGTGGCTTGGGCAAGTCCGCACGGTATCGATGCAGTGGGTTGATTTTATGATGATGCCTTTAATGCCAAGTCTCAATAATCGTTACAGTTTGGAAAATATTGAACTGGTTGCAGTACCTAACGTGGTATTGCAATTAAATGATAGCCGTCACTTTATTATTTCGAAAAAGCATCCAGACGGAAAAGCCGCCTTTGCAGCAATTCAAAAAGGCTTACAGCAGCTTCGTAATAGCAGCGCTATTGAAAAAGCCTACCGAGAGGCAGGCTTTATTCCAGATTTAAACGACTATACCGTGATTAACAAAGCGCGTTAGTCGCCATAAGATTGCTCAAAAAAACTTTCTAAGATGATCACCGCAGACATATTATCGACGTTACCTTTACCAAGGTTACGGTAACCACCTTGTTCGAATAAACGCGCTTTGGCATCTGCGGTTGTTAGTCGTTCGTCTTGAGTTTCAACCGGGATAGCAAAGTGATTATGCAAACGGTTTGCAAACTTCTTAGCTTTAAAAGTGACTTCTTGATTGGTGCCATCCATATTAAGCGGTAAACCAACTACCATTAGATCTGGTTGCCAGTCATCTACTTGCTTTTTTATTTGCTGCCAATCAGGAATACCGTCTTTGGCTTTCACTGCTTGAAGGCTTGAGGCTGTGCCGGTTAGCTCTTGGCCTATGGCGATACCAATACTTTTGGTGCCAAAATCAAAGCCCATAACGGTGCGCTCACCTACGGGCTTGAATGTTCTTTTTGTCATAGTTTCAATAATTCATTTATGTTAGGCATGGCCGGCTTCAGAGCTTAGCTGACTTACATCAAACCCCAACATGGATACCGCTTTTTCCCAGCGCTTTTCAACAGGGGTGTTAAAGATGATATCTGGATCTGCTTTTATGATAAGCCATGAATTTTCTAGCAGCTCTTGCTCAAGTTGACCCTGCTCCCAACCTGCATAACCTAAAGTAATAATAAATTGTTCAGGTGCTTCATTAGTGGTTAAGCTTGCCAGCACATCTTTTGAAGTGGTGATCATAATATCACTGCTAAGCTTTTGGCTTGATGAATAGCCATGCTTAGGAGAATGTAACACAAAGCCGCGGTCTGTTTTTACGGGGCCGCCAGCATAAACAGCAAGCCCTGCGGCTTGCTTATTTTTGTCGTTATCAATCTCGATTTTATCGAGTAATTCACCCACAGTAATATTAATAGGCTGATTAATAACCAGCCCCATAGCACCCTCTTGATTGTGCTCACAAATATAAGTGACAGCACGTTTAAAAAAAGGGTCTTGCATGCTTGGCATCGCGATTAAGAAATGATTCTCTAATGACTGCATAGGTCGCCCCTTTTGTTGTTTAGATTAAGTATGGCTCAGTTTGCTCTCAATGGCATCAAATAACTTACCAGTGATAGAAATGTCGTACGCGGCTTCAATTTCTTTTACACAAGTCGGCGCAGTGACGTTGATTTCAGTTAAGCGGTCACCAATGATGTCTAAGCCCACAAAAATAAGGCCTTTTTCTTTTAACGTTGGTGCGACTGCTTCGGCGATTTTGCGATCTGATTCGCTAATAGGGCGAGCTTCACCACGGCCACCTGCTGCTAGATTACCGCGCGTTTCGCCATTTTGTGGAATTCGAGCTAGGCAGTAAGGCATGACTTCACCGTCAACGACAAGGACACGTTTATCGCCTTGTTTGATTTCAGGAATATAGTTTTGTGCCATTGCAAAACGACTACCATGCTCGGTTAATGTTTCGCAAATTACACCAATATTGGCATCATCTTCTTTAACACGGAAGATAGAGGCACCGCCCATACCATCAAGTGGTTTTAGTATGATGTCTTTATGCTCAGCTAAAAATGCGCGAATATCTGCTTGGCTTCGCGTTACTAATGTATCAGGTGTATGTTCACTGAACCAAGCGGTGAACAGTTTTTCATTTGCATCACGCAAACTTTGCGGTTTGTTAATAACTAATGTGCCAGCTTGTTCTGCGCGCTCTAAAATATAGGTTGCGTAAATATATTCAGTATCAAAAGGTGGATCTTTACGCATTAAGATCACGTCTAAATCAGCAAGGGCAACGGTGGCTTTTTCTTCTAATTCGTACCAATGATTTACATCGTCAAATACACGGGCTTTGGCAGCTGTTGCATAGCCTTGACCTTGACGCAGTGACAGGTCGTCCATTTCCATGTAATAAAGTTCGTAGCCACGTTTTTGTGCTTCCATCATCATTGCGAAGCCAGTGTCTTTTTTAATGTTAAAGCCACTAATTGGATCAGAGATTATGCCTAACTTAATTGCCATATTTTTGCCTTAGAATCGAAGTGCCATACTGTATTTAGTAACTTTGATATATGGGTATTTTTACCATTTTCAATTGGCTAAGTCGCCAAACTGTAATTGCAATGCGCTTAAAACAGTCAATGCGGCTGTTTCTGTTCGAAGTACGCGTGGGCCTAAGCGAATATCAACGAAGGCTTGTTGCTTTGCAATGTTAATTTCTTCATCAGTAAAACCGCCTTCAGGGCCAACTAAAAAGCGCACACCTTCGCTAGGCACTTGAATGGTTTTAATACTATGCTCAGCGCGAGGGTGTAGGGTAAGTTTAATTGCGTCGCTAGCTTGCTCTAACCACTCTTTTATATCGATAGGTGGATGCACAACAGGCACGAAGTTACGGCCAGATTGCTCAGCTGCAGCAATTGCAATTTTTTGCCATTGTTGGTGTTTTTTCTGCAGTCTGTCGCCACTCAGTTTTACACCACAGCGTTGACTAAAAATAGGGGTGATTTCAGTGATACCTAATTCCACCGATTTTTGAATGGTGAAATCCATTTTATCGCCACGAGAGATGCCTTGGCCCAAGTGAATTTTAAGTGGTGATTCAACGTCGTGATCGATAAACTCTTGCGGTTCAACAACGACTGTTTTTTTACTGACCTCGATGATTTCGCTGAGGTATTCACCGCCTTCGCCATTAAAAATAGATACTTTATCTCCGACTTGCATACGTAACACTCGGCCAACATGACCTGCTGCATCATCATCAAGTGCTACAGGAGTGTTTAAAGAAATCGCTGAAGGTTGGTAAATATGAGGTACTCGCATGGCTGTCACTTATTAATAATTTTAGCAATATGGTAAGTATACAGCGGTTTAGGTGCAATTATTTATTTGTTATTTAAGGTCGTCTTTTGCACTTAAGACGTGAGCGGTAGTTTCGGCAATCTCAGATTGGCAAGAAAGGTGATTAATATGAGCAGCATCAGGGCAGGGGATAAAGCTAAAACCTTGCTCGTCTTGTTGAACTAAGTACCTTATCTTGTGTAATGAATTATAAATAAACTTTTGTGCATCATCAGCCAGTTGGTAATCAGTTAGATTAATGAGTACTCCCTGTATTGTGTGATGCTCGTGCAAATAGCTGGCTAGCTCAGAAACGCTTATCTCATTGCTAAAATCGCAGTAGCAATAATCTTTAATTAGTTCATCGAACATCAGCTTGACCATTTGTCGGCTATTAGCACCAGCCACAACAAGTGTAGAGCTTTCAGCTTTAGCAAAATAATGCTCAGCGAATGCTCGACTAAACTCATTGTCGATATCGACTAATAAAAAATTATTAATTTTATTTGGCATAAAGCCCCACGATTCAAACACTTCTGATCAAATTGAAAACATACTAATTAGTAAATAGCCTATAGCACCAAAAACGGCAAATTCGATACACGCAATTCCAATATTATCTTGGTGATCAACTTCCAGAGATGTATCAATATTGGGTAAAGAAATATATTTAATAATGTAGCTCAAAACATACAATAACACCCACATAGCACCACAATGTGATACTAAAGTGAATAAATTTTCTACCATCTTACCACTAATAAAGGATGCACTGGAAAGACCAGCGTAACCAGAAAGTGCTAGACCAATCGACTTCCCGGCATAACGTATGCCGATAGATGTGTTTTCTAAATTGAAATTACTTTGCAGCGATGCCCCTTGGTTGGCTTTTGCAAAGCGGTACTCGCGGATCTTAGTATCAAGAGCAAACATGCCTTGTATGACAAAAAAGCTAACGGTAGCAATAAGTAAACTACTAAAGCCTTGCGTATGCGACCAATTGTATAAACCAAGACAAATGATACAGTTAGCTATCAGCATACCTGAATCAACCAGTGCTGCGCAGACATTCTGTTTTAAAATAGCCGCTTCTTCGTTAAAGCGATATAAAATCCATTTTCGGTGTATTAAATGACCAATCTTAATGAAAGAAAATAATAAAAAAATGAGTATCAATACTTTTAAAGGGTTTGATTGAGCCGCGCTTAGACTTATTTCATCAAAGATGTAAGCAATGGTAGCAATGACAACTAAGATCTCACTGGCAAAGCTTATTCCCATAGCAAAATTATCATGTTGCGCCAGTTCTTCTTTAAGGGCTTGTTTTGCCTTTATTTGCGTTAGGATACGCAGCAGTACTATGGTGATACAAATAACCGCAAAACTAATAGCAATCGCGACTAAACTAGTGTTAGATAATGATAAATATGACATGCAGATCCCTGCTAAATAAATCTTTGATAATCATTCTAGTACGGTTATTGGCAAGTTAAAAGAGAGTATTTAATGAGTAATTCGTATCCGCTTCCAACGTCAGTTCAACAGTTAGGCCAAACCCGCTTTACTAGCTTATACCCTGATCAAGATGTCGACGAAAATATCGCTAAGTTATTATCATTAAGTGATTTTGCTTGGCACTGCTTACAATCACAGCCGGCTTTGAGAACATGGTTACTTGATGAAACAGAATGTGCTAACCGCGTGGTAGAGTCGCCATTAAGTAACAGTGACCTAAGTGAACTTGACGATTCAGCAGCAATGGCAAAATTGCGTTTATATCGTGAAAAATATTGGTTGAAAGTTGCGTATCTAGATTTGTGTTGTGCAAACCCAATTGCTGACAGCATTGCTTATATCTCTGAGCTGGCAAACCAGCTTATTGACAGCGCAAATCAATGGGCTTTTGCGCAAGTTGCTAAAGTAAGCGGCACTCCAGTCGATGCTGACGGAAATGCCATCCCTATGTTGGTTCTTGGTATGGGAAAGTTAGGAGGAAGAGAGCTTAACTATTCATCGGATATCGATCTCATTTTTTCTTATCCTCGAGATGTTGCAACACAAGGTGGTCGTCGTTCAGTTGAAGCTCAAGTTTTTTATACTAAGGTAGCGCAAAAGTTAATTATGGCGCTTAACCAGACAACAGTGAACGGCCAGGTTTTTCGAGTAGATATGCGTTTGCGGCCTTTTGGCGAAAGTGGTCCTTTGGTGATGAGCTTTCATGCAATGGAAGATTATTATCAAGAACAAGGTCGAGAGTGGGAACGCTATGCCATGCTCAAAGGGCGTTTAATTGGTACTGAGAATCGCTATTGGAGCGAGTTTTACGAACTGTTAAGGCCGTTTGTTTACAGGCGTTATATTGATTTTTCAGTGATTGAGTCACTTAGAAAAATGAAGCATATGATTGCTCAAGAAGTACGTCGTAAACGTTTAACCAATAACATAAAACTCGGTGCAGGTGGTATTCGTGAAGTGGAGTTTGTAGTGCAAGCTCTGCAAATGGTGCGTGGTGGTCGAGAAGCAAACTTGCAAACGCAGTCATTACTGTTGGCTCTAAAAGAGCTGGTTAATAATCAAGTTATGACATCCACGGAAGCGCAATTGTTAAAACAGAACTACCTAGAATTACGTCGTGTAGAGCAGTATTTACAAATTTTTGCTGATAAACAAACTCAGACACTTCCTGATGATGAGCTTAATCAGCAGCGCCTTTGTTATTTACTTAATAAGGCTGATTTTAGCCACTGCCTAGCTGCAATCGAGCAGGTGATGACTGAAGTGCATAATGAGTTTGAGCAAGTCATTGGCTTTGAAAGTGAGAGCGCAGATCCCTGTGAAAGTGAGTTTATTAGCGCGTGGGAGATGACAGATGTTAGTTTGATGTGCGAGCCTAACCTTGACTGGCAAGCGGCGCTTGAAGACTTTAAAGCGCGTTTAACTAAGGCTAAAATAGGCACGCGCGGCAGAGATATTCTCGACAAATTAATGCCACTGTTGCTTAAACAGCTTACTGTTGCCAAGGCAAGTGGCGAAGCATTTAACATGATAAGCCAAGTGCTGAATAAAATTATTTCTCGAACCGCTTACCTTGAGCTGTTATATGAAAATCCAGGCGCATTAAATCAACTGGTTGCACTTTGCTGTCATAGTAAATGGATTGGTGAACATATTTCGCGTTACCCAATCTTACTCGATGAGCTGATTGATCCTCAGGTGCTCTATAAACCGACGCCTTTATCTGCTTACAAAGATGAAATTAGGCAGTATTTCTTGCGTATAGAGCATGGCGATTTAGAGCTGCAAATGGAAGCACTTCGTCAGTTTAAACAAACGCATCAGTTACGCATTGCTGCCGCTGATGCAACCGGTGTGCTTAGTGTGATGAAGGTTAGCGATCACCTTACTGCGCTTGCTGAGGCTATTGTAGAGCAAGCGGTCAATATTGCCTGGCATGCTTGTGTTGAGCGCTTTGGTCGGCCAGCCAATACTTCTGATCAAGAAAAGGGCTTTGCAGTTATTGCATATGGTAAAACGGGTGGCTTTGAAGTTGGCTACGATTCAGATCTTGATCTGGTATTTGTGCATAATCACGATGGCAGTAGTTATACCGACGGTGATAAATCAATTGATTCACGTCAGTTTTATTTAAAGCTCGCGCAGCGACTAATGCACTTATTCAACACGCGAACTGCGTCTGGCATTTTGTATGAACTTGATACCCGTTTACGTCCCGAAGGGGCATCGGGCTTACTGGCTATTAATTTAGAAAGTTATTATCACTATCAGCAAACTCAAGCATGGACGTGGGAACACCAAGCTTTAGTCCGCTCACGCATGATTTATGGGCAAGTCTCATTACACGAGCGCTTTACTGCGATCCGTAAAGATGTGTTGTGCCAAGCACGTGATACAGAAAAGCTGAAAAAAGAGGTCATCGAGATGCGCGAAAAAATGCGCACTCACCTAGCGAAAGGGAATGATGAACTGTTTGATTTAAAACAAGATAGAGGTGGTATCACAGATATTGAGTTTATCACTCAATATTTGGTGCTGAATAATGCGATGCAGCATCCAGAGCTAACTACTTGGTCTGATAACGTGCGTATTTTAGCTGATGCTGCACGTCTAGGTTGTATCACAGAGCAAATGCAGCAGGAATTAGTCGAGGCATATATTACCTATCGCTCACGCTATCATGTAATGAGTTTAGATCAGCAAGGTCGTTGTGCGCCACGTGCTGAGCTAACTCAGCACATAGCATTGGTTAGTAACGCGTGGCAGCAAGTATTTATAGCAAACAGCAATAATACTTAAACAAAATGGTTTTAGAAGTGCCGTTAGCTTTTTAAGCGGCGGCAGTTCTCGCGCACATAAGCAGAGGGGAGCTCAGTGATAACAGCTGCTCTTTGCTTAAAGCAAAAGAAGGTATAAACCTCATTTTCGAAGTCGTCATTGATGGCACGGCCAACCTGATACAGTGTTGAAACAAAATTACTATCAACACGAAAATGATCTTTAACGACATAGTCTTTACTTAAATACCAATAAAGTACAATGTCTTCATTACGGGCATAATCAGAGAGCACGTCTTTTAACGTATTACCATTTTCAAAGCGGCGCGGTTGAATATCGCCGGTCCAGTTTGGTGACGATGGTTCAACTACTTTTTCGCGCTCAAATAGTACAACATCTAAGCTTGTTTCAGGTGTTGGTAACTTGAGAACGTATTTATCACGTTCGTTATCTTTGCTGTTTACTTGGTTACGTAACGCAGAATAAAAGCGAGACAACCCCTGAGCAGCGGCATTTTTTGTTTCTTTCATATCAAATACCGGACCGCTACCGAATAAAAAGTAGATTGCAGCAGCAATTAAAATAAAAGCTAATGATAAATGCTTAACCCAGAACCACATTTCTAATACTCTTGTTGTTTATTACCTTAATAAAAACATACTAATTAAAAATTGTCACTCTACTTGTAATAAGAAGGTGCGTTCTTATCAGGGCGCGTTTTAAAACGTCGATGTAACCACATGTATTGCTCTGGGGCATTATCTATGGCTTGTTCCATTCGTTGATTGACACGTGTTACATCTCTTAGATCATCGCCACTTGGGAAATCGTGCAAAATAGGCAGTACTTCTAAATGGTAGCGACCTTGTTCATCACGTCGGCTGGTTAGGCTGACAGTTTCGCAGTTTTTGCTATTAGCGAAAAGCAAAGTCCCTGTTGTTGTTGCTGTCTCTTTTACTGCATAAAAAGGCGCAAACTCACAGCGATTACGGCCATAATCTTGATCAGGAAGGTAATAGCACACTTTTTTATTTTTAAGTGCTTTTAGTAAACCCTTTACATCTCGCTTGCCAATTAAGTATTCGTTTGAGCGTAAGCGCCCATTAGTCGTAAAGTATTCCATCAAAGGATTATTATGAGGGCGATAAAAACCAATGCCTTGGTGTTTTAAACCCATGACACGGCTTGCCATTTCTAAATGAAGAATATGCGGTACAAGTAACAATACCCCTTTTCCTGATTGCTGTATTTGCTCAAAGTATTCTAGGCCCTTAATGGAGCCATATACTTTTTTTACACGCCACTCGGGCCACCACCAAGCCATGCCAGTTTCCATCATGGCAATACCGGTGTTTTCCATATTTTTACGAACTAATTCGCGCTGTTCATGTTCTGGCATATCAGGAAAACATAAACGAATGTTGACCTCAGCGATATGGCGACGGCGTTTCATAAAGCGATGCACTAAACGGCCAAGTAGTTTACCTAGTGCAAGTTGTAATTTGTGTGGTAACCAAGAGATAAGATATAAAAAGAACACGCCAATCCAAGTTAACCAGTAACGTGGGCCTAAAAAAGACGCTTTAAACGGAGATGAACTAACCACAAAAAAATCTCTAAAAATAAAAAAGCTAGTTTAACTGTATGTCTTTAAAAATACAAAAAGCCAGCGCTAGGCTGGCTTTTATTTAAGGACTCAATTAGAAGAAATGATTAGATTTCTTTTAAACCCTGATTAATTGCAATAAGGTCTTCGCTAGTTAGGGTACCGGCAGCTTGTTTCAAGCGTAGTGTAGAAACAACATAACGGTAACGAACATTCGCTAAGTTACTTTTTGCGTTATACAGGTTTTGTGTGCTGATCAATACGTCAACGATAGTACGTGTTCCAACTTCAAAGCCTGCTTCAGTTGCTTTAAGCGCACTTTCTGCAGAAACAACAGCTTGTTGAAGTGCTTTGTAAGTTGCGATGTCAGAGACCACTTGATTATATGACGTGATCACTGAGCGTGTTACTGCACGTAGGCTTGCTTCTAAGTCTTCGCTTGCTGCAACATAGTAAGCGCGAGCTTGATCTGTTGCTGCTGTCGTTGCTCCACCTGAATAAATAGGTAAGCTGAAGTTAACACCCACTTTTGCACTGTCTTCACGTGGTTGATGTGAATTACTGTTTAAATCTGTCAGGCTGTCACCATAAGACGCGTTCAAAGTTAGCTTAGGATAGTGACCTGCTTTTGCTAAATCGATTTGGTCTTTTGCAATATCAACCGTTACTTTAGACACTTGTAGATTTAAGTTGTTGTCTTCGGCAATTTTTATAAAGTCAGTTGATTGTTTATTAGGTGCAACCGTCGAAAAGGTTTCTGTATTTAATACATCTAACTTAGCGTGGTATTTACCTGTGATTTCACGAAGTTGCTCACGTGCTGTTTCAACACTATTTTTAGCGACAATTTCTTGTGCTACAGAGTTATCGAACTGAGCTTGTGCTTCATGAACGTCAGTGATCGCAGTTAAACCTACCGCATAACGCTCTTTAGTTTGTTGTAATTGACGTTCGATAGCACGTTTTTCTGCTTGTACGAACTCAAGGTTATCAATGGCGCTTAAAACATTGAAATAACCTTCAGCAACACGAACGATTAGGTCTTGGCGTGCAAAGTCATATTGTGCAGTTGCTTGTAATGCTTGTTTTTCTGCAATACCAAGTGAGTTCCATGCACCTAAATCGAACAATGTTTGACTTAAGCTAAGGCCACGACTGAAAACGTCAGGGTCATAATCATAACCAGCATAGCCTGTAGCATCATTACCATCGTATAGGTCCGACTTGGTTTTTTCATAGCCAAGGCTTAAGCCAATTTGTGGTAATAGTGCACTTAACGCGCGATCGCTCTCATAGGCTTGCGCATCTGCTTGGGCTTTTGCTTTAAGTACGGTAGGATCGTTTGCGGTTGCGATCTCGTAAACTTGAAGTAGGTCTTCAGCGTTACTTGCTGTTGCAGTCAATGCGCTAGAAAAACCAATCAGCGCAGCGAGTAATGTTTTTTTCATTTTTTGTTCAGTCCTTAGACAATTTCGTACTGCCAACATGGTACTCTTTTTTAATGAATAACCAAAAAAAAATTACGTAAATCTACATGTCCAAGTGTAACAGAATATAATTGACGATAAATTTTACGTAATACTTACAGGAAATAGTGAATGAAAATATCAGCAATCTCACAATTTAGCCATGACGACATAGAGTTAAAGCCAATTGAGCGAGTTTATGATGGTTTTTTTAAAATTAATGTGTATCGCTTTCATCATGCGCTGTTTGCTGGTGGTAAATCGGTGGAGATTAAGCGTGAAATTTTAGAGCGAGGCCATGCTGTAGCTGTACTTCCTTATGACCCTGTTACTGATCAAGTGTTGCTTATTGAGCAAATCAGGATTGGTGCAATGGCATCAAAGCAGTCCCCTTGGTTACTTGAGTGTATCGCTGGCATGGCTGATGGTAGTACTGACTACGAAGAGGTTGCCAAGCGAGAAGCGTTTGAAGAAGCGGGCATTGAACTTAATGAGCTCGAATTTATGATGTCGTATCTTTCAAGCCCTGGTGGTACGACTGAGCGTTTGTACTTATATTTGGCGCGCACTGACTTATCTGGGTATCAAGGTGGCCTTTTTGGTCTAGATAATGAAGATGAAGATATCAAAACCCATGTAATGTCATATCAAGAGGCCATGCTACGTTTAGAGCAAGGCGAAATTGATAACGCTGCAACTGTGATCTCATTACAGTGGTTAGCACTTAATAAGCAACGTATACTGTCTGATTGGAACAATAAATAGGGGATTATTTTGGCCTACGTTACTGCCGAACAGCGCTATATTCAAAGTTTACCCAAGTACTTAATATTGTGTGAACACAACTATGCGCGTGCACTAAAATTATTGCCACGTGAGCGTTTGGTAGGGCAGGAGCGAAAAGTTCAGTTAGGTCAGAGCACTTTTGTGATAAAAGTGGACGATACGGCTAAATACACCACCGATATCTCTATTAATCAAGAAACTGGACAATTGAGTTCATTACAGCCTCTATATCTAACGGTCCGTATGTATCATGATGCGAAAGTGGCTGAAATCATTCATCATGATTTTCATCAACGTATCAAGCCCTCATACGCGTACCCGAATCCGAGTATGCATCAAAAAGATGAAAAGTATCAGCTTAATGCCTTTTTGTATGACTGGTTGGTTGCCTGTGTTGAAAATGGCCGAGCGGTTTTAAATTGGGATGTAAATAATGGCTTGGTTTAGTGACCGCTATCATTTTGATAAAACAGCACTGAAAGTCGCCCATATAACTGATTGTCACCTATTTAAAGAACCTAATGGTGACTACTTTTCTGTGAATACGGCTGCGTATTTTGCGCGCTGTTTACATGCCATTGCTGAGCTAGATGCTGATTGTGTGGTGTTTGGTGGCGACTTAACACAAGATCACAGCAGCGAGTCTTATCAACTTTTTGCTAAATTAATTACAGATTCAGCGCTCAGCTGCCCGGTATTTTGGTTGCCTGGCAATCATGATGAACTCGCTGAATATGAAAAGCTTACAAGCCCGCAAATTTTAAACAGTAAACGCATTACTTTTTTAGGTGGGCAACTGCTTTTAGCAAACTCAAAAGGTTCGACGCCAGCAGGTTGGGTAACTCACACGCATTTGAATGAATTAAGCCAAGCAATAGGGCAAGTTCCAAGCGTGGTGTTTTGTCATCATAATCCGTTGCCAATTCAAGCTTATTTAGATAAACATATGCTAGAAAATGGCCCACAGTTTTTAAACATGTGTGTTAATAGTGAGCAGTGTATTGGTGTGTTTCATGGTCATGTGCATCATGAATACACGCAAACTTACCGTGATCTTAGCGTGTTTGCTACACCAGCCAGCTCGATACAATTTACTAAGCACACGATGGCATGGCAGCAAGACGATTTAGGCCCCGCATTTCGTGTCATTAACTTAAATGTTGATGCACAACAAAAATTGCAGTTAAGCACGGATGTAGTATGGCTAAACGGGTAATTTATATTCATGGCTTTAATAGTTCTGAGCAATCTTACAAAGCCGTGCGCTTTGGTGAACATATGGCGCTATTCGATGTTGATTATCAGGTGCCGCGATTAACCCATGAGCCATTACATGCAATTATACAATTAGAACAATTGCTAAATGATGATACTGTATTACTAGGTAGTTCATTAGGCGGTTTTTATGCGACCTATTTGTCGCAACGTTATTCGATACCTGCGGTGGTGATTAACCCTGCGGTTCGCCCATTTGAGTTACTCGATAACTATTTAGGGCCAAATTATAACCCGTATCAAGATAGTCATTACGAACTTGGTACTCGTCACATGGATGCATTGCGCAGTTTATATTTGCCGCAATTAGACACTCCTTCATTGCTTTATTTGCTACAGCAAACGGGCGATGAAGTACTGCCTTTTCAGCAGGCGGTTAACTATTATTCTCAGTGTAAGCAACACGTTGAATTTGGAGGCGATCATAGTTTTATCGGCTTCGAACAAACCTTTGCAAGTATTGTAGATTTTCTTAAAATCACGTAAAACATAGCTAAGCGCATAAAAGATATAAAAACTATGAGTCAGCAAAATTATAACGCCGAAGCAATTGAAGTCTTAAACGGGTTAGAGCCCGTAAAACGCCGCCCAGGTATGTATACCGACACGGTTCGTCCTAACCACTTAGGTCAAGAGGTTATCGATAACAGTGTCGACGAAGCAATGGCAGGTCATGCAACAAAAATTGATGTTATTCTTCATGAAGATAACTCACTTGAAGTTATTGATGATGGCCGTGGTATGCCAATTGATATTCACCCAGAAGAAGGTATTCCGGGTGTGGAACTTATTTTTACCAAGCTACATGCCGGTGGTAAGTTCTCAAATAAAAACTATCAGTTTTCGGGTGGTTTACACGGGGTAGGTATTTCGGTTGTAAATGCGCTATCGACTCGTGTTGAAGTAACCGTGCGCCGTGATGCACAGCAATTTCGTATGGCTTTTGAGAACGGTGACAAGGTTGAAGACCTTAACGTCATTGGTACTGTGGGTAAGCGTAATACAGGTACAACTGTGCGTTTTTGGCCTGATGCCAGCTATTTTGACTCAGCTAACTTCTCTATTACTAAGCTTAATCATTTGCTAAAAGCCAAAGCAGTATTATGCCCAGGCCTGCGTATTAAGTTTACCAATAAGCAAACCAAAGAAAGCCAAGAGTGGTATTACGAAACAGGTTTAAAAGATTACTTAAATGAAGCTGTTAAAGGGTTTGAAGTACTGCCAAAAGACCCATTTATAGGTGAATTTTCTAGCTCTACAGAAGGCGCTGATTGGGCTGTGGTTTGGTTACCTGAAGGCGGTGAGTCAATCGCTGAAAGTTATGTAAACTTAATCCCTACTGCCCAAGGCGGTACACACGTCAATGGCTTACGCCAAGGCTTACTTGAAGCAATGCGTGAATTCTGTGAATTCAGAAATCTATTACCGCGTGGCGTAAAGCTAACGCCAGATGATATCTGGGAGCGCTGTAGCTATGTGTTGTCGGTAAAAATGCAAGACCCACAGTTCGCTGGTCAAACCAAAGAAAAGCTATCTTCACGTTCATGTGCAGCGTTTGTCTCTGGTGTAGTAAAAGATTCATTCAGCTTATGGCTAAACGAGCACACAGAAACGGCAGAATTATTAGCTGAGCTATGTATCTCAAATGCACAGCGCCGTTTACGTGCCGCCAAAAAAGTTGTGCGTAAGCGCATTACTTCAGGCCCTGCATTACCAGGTAAATTAACCGATTGTAGCGCGCAAGATAATGACCGCACTGAACTGTTTTTAGTAGAGGGGGACTCTGCGGGTGGTTCAGCAAAACAAGCGCGTGACCGTGAATTCCAAGCAATCATGCCACTGCGCGGTAAAATCTTAAATACCTGGGAAGTGGAGTCGGGTCAGATTTTAGCGTCGCAAGAGGTGCATGATATCTCTGTGGCACTAGGTATAGACCCAGATTCGAGTGATTTATCTGGTTTGCGTTATAACAAAATTTGTATCTTGGCCGATGCTGACTCGGATGGATTACACATTGCGACTCTATTGTGTGCTTTGTTCGTGCGTCATTTCCCTGCACTTATTAAAGAAGGTCACGTGTATGTAGCAATGCCGCCATTATTCCGTATCGACATTGGTAAAGAGGTGTACTATGCCCTTGATGAAGATGAAAAGAACGGCATTTTAGCGCGCATTGAGGCCGAGAAGAAACGTGGTAAGGTCAATGTTCAACGCTTTAAAGGGTTGGGTGAAATGAACCCACTACAATTACGTGAAACCACTATGGATCCAAATACGCGTCGTCTAGTGCAATTAACGCTGGACGAAGAGGAGCAAACGATGGAGATGATGGATATGTTACTTGCAAAGAAACGTTCATCAGACCGTCGCCAGTGGTTAGAAGATCACGGTAACCGCGCACAAGTTTAGTTAAGGTAGTTGAACGAATGAAAGGGCAAGAAAAATGAAAAAAATACTGACCTCATTATTATCGCTGAGCTTGTTGTCAGCGCCGGTAATGGCCAAAGATATTCTTGATAAACTCACTGTAGCTGATGGATTTACTATCAGCTTGTTTGCTGATGACGTTGAAAATGCGCGTCAGATTGCCGTGTCAAAAAGAGGCATTGTGTATGCTGGTTCACGAAAAGCGGGCAATGTATATGCATTAATAGATCATAATAGTGATGGCGTTGCCGATAGAAAAATGGTTATCGCCACAGGCCTTGAAATGCCTTCGGGATTAGCTGTTAAAGATGGTGATTTATATGTGGCAGAAGTGTCGCGTATCATCCGTTTTAAAGATATCGATAAAAACCTAAAAGACCCTAAATTTGAAGTCGTTTACGATAAATTCCCAACCGATCGTCATCATGGCTGGAAGTTCATTAGCTTTGCGCCAACCGGTGAGCTAATTGTGCCTGTGGGTGTGCCATGTAACATTTGTGCGGAAGACGACAAATATGGTCGTATCTTTTCGTTAGATGTAGATACAAAAGAAATTAAAACAATCGCCAAAGGTGTTCGTAACTCAGTTGGTTTTGATTATCACCCAACTACCAATGCATTTTGGTTTAGTGATAATGGCCGTGACATGATGGGCGATGATATGCCTCCTTGCGAAATCAACCGTGTAGGTGAAGGTGAAGAAGGGGCACATTATGGTTTCCCTTATGTGCATGCAGGTGCCATTTTAGACCCTGAGTTTGGTCAAGGTAAGAGCATTGCTGATTACAAGTCACCTGCGCTTGCACTTGGTGCGCACGTAGCACCTCTTGGTATTCATTTTTATAACGGCAAACAGTTCCCTGCGAAATACAAGGAGCAACTATTTGTTGCTGAGCATGGCTCTTGGAACCGCAGTAAAAAATCGGGTTACAGAGTGATGTTAGCGAACGTTGAACAAGGTCGTATTACTCAATACACTCCGTTCGTTACAGGGTTTATGCAAAATGAAGAAACATTTGGTCGCCCAGTTGCCTTTGCAGAACTTGCAGATGGCAGCTTATTGATCTCAGACGACTTTGCTAACGTGATTTATCGTGTTAGCGCAAAGAAAAAATAGGTAAGCGTTAATGAGTGATACTGATACCTTGCTGATGCAGGGCATAGAACAACAAACAATGGGGCGTTTTACTGAAGACGCCTACTTAAACTACTCAATGTACGTCATTATGGACCGCGCCTTACCGCATGTGGGTGATGGTCTAAAGCCTGTACAGCGTCGTATCATTTATGCAATGAGCGAGCTTGGGTTATCGGCGCAAGCTAAGTATAAAAAATCTGCGCGTACTGTTGGTGATGTACTTGGTAAATACCATCCCCATGGTGATAGTGCTTGTTATGAAGCCATGGTGTTGATGGCTCAGCCGTTTTCTTACCGTTACCCGCTGGTGGACGGCCAAGGTAACTGGGGTGCCGCGGACGATCCTAAGTCATTTGCGGCGATGCGTTATACCGAAGCGCGTTTATCTAAGTTCTCTGAAGTTTTATTAAAAGAGCTCGGCCAAGGTACTGTTGATTGGACCGCAAACTTTGATGGCACACTGGATGAGCCAATGGTATTGCCAGCGCGCTTACCGCACATTTTGCTCAATGGTGTGACTGGTATCGCGGTAGGTATGGCAACGGATATTCCACCACACAACGTGCGTGAAGTAGCCAGTGCCTGTTGTTTACTGCTTGATAAACCAAAAGCTGAAATCGAAGAGCTGCTTGAGTTAGTGCATGCCCCTGACTATCCAACAGAAGCTGAGATAATCACTCCGAAAGATGATATTCGTAAGATTTATCAAACCGGACGTGGCTCTATCAAGATGCGTGCAATTTACACTGAAGAGCACGGTGATATTGTAATTACAGCGCTACCTCATCAGTGTTCAGGTGCAAAAGTACTTGAGCAAATTGCTGCACAAATGAACGCTAAAAAGTTACCGATGGTTGCCGATTTACGTGACGAATCAGATCACGAAAATCCAACTCGTATCGTGATTGTACCGCGTTCGAACCGCATCAAGGCTGAGCCATTAATGGCACACCTGTTTGCAACCACCGATTTAGAAAAGAACTACCGCGTAAACTTAAACATGCTTGGCCTTGATGGTCGTCCGCAAGTTAAAGACTTACGTAGTATCTTAACTGAGTGGTTAACGTTCCGCCGTGAAACAGTTCGTCGCCGTTTACAATACCGCCTAGATAAAGTGTTAGCACGCTTGCATATTTTAGAAGGTTTATTAACTGCCTTTTTAAATATCGACGAAGTTATCGAAATTATTCGTACTGAAGATAAACCAAAGCCCGTATTAATGGAGCGCTTTGGTATTACCGATATTCAAGCCGAAGCAATTTTAGAATTAAAACTACGTCATTTAGCAAAACTTGAAGAATTTAAGATTAAAGGTGAGCAAGATGAGCTTGCGCTTGAACGTGACAAGTTAGAGCAAATTTTGGGTTCTGAGCGTCGTATGTCGACGTTGATGAAAAAAGAAATCCAAGAAGCCGCTGAAATGTACGGTGATGATCGCCGCTCACCAGTCGTTGAACGTGTAGAAGCAAAAGCACTAAGCGAAAAAGATCTTATTCCTTCTGAGTCAGTTACAGTTGTGCTATCTGAAAAAGGCTGGGCACGTGTTGGTAAAGGCCATGATTTAGATGTTGAAGGGCTAAGTTATAAGTCTGGCGACAGCTATAAAGCCTCGGCGCGAGGTAAGAGTAATCAGCCAGCAGTGTTCTTAGACTCAAGTGGTCGCGCTTTTGCTACCGATGCGCACAGTTTACCTTCAGCTCGTAGTCAAGGTGAACCAATGACAGGGCGCTTTAACCTAAGTTCTGGTGCCAACTTTGAGCATGTGGTGATGGCTGAAGACAACCAAGTGTTGTTAATGGCTTCAGATGCAGGTTATGGCTTTATTAGCGACTTTAAAGATTTAGTGAGTA
This sequence comes from Pseudoalteromonas thalassia, assembly GCF_049257215.1. Taxonomy (NCBI): domain Bacteria; kingdom Pseudomonadati; phylum Pseudomonadota; class Gammaproteobacteria; order Alteromonadales; family Pseudoalteromonadaceae; genus Pseudoalteromonas; species Pseudoalteromonas thalassia. The sequence goes on from NZ_JBMMUE010000007.1 coordinate 103,446, forward strand.
AGAACAAAAACGGTAAAGCGCTTGTTAGTGTTCCTAAAGGCGGTGAATTACTCGCGCCAATTAGAGTGACTGATGTAGCGACAGACTACTGTATGGCAATTTCTAACGAAGGCCGAATGTTGTTATTCCCACTGCGTGACTTACCTAAGTTAAGTAAAGGTAAAGGGAATAAGATTATTTCTATTCCAAGTGCGAAAGTACAAGCTCGTGAAGAGTTTGTAAAAGTACTTGCTGTGGTGCCAGAGGGCAGTAGCGTAACCCTGCATGCAGGTAAACGAAAACTGACACTTAAACCGTCTGATCTTGAGCATTATCATGGTGAACGGGGTAGACGAGGTAACAAATTACCACGCGGTCTGCAGCGGGTTGATGAAGCTGTGGTTGAGATGACTCAGACTGATGATAATGATGAGTCGCCAAGTGAAGTAATAGAGTAAAATACAAGGCCTGCAATTGCAGGCCTTTTTGTTGCTTTAGTTTGCAACGACTCTCATTGAAGCCGGCCTAGAAAAGTTAAGGTATTGACCGTTATCGGCTTTTACATTTTGCAAATCTTGATGGCTGGTATTTTCAGTGAACGTAGCTGTATGGCGATAAGATAGATTCGGCCAATCAGAAAGAGTCACTGCTACTCCTGGCGTTGCTTTAACGTATACAGGATGTTTATTGATATAAGCAGGTAGCCTGTAGTTTGAGCGTTCATTTGCTTTTAAGCAGTATTCACTTTGATCTAGCAAGCTTACAATGCAACCTAAAGGCTCCTCAGAGCTAAATACGCGCATAGAGCGCGGCTTAGAGAAATCTAAATATTGTCCATTTTTTGCTAAAACATTTTTTAGTTTGTTATTTTCAACGGTGCCATTAAAAGTCGCAATGCGGTTATAAGATAAGTTTCCATAGTCAGATAACATAACCTGTAAACCTTGTGGTGCTCTCACATAAACAGGCTTTCGACTTACAAAAGCGGGAAGAGAGCTTGCTTTTTGTCCATCCTGTAGACAAAACTCTTCGTTTGTTTCTATGTTTACAATACAGGCTTTTGGCTTCTCTTGAGTAGTGATAACTGAGGCTGGTAAGTTTTGTTTTGCAGGTTCTAGCTCTTGCCATACCAGTAGGTTTGAGTCGCAGTACACAGAAGCGCTAGTTGGTACTGAAGCTGCCTCTAGATTGATGTGGATCTTATTCATTTTACCTGTTGTTAATCGTGTTGCAGGTAGGTTGAAGGTTTTATTCCCTGCTTTTTGGGTTTTGACAATTAACGTACAGCTTGATGAAGAGAAGCTATCTTTATAGACGGCGCCTGAAGCACCGTGAAGTGCAGGGTAAATAAAGCTTTGTAGCTGTTGTTCAGGATCGTAAAAACCGATAATAGTTGTGATTGGAACATTTTGCTTATAAGGAGTGCGATTAACCAAGCGCAGTGTATTGGTATCTAAGACTGTATTGTTCCAAGGTTGCATTGATTGAGTCAGCGGATCCCATTTACTAAACCCAGTTTTGCTGCTGCTATCAAAATGTGCTTTGTTTTCTAAAAAGCGTTGTATATGTTGCAACTCGTATGGAGTATGTAGCGTGTATTTGTTGTACTCGCTGTACATTGGCCCACCACCAGACATAGAGCCTGTGCCATATTGATGACCATTAAATGCAGCAATACAGGTCTGTTTATAGCAGCGGTCTTTATACGATAACTTAGGTGAAAAGTTTGGTATAAATTTATCTAAGTCGCCATCCCAACCCCAAGTTGAATTACGTTCATCGGCGGGGCGATTCAATACTCCATGTTCGCCGCCAGGGTAATGGCCTAAACCGAAGTTATGTCCTAACTCGTGACTAAATTCATTACCAACAGATTTATACAGTGTCACCATGCCCGCACCACCTGATAAACCGTGAACAAAGATACCATTATCGTACTTACCAATAGCATTATGGGCGGTTACTTGTGCTGCACTATACGGGTGTGCTGTTGGGCCTCCGATACCAGACGCATTGATACCATAGTTAGCATTATTGATACCATGCGACAGCAGGTTTTTAGCAATTAAATGGCGCATATCGCCAGAGTAAACCCCCCTTTACTTGGATCTGAGTCAGTCAACAGGCGGCCGTCAGGCATCATCACTTCGGTTAAATGCAGCGGTTCAAAATTATTTACAGATAGCTTAGTAATAGGGACTTGCTGAAAGTACTGGCGATGTAAATCAGCATCGTGTTGAAAAGTGAACTTGTCTCGATAAGGAGTAAGTAAGCCTACATCAATAGTATTAATTATAAGACTTGTGCTTGCACCAACTTTGACGTTATTTAGTTTACTTGACTTATCGCCTAGCTCAAACGCAAAGTGAATGTTCGGCTGAATAACTGATGCCGGCAGAATGCTCGAAAAAGTGTTATCAGAATAGTTAACAGAATTATCATCATAACCAAAGGGTTTAGTAAAGGCATCAGGCGAGCGCATAAACGTTTGATACACGAGGGTATCGTTGCTATCAAGCACACTTAAGATAATTTGAGAGTCATTTGCTAATTCTTGATGTGGCTTGAACATCAGCATGGTTTTTCTTTGCGCTACTAAATGAGGTTGAATATCGTCTTCGATCTTATTCAGAGAAGGCGTTATTGAATTTTGAGCAAAAAGTACGGTTGCAGGAAAGTTTCCTTCGGTATCACTATTAAGGGCATTTTGGTTAAAGTAGTGAGTATCTGTGTTATTTGCCACACTGTAGTTACTTAGCGTTAATGCGCACAGTACAGCTAGAGATAAAGATGTGTTTTTCATAAACGTTCAACCAATTGCGTCATAAGTAGGAATAATGCTATCGAAAATACTATCATTCATAGGCCTAGCACCTTTTAAGATGCTTCATAAATAAACAAGAGAAAACTCTGAACACGGTTAGCAATTGGCTATTTCAGATAGCCGTAATGGTAATGCCGGTAAGCGATTTTGTAATAATTTTTAGCTTACATGTGTTCGCTTAATACTATGGAAATGCAATTAATCACGGTATAATGCGCGCTGATTAGTACGAGGAGAATTCGTTTGTTAGCTGTTTTTCGCATTATTTTCATGGCTTTATTTATAGTTTTAAGCTGCCTTGTTGGTTTGCTTTTATGTATTGTGAAGCCGTTTCATGCCAATAACGTTCACATTATCTCTGGGTGGTTTTGCAAAGTTGCTAAAGTATTGGGTGTAAAGCTTGAGCTTAAGTACCACGAAGATCCTAAAAATATTGGTCCTGCAGTGTATGTAGCCAACCATCAAAATAATTATGATTTATTTACTTTGCCAGCGATGGTGCCTGAGAACTGTGTAAGCCTTGGTAAAAAAAGCCTTAAGTGGATCCCATTTTTTGGCCAGCTTTATTGGCTATCAGGCAATATATTAATTGACCGAGCTAATCGCTCAAAAGCAGCTGGTACAATTTCTAAATCAGCCGAAAAAATTAAGCGTAAAGGGTTATCGGTATGGATGTTCCCTGAGGGGACGCGTAGCTATGGCCGAGGTTTATTACCTTTTAAAACCGGTGCTTTTCATACTGCTATGAGTGCCGATGTGCCAGTAGTGCCTGTTTGTATGAGTACAACACATAAAACTATTAAGCTAAATCGCTGGGATAATGGTACAATTTATCTCGAAATGTTAGCGCCAATCTATCTTGATAAAGACGTATCTGCTCGTGATCATGCATCCCATGTTCATCAGGTTATGGCTGCTAAAATAACTGAATTAGATGCTCAAGTGAGAAATAAATAATGGAAAATTGGCGCGAAATTACTGAAGACATCGTAACTTCATTACTTGAAGATGGCTCAGATCCTGAAGTACTTTATGAAGTGGAACACCACTTTGTTAGCGAAAATTTTGAAAAGTTAGAGCAAGCAGCTTTAGCCGCTTTTAAACTAGGTTATGATGTTGAAGAGCCTGCTGAACTTGAGCTAGAAGACGGCGAGAAAGTGTGGAGCTTTGATGTGGTTGTTGAGTGTGAACTTGACGTAGAAGCGATTATGGAAGACGTAGACAAGCTAGAAGCGCTTGCTCAGCAAACTGATGTTGAATACGACGGCTGGGGCACTTACTTTCAGGAGTAAACAGCTATCAGCTGTCAGCTCTCAGATTGAAACTTAATAGTTTGTGAGCTTCTAGGGGAAAGAGTAAAGTTAGCGAGTTGCTACTTTCTAACTTTCCCTTTTTTAACTTTCCTCTTTTCAATTTTCTAACCCATACCTATTTCGTATTCTAAGAATAATATATAGACATTTTTGATTAATTGGTGATAATTAAAAACTCAATATTTTTATACACCAAGCGCGTTTATGCTTATAACTTTACCCATTGCCGAACTAGTACCAGGGATGTTTGTTGACAGTGTCAGTAAGCAGCAAGAGCACATAAATAGCATAAAAATTAAGACGCGTGGCCTGGTCCGCGATAAAACTATTATTCAGCGCTTAATATCTGAAGGTGTTGAAGAGCTTCTTATCGACTTCACCCAAAGTGATGTTGCACTTCCTAAAAAATATCAACCAAAACCTGAGACTACTAAAGCCAAAGTAGAACAAAAGCCTGCGGCTAACGAAGTACCGCAAGGGATCACTGTTCAACAAGAGTTTCTAAAAGCCAGTGTGCATTACGAACAACATAGTCGAAAATTGCAAGGCTTCTACTCTGATATTACCTCGGGTTTAAAAATGAATGTGTCGGTACTTGATGATATCGCCGTTGATATAGTCAGCTCGGTATTTCGTAATCACAATGCGTTGACTATCTTAACGCGGCTCAGAGATAAACATATTTATAATTGGCGACATATGATCAACACCGCCATTTTGGTTAGTGTGTTTGCCAAGTACTTAGGCTATAAAGAAAAAACCATTAAAGAATTAGCAATGGGTGCATTGCTGCATGATATTGGGCAAGCCAAGATGCCACAGGGGGTTCTTTCTAAGCCAAGCGCATTAAATAATAATGAAATGCAGGTAGTAAAAAAACATGTGGCACAAAGTTTAGGTTTAGTGAAAGGTGAAAAAGGCATTACGCCCTTAATGTTAGAGATGATAGTTAATCATCATGAACGTTTAGATGGCAGCGGTTATCCTCGGGGCATCACCGGAGAAAAGTTAAGTCGACCAGCGCGCATTATGGCTATTGTTGATGTGTATGATGCAATGACGGCGGACAGACCTCACCAAATGGGTGAAGAACCCATTTCGGCACTGCGCTATTTACTTGCTAACAAACAGATGTTTGATTCAGAGTTGGTGCAACGCTTTATTAAATGCTTAGGTGTACATCCTGTTGGCACGATTGTGAAGTTAAACAATGAGCGTTTGGCGCTGGTAATGGAAGGAAATCATCAAAATCCAATCAAGCCTAAAGTTAAAATATTTTATAACGCGAAACACAAGCACCACATTACTGCGAAAGATGTTAATTTGAATGAAGAGCAAGATCTTAAGATTGTTGCAAGTATAAAACCGCTAGATTATCAGCTTAATTTGGCTCGTTTGTTAAAAGAGCATCTGCTTGTTTAGACTTAACGCAGCGTTTTCTAGCGCTGCGTTTTGCTGATATAAATGCACCACTAAAACAACTCGTCATTAAAACCAACCACAACAACGTCCCTTTTTCGACATGCAAGGCGATGCAACATAACATGAGTGACAATACCGCACTAAACATCGCTTTTAACCAAAAGTGATTCACAGGGTTATCGCAATCACCTGCTTTAGTACACGCACAGTAGTTAGCTTTACAAAAATAATGAACACTCACACCGCATAACATCAGCGCAACAACAATAAGTGCGATTTCCATGGTCCGATCCTAACTGAAAAACCTTTATTTAAGTCTAAAGGGACAACAAATACATGTCAATGCAAATGATAACTATTGTTGTTTGCAAGGTTTGTAACCAGAGATCTGATGAGTTTTAATAAGTTGTTATCTTGTTGTTAAAATGCGGGTTTTTTACCTATTTCTAACGAAAAATTACAGTTTTTTGATCTTAATTAAGGTAATGTTCGAAAGTTTGTAATCATTAGAATAAAACATCTAATACCAACATACAGTGCTAATCTTTTATGCTTAACTAATGGGTTGCCCTCGATGTTGGATTAGCTAACGCACAAGTTTGCAAGAGGACACAGATTTATGAAGTTCACTAAAACACTAATTGCAGCATCACTTGCTGTTGTTTCTGCTGACAGCTTTGCTGCAGCCTTCCAATTAGCAGAGCAAAACGTATCAGGTTTAGGTCGTGCATACGCTGGTGAAGCAGCCGTAGCTGATGATGCCTCTGTTGTTGCTCGCAACCCTGCACTTATGTCTTTATTCAAAGACAAGCAAATTTCAGTTGCAGGCATTGCTGTAATTCCAGACGTAAGTCTAAATGGAGAAGGTGCGGCATATGGTTTAGATGAGAATGTTATTGATGATGACAGCATCGCACCATCTGCATTTATTCCTGCTGGCTACTTCACAATGCCATTAAACGACAAAGTATCACTAGGCTTTGGTGCTTTCTCAAACTTTGGTCTTTCTACTGAATTTAATGATGACTACGCTGCGGGCTCTATTGCAGGTGAAACTGAAATCGTTACTGTAAATATGAATGCAAGCGCTTCATACAAAATCAACGAACAGTTCAGCCTAGGTCTTGGTTTAAACTATGTTTATGCTGATGCGAAAGTGATTCGTAATGCAGGTACTAACCCATTTGGTTTACCAGCTAGCACGCAAATCGCTCACCTTGAAGGCGACGACTACGGCTTTGGTTGGAACGTTGGTGTAATGTATCAACTAGATGAGAATAGCCGTTTTGGTTTTAACTACCGCAGCGAAACAGATATCGATTTTGAAGGTGAGTACTCAAACCAACTTCCAGCTGCTGTTGGCGGTTTAGCGGGCACTGTAGTACCTGGTGAGTTAAAACTAACACTACCAGCAATTGCTGAGTTTTCTGGTTCACATCAAGTTGATAAGAAGCTAGGCGTACACTACAGCATCTTATGGACAGGTTGGGACAGCTTCCAAAAATTAGAAGCATATACACCAAGCCTTGAAACGCCTGTATTCTCTAAAGAAGAGAACTTCTCTGATTCAATGCGTTACTCTATCGGTACTGACTACCAGTACAGCGATGCATTATTACTTCGTGCAGGTATTGCATACGACGAATCACCAGCTGATAAATCACACTTATCAATCTCTATCCCTGATACAGATCGTTTCTGGTTCTCGTTTGGTGGTAACTACGCATTTAGCGAAAACTCAAATGTTGACTTAGGTGTAAGTATCCTTCGTGGTAAAACACAAAACTTCTCTGAAAAAGACAGCCTAGCAGCTTCTTTAGGCCAAAATGTTTCATGGGAATATGAATCAAAAGGTCACGCAGTACTAGTTGGTGCTCAGTATAACTACACGTTTTAATACTGGCGCGATGTAAAGTTGCGCTACAGAGCATTAAAAAGCCGCGCTATAACAATGTTATAGCGCGGCTTTTTTGTAAGCGCGAATAAATCGCGCTTGATATATGCTGTTATAGACTTTCGATTTTCGCTTTTTGCGCTAATAGTTTGTCTTTCGCATCTGTAAATTCAGCCAGTTTAGCATGCTCTTTAGCAAGCACAGCTTCTGGTGCATTATTTACGAACTTCTCGTTAGCTAACTTGTTTTGAACCTGTGCTAAGCCTTTTTCTGCTTTTTCAAGCTGCTTCGCGATACGGGCTAATTCAGCTTCTACATCGATTAGGCCAGCCATTGGGATCATGATCTCAAGGTTGCCAACATATGATGTTGCACATGCAGGTGCATCGTCTTTGTTATCAAGAAGCGTGAACTCTTCAAGCTTAGCAAGAGACGCTAAGAATGCTTCGTTATCCGTTAAGCGGCGCTTGTCTTCGTCAGACGCATTAGCAAGCAATACCGATAATGGCTTGCTTGGGCTGATATCCATCTCACCACGGATGTTACGAATAGCAAGAATGAATTGCTTAACCCACTCAAGGTCAGCCATCGCTTGGCTATCAACATTTGCTTCATTGTAAACAGGGAAACCTTGAACCATGATGCTAGTGCCCGCAGTTTCAATGCCTGCAAGTGGTGCCACGCGTTGCCAAATCGTTTCTGTGATGTAAGGCATTAACGGGTGCATTAAGCGTAGTAGGCTTTCTAATACCGTGATCAAAGTATGACGAGTACCACGTTGCTGTGCTTCGTTACCTTTAAACAATACTGGTTTAGTCAGTTCTAGGTACCAGTCACAGAATTGGTTCCAAGTGAACTCATAAATGGTGTTTGCAGCTAGGTCAAAACGGTAGTTTTCTAGATGCTCGGTATAGGTTTTAACTGTTGCTTCAAATTGGCCTAAAATCCAACGATCAGCAAGTGAGTACTGTTTTTCAGCATCTGTAGCGAAACCACAGTCTTGCTCTTCTGTATTCATTAATACGTAACGGCTCGCGTTCCATAGTTTGTTACAGAAGTTACGGTAACCTTCTAGGCGGTTCATATCCCAGTTGATATCACGGCCCGTTGAAGCCATTGCTGCAAGGGTGAAACGTAGCGCGTCTGTACCGTGTGCTTCGATACCGTTTTCGAATGTTTTGCGAGTATTTTTCTCAATCTTCTTCGCTAGTTGTGGTTGCATCATGTTACCAGTGCGCTTTTCAACTAGGCTTTCAAGGTCGATACCGTCAATCATGTCGATAGGATCAAGAACGTTACCTTTCGATTTAGACATCTTATCGCCGTTTTCATCACGGATAAGGCCTGTTACGTAAACGGTTTTAAATGGTACTTGTGGCTTGCCGTCTTCATCTTTGATGAAGTGCATGGTCATCATGATCATACGAGCAACCCAGAAGAAGATGATGTCGAAACCTGTTACCAGCACGTCAGACGGGTGGAAAGTTTTTAAATCATCAGTGTTTGCAGGCCAGCCTTGCGTTGAGAAAGTCCAAAGCGCAGACGAGAACCAGGTATCTAAAACGTCTTCGTCTTGCTTAAGTGCAACATCATCAGCAAGGTTGTTATCGCGGCGTACTTCAGCTTCGTCACGACCAACATATACGTTACCTTCGTTGTCGTACCAAGCAGGGATGCGGTGACCCCACCAAAGCTGACGTGAAATACACCAATCTTGTACGTCGTTCATCCACGAGAAGTACATGTTCTCGTATTGCTGAGGTACAAATTTAATGTCGCCATTTTTAACCGCTTCTTTTGCTGGTTCAGCAAGAGGTGCTACGCGCACGTACCATTGGTCAGTAAGAAGTGGCTCAATCACTACGCCAGAACGGTCACCGTAAGGGACTGTTAAGCTGTGATCTTCAATTTTTTCTAGTAGGCCAAGTTCTTCAAATTCGCTCACAATCGCTTTACGTGCATCAAAGCGGTCAAGGCCGTGTAGGCGCTCAGGAATTGGCGCATCTAATTCAAGCTCTTTACCGTCGAATGTGTAGCTTTCGCCTTCGCTTAATATCGCAGCATCTTTATTGAAGATGTTGATCATAGGAAGCTGGTGACGTTTACCCACTTCGTTATCGTTAAAATCGTGGGCAGGGGTAATTTTTACACAACCAGTGCCTTTTTCCATGTCTGCATGCTCATCGGCAACAATTGGAATACGACGGTTTACGATAGGTAGTAAAATTTCTTTACCGATCAGATCTTGGTAACGCTCATCATCAGGGTTAACCGCAACACCTGAATCACCTAGCATTGTTTCAGGACGCGTTGTGGCAACAACGATATAGTCTTTACCATCTTGTGTTGTTACGCCATCAGCAAGTGGGTAACGTAAGTTCCACATGTGACCTTGTTTGTCTTTGTTCTCAACTTCAAGATCAGAAATAGCGGTGTGTAGTTTAGGGTCCCAGTTTACTAGGCGCTTACCACGGTAGATTAAATCTTCTTTGTGAAGACGTACGAATACTTCTTTAACCGCCTCAGAAAGACCTTCGTCCATAGTGAAACGCTCACGGTCCCAATCTACAGAAGCACCTAAACGACGTAATTGTTTAGTGATAGTGCCGCCAGAGTGGTTTTTCCACTCCCAGATTTTTTCGATAAATGCATCACGGCCTAGGTCGTGGCGTGTTTTACCTTCTTCAGCAGCAAGCTTACGCTCAACAAGCATTTGTGTTGCGATACCCGCGTGGTCAGTACCTACTTGCCATAATGTATTATTGCCTTGCATACGCTTTAAACGCGTTAGCGTATCCATGATGGTATCTTGGAACGCATGGCCCATGTGTAAGCTACCCGTGACGTTTGGTGGCGGGATCATAATTGAGTATGCGTCACCTTGGCCAGACGGTTTAAAGTAGCCATTTTCTTCCCAGTCTTGGTATAAAGACTGTTCAATATCTTGCGGATTATAGGTTTTATCCATTACACAGAACCTTAAATAAATGCTTAAATGTCAATTTCTTGCGTTGCAATATGAGCGCCCAGTTGGCGAAGCTTTTTAAACCGCTCACGGGCGGCTTGCTTAGCGTTTGGCTCAATGGGTACAAAGTCAAAAACTTGCTGAAAACGGCGAATAAAATCCGGCAGGTGTTCAGCTAAGTTGATTAATATTTTTCTGTTGCCGACAGGCGGAGTCATACCAATTTCAACCGGTGCGCCACCTTTAGGGCCTTCACCTTGTAGGTTGTGTGGTACAAAACTATCTGGTTCAAATGACCAAATGATGTCGTCGATTGTGTGGGCCATGTCAGTGTTATCGGCGTAAATAAATACGCGATGACCAAGACGATACTGATCAGCAGCAATTTTTGCCGCGAGATCGAAACGTGCGTCAGTTGATTGCTGGGCATTATCATCTTGTTTTAGAACGTAAAATTGTGCGTTCATACTCATTGTGACGGGCGTCCCCACAGATACACAGATCAAAGCAGGGATTTTGACATAGAACGCGTATTGCTTCAATTAATAAGGCGCCATTTGGCGCCTTATTTAGCTATGTTTAGCTTGTTAGTCGTGATTGGCTTCGTTTACGCCTGCGCGGTTAAGTAAATATTGTGTCAGCATTGGGACCGGACGGCCTGTAGCGCCTTTATTTTTACCGCCACTACGCCACGCTGTGCCTGCAATATCTAAATGAGCCCAATTATATTTTTTGGTAAATTTAGACAAGAAGCACGCTGCAGTAATCGTACCTGCTGCACGGCCACCTAAGTTGGTGAAATCAGCAAATGGGCTTTCAAGTTGCTCTTGGTAGTCATCCCACAGTGGCAATTGCCATGCGCGGTCACCACTTTGCTCAGACGCTTTAAGTAAATCATGAGCAAGTGGGTTATGGTTTGAGAGTAAACCCGTAGCATGAGAGCCCAGCGCAATGATACACGCACCAGTTAGTGTCGCTACGTCGACAACAGTATCTGGTTCAAAACGCTCAACATACGTTAATGCATCACACAATACTAACCGGCCTTCTGCATCGGTATTTAACACTTCAACAGTTTGACCTGACATGGTTGTTAAAATATCACCCGGTCGATAAGCGTTCGAGCCTGGCATATTTTCACATCCGGCAAGTACACCAACCACATTAATAGGTAACTGCATTTGTACCAAGGCGCGCATAGCACCAATAACACCTGCAGCACCACCCATGTCGTACTTCATTTCATCCATGGCTTCGCCTGGCTTGATTGAAATACCACCTGAGTCAAAGGTCAAACCTTTACCAACCAAGACGATTGGCGCTTGATCTTTGTCGCCACCTTGATAGTTGATCACAGACATTACTGACTCATTAGCACTACCACGGCCAACCGCTAGGTATGAATTCATGCCCAGCTCAGCCATTTTTTCTTCGCCAATAATTTCAACAGTTACGTTATCAAAGTTTTCTGCAAGCTCTTTCGCTTGCTCACCTAAGTAAGCAGGGTTACAGATGTTTGGTGGCATATTGGCAACATCTTTACATAACTTACTACCCGCAGCGATGGCTAAACCATGCTCAATTGCACTTTCGCCAATCGTTAGCTCGCGACGTGTTGGTACGTTGAAAACAATTTTACGAAGCGGGCGACGTGGATCGCTCTTTTTGCTTTTAAGCTGATTAAATGTGTATAAACAGTCTTGTGTCGTTTCGACTGCTTGGCGGACTTTCCAGTAGGTGTCACGACTTTTAACATGTTGCTCAGTTAAAAAGCACACAGCTTCCATCGAACCTGTTTCGTTTAGCGTGTTAATCGTTTTTGAGATGATTTGTTTGTATTGTTTGTCATCAAGCTCACGCTCTTTACCACAACCAACTAGCAGTACGCGCTCGCTCAGTACATTGGGAACGTGGTGTAATAACAATACTTGACCAGGTTTTCCTTCAAGATCACCGCGGCGAAGTAAGTTTGAGATATAACCGTCACTTATTTTATCTAGCTGTTCACCAATGGGCGATAAACGACGTGGCTCATAAACGCCAACTACAATACATGCGCTACGTTGTTTTTCTGGACTACCACTTTTTACGCTAAATTCCATTGTTACTCCTGATGTTGAGTCTAAATACCTTCGTAAAATAAGGGTAAGAAATTCATTTTGAGCTGTTTCTTACATTTTTTAGTTTATAAGCACTAATGTTAGTACATAAACTGTGACTCTATTTATGTGTTTTTGAACTTTATCTTAATGTGAATATCAATATCACATAATAGAGGCCATCTGTACCATTTAAGCAAGATTATATGTTCTTGCTAGGTATGATATTTAACTTTGATGGCATATAATAAAGTGAGTAAAATAACTAGTTTACTCAAAATTCCTTACTATTCCAGTGAAACTCGATGTTTAACAGGGGCGAGCATTGCTAATTTTTCGTTATTTGACCACTGAAGTCTTAAAGTCGCAGGTCGCCGTATTTTTAACTTTGATGACTATTTTCGTGTCTCAAAAGTTTGTTGTTATTTTAGGAGACGCCTCTGAAGGGGGGCTTCCTGCTAAGCTTGTGCTTTCGATGATTGCACTAAAACTACCTCAACTTGCTTCACTTATTCTGCCTTTAAGTATCTTCTTGGGTATTATCTTGGCGTATAGTCGCATTTATGCTGACAGCGAAATGACAGTTTTCAGAGCGTGTGGTGTGAGTGAGTGGTACGTGGTTCGAGTGACACTTATTTCAAGCACTGCTATGGCCGTATTAGCAGGGGCGCTTACACTCTATATCGCGCCATGGGCCAGTGAGCAAGAATATCAATTAAAAGAGCAAGCTAAAGCTGACGCTGGCTTGTCGGCTTTACGTGCCGGACGTTTTCAACAAACCGGGAACGAAAAAGCGGTTGTGTTTATTCATAATATTGAAAATGGCGGCAAAGAGCTTCACAAAGTATTTGTTGCCCAGTTGCCAGACCGAGAGAAAGGTGACTTAGCCCGTTTAGTATATGCTGAGCGTGGGGTGGTGATTGAACAAGAAAATGGTGAGCAACAACTTGTTTTAAACGACGGTAAACGTTACGAAACCGATGGCGAAACAGCTGCCCTTAACTTAACCGAATTCGATGGCTATAGTGTGCAAATCCAAGATCAAGAAATTGAGCATCAGCGCCGTAAATTAGAAGCTGTACCAACATTTGATCTGTTTAAAATGAAAACCACTGAAGCAATTGCGCAGTGGCAATGGCGTTTAGCTATTCCGCTTTCAATTCCATTATTAACTTTATTAGCAGTGCCTTTAAGTGTGGTAAATCCGCGCCAAGGTAAATTTGCTAAATTAGTGCCTGCAATCAGCTTATATTTAGGGTATTTCATATTACTGAATGCCGCTAAGTTTGCTGTTGAAGATGGCAAAATTCCGCCTTCAATTGGTTTGTGGTGGATCCATTTATCAGCCTTGTTTATTGGTGGGTTCTTGATTATTAAAGGTCGTCCGCTCGGTGCGTGGTTAAAAGCAGTAGTGACTAAGCGGGAGTTAAGCGCATGATGAAAACACTCGACTGGTATTTAGGTCGCAGCATAATTCAAACAACCGGTTTTGCGTTAATGGTATTGGTGGGTATTAGCACCCTAATAAAGTTTATTGAGCAGTTAAAATCGGTTGGTCGTGGTAGCTATGATATTGCAACAGCCCTCATTTACACACTGTATAGTATGCCAGGCGATTTAGTTATTTTCTTTCCTATGGCTGCGCTAATTGGTGGCTTAACGGGACTTGGTGCGCTGGCCTCAAACAGTGAGCTGGTAGTCATGCAAGCGGCGGGGATGTCACGGCTGCAAATTATTGTTTCAGTAATGAAAACCGCTATGTTTATGGCTATTTGTATGATGGCACTAGGTGAGTGGGGTGCACCAGAAGCACAGCTCAAGGCAAAAGATATCCGTAACCAAGCCATTTATGGCGGGGATGTTTTTAATGCCAAACAAGGGGTGTGGGCAAAAGATGGTAACAACTTCATAAATATCGAAGATGTTGATCAACAAGGCATACTTCGCGGTGTACACATGTATCATTTTGATAAGTCACTGCAATTAACACAAATTACGAAAGCTGAAGAAGCACTCAACCGCAAGGATGGCTGGTTACTTCGCGATGTTAATAAGGTAATGATTACACCTGAACAGATCACTACCGAGCAACAAGGTGAAGAGTTTTACAGCTCCCAACTTACCGCCGAAAAGCTAGGGGTTGTATCTGTAAAACCTGAGGCTTTATCGTTCACTGGATTATGGTCTTATTTAAGCTATTTGAAACAGAATGAGCAAGATACGAGCACCTATGAATTAGCATTGTGGCGTAAGATTATGCAGCCTATATCGATAGCCGTGATGTTATTAGTGGCATTATCATTCATATTTGGACCACTTCGTACCGTGACAATGGGCGCACGCATCATTATGGGCGTGATCACAGGTATCACTTTTCACCTAACCAATGAGATTTTTGGTCCTGTGGTTATGGTGTATCAAATTCCAGCCGTGGTAGGGGCTGTATTGCCTAGTGTTTTATTTATTGGCTTTGCTACTTACTTATTGAATAAACGGGTGTAATGCTCGTTTTAAGACACAAAAAAAGCGTGGTTTTGAGCCACGCTTTTTTTGTGCTTGATTTGTTGCTTAATCAAGAGAGCGATAAATACGTTTATTTTCTTCTTTGGTTAAGGTGATAACTTCTGTTTTTGCGATGTAATCTTGCAAAGCGCGCTTATTTTTAAAATCAACCAACACCACTAGATTCCCTAAACCTAATAGCGCAGTAATCGCTCTGATTGCACCTTGATGCCAACTAATTAAGCGACCATCGAGGGTTTGCACCTTCAAACGCCATGCACGCATACCAATAGTTTGGCCACTTTTAGCCCAAAAATAGCTAAAAAAACTAATACTCACTACTACCAATAACGCACTACGAATCCCATACAGTAATGGAGAATTTTGAATGAATGCCGATACATCTTCGGCGTTGCCAATGCTAAGTACGTCTAATGAAATTAGCCCTTGAACAGCTAATAAATACAGTACAGTTGTCAGCATCGCAAAAGCAATTACAACTAAGGTATCGTAAATTAAAGAGGCAAAACGGCGCCAGAAACCGGCACGTGGAAACTCAGCTGACATAAACTATCTCATCCAATTAAATTGCGCAGTAGTTTAGCAAAGTACTTAGCAAACAAGAAATACTTAGCGAAGCTTTAGCGCGTCGACAAACAGGTCTGACCTGCTATAGTAAAGAAAATAATAAAAATGAGCACACAACTATGGCTGTTTCTCAAAGTGAAACCCATCAGGTATTTAATCAACCTAAACCGCTTGAAAATTACAACGCCTATAAGGCTGACAGCGTGCTTCAGTATTGGCAAAACCGTTTTGCAGGGCAGTGGGGGGCTGCACATTTAACGGCGTTTGGAGAGCAAGTGGGCGGCACATTATTGCGTGCTGGGTTCTTAGCAAATAAACACTTGCCAGAACTAAATACACACAGCCGCTTTGGTGAGCGCATAGACCAAGTTGATTATCATCCAAGTTACCATCAGCTGATGCAGCATGCCATAGAGCAAGGGCACTGCGCATTGCCTTGGCAACAAAAAAAAGCTGGTAGTCATGTTGTAAGAGCAGCGATGGCGGTGCTCCACAACCATGCTGATCCGGGCTCCGGCTGCCCATTAACTATGACCTTTGCTAGTGTGCCTGCAATAGCCAGTCAAAAAAATGTAGCGGCTATGTGGCTACCTAAAATATTGGCAAATCATTACGATTCAGATAATAAACCTTGGTACGAAAAAAAGGGTGTCACCATAGGTATGGCGATGACCGAAAAACAAGGTGGCTCTGATGTGCGAGCTAATACCACCAAAGCCGACGCCATCAATGAGAGTGGTGCAGGGCAATTATATGCTTTAACCGGCCACAAATGGTTTTGCTCAGCGCCCATGAGTGATGCATTCTTAGTGCTCGCTAATACCGATGACAAGCAATTATCTTGCTTTTTAGTACCTCGCTGGCTCGAAACTGGCGAGAAAAATGCCATGTATATTCAGCGCTTAAAAAATAAGTTAGGTAATCAATCAAATGCGAGTTCTGAAATTGAATTTAGAGGTGCGCATGGCTGGTTACTCGGAGAACCAGGAAGAGGTATTGCTACAATTATTCAAATGGTTGCTCTAACTCGTTACGACTGCATGCTAGGCTCAAGTTCGTTGATGTTACAAGCAGTAAAAGAAGCAATATGGCATACAGCTGGGCGCAGTGTATTTGGGAAAAATCTGCATCAACAGCCACTGATGCTCAATGTGCTGGCTGATTTAGCTATTGAAGCAGAAGCTGCACTTGCGATTTCAATGCGTATTGCCCATGCCCTTGATAATCAAGATGATAGCAATGAAGTGGCATTGATACGCAGTGCCACGGCAATCGGTAAATATTGGATTTGTAAGCGGGCAGTGCAGCACACTTATGAGGCTATGGAATGTATTGGTGGTGTGGGTTATGTTCAAGACAACATTACCAGCCGACTTTATAAAGAAGCACCGGTTAACTCAATTTGGGAAGGCTCTGGTAATGTGCAGTGCCTTGATCTTTTGCGCGTGTTTAGCCGTGAACCTGAATCACTTGAGGTGCTTATCAATGAGCTAGAAAAAGCGCGCAGTTTGCACCCTGATTTTGCGATAAAACTCGATGAACTTAAAGAAATGCTCACAGATACCGCAAACTTCGAAATGCATGCTCGGCGCATAATTGAAAGGCTGGCACAGCTTTGGCAAGCAGCAACGCTATTGCAATTTGGCGAACCGCTTATAGCAGATGCGTTTGTGAAAAGCCGTTTAACCGGTGTGGGGTTTAGTCAATATGGTTGCCTTAGTTGTGATATTGATTGTCAGGTGATTGTTTCGAGAATGATGCCAAAACTCTAAAGTTAACAACTTGTTTAATAATTGTCCGGTTGAGTAGCCGCTGCGCACAAAAGGCTTGCTGCCTTACCCATTCTTTGTATAATGCTTGGCATAGAGACAAAAGCAGTTTAAAAAGTTTTTGCTCTAAAGTGGTTTTTCTTTATCTTCTCGTGTTTAGAAGGTTAAAGAAAAATGAAGCCAGTATGATGGAATTGGTAGACATGACGGATTCAAAATCCGTTGCCTTCGGGCGTGGCGGTTCAAGTCCGCCTACTGGTACCACTTTTGAACCCTAGCCAATTGGTTAGGGTTTTTTTATGCCTGAAAAGTAGTTAGCGGACTTGAGCGCCACGCGGGGCGTGGCACTGGAGTAAGTAAAAGTCCGCCTACTGGTACCACTTTTATGACCCCAGCAGTTTTGCTGGGGTTTTTTTATACCTGAAAAGTAGTTAGCGGACTTGAGCGCCACGCGGAGCGTGGCACTGGAGTAAGTAAAAGTCCGCCTACTGGTACCACTTTTTAACCCTAGCCAATTGGTTAGGTTTTTTTATGCCTGAAAAGTCTTTATCGGACTTGAGCGCCACGCGGGGCGTGGCACTGGAGTAAGTAAAAGTCCGTCTACTGGTACCACTTTTGAACCCTAGCCAATTGGTTAGGGTTTTTTTATGCCTGAAAAGTAGTTAGGGGACTTGAGCGCCACGCGGGGCAAGCTATCTTCAGCAATCCTGTTCGTAAAGGTACTTTAGTGCCTAACCAAGCAATACCTAACCATACACAAAACAATCAAGGCTAAAGCTATTCCTTTGGGGAACTTTGTCTAGTGCTTGCAATTCGTTATAAAGTATCCATTCAGCCATTATTAAAGCAACTTTTGTTCTATTTATAAGCGCTCAAGTTCGAACTATGCTTAATTATTAAATAACCCCGAAAAATGTGTGCTTTTTTGCTCGCAATGTCACCATTTTAGACTAGTGTCCGATGGTGTTTAGAACAATCTTATAATACAATTTGTGGTCTAAGTATAAGTGAAGTCAATCACTTAGTGCATTGAATCGGTAGGGTGGCATCGCGTGGGTACATACGACTTAAAACGTATTGTTGAAAGTATATCTAATCTTAAAAGTGAAAACTTTTATAATGCAATATGCCTTTCCTTGTCTGAAGTACTTGGTGCCTCTTATGTTTTTTTAGCTCAAGTTGATGAGTCAACGTTACATGCGACGACCATCGCTTTGGCTGCGCATGACGAAATTGTTGAGAACATCAGCTACGATATCCGCTGTACCCCCTGTAACGATGTAAAATGCGGCAGTATTTCTAGTTATAGTGCTGGTGTTCAGCAGCTATTTCCAAACGATCAGATGCTCGTTGACATGGGAGTTGAAGCTTATGTAGGAGTACCTCTACAAAGCGTGTCTGGCAAAACTGATACTATTCTTGTCGCGCTATTTCAGCATGAAATAAACGACGCGATGCAAATAGAGTCGTTTTTCTCATTATTTACCGGCCTTATTCAACGTGAAATTGAGAAAGACCGCTTTATTGCTAAACTCGATTTTGCAAATCAACTTATAGAACAAAGCCACGAAGCAATTTTTATTTGCGACCACAATGTACATATTACCTACGCGAATACCGCATTTACGAAAATGACGGGCTACTCGTTGGATGAAGTTTTAGGGCAAAACCCAAAAATTTTAAGCTCAAACAAATATGATCCTCACTTTTACAAAGCAATGTGGCACCAAATTAATACTGAGGGTAAGTGGTCTGGTGAAATCACTAACAAGACCAAACAAGGTACGCTGTATACACAATTTTTATCTATAACCAAAATGCAAAATAATGGTGAAGATTGTTATGTGGCGTTTATTCTTGATATCACTGAGAAGAAAGAAGCAGAACAGAAAATCTACTTTCATGCGAATCATGACCAGCTCACCGGTTTAACCAATCGCTTTTATTTTAAAGAGTACTTGTGCCAGCTTGTGTCGTCGCTGTCTTATCAAGACGATGCGGATACCAATTTAGCTGTAATTTACTTTGATATCGACAAGTTCCAAGATATTAACACGGTATACGGCTTAACATTTGGTGATAGGGTTTTATGTAAGTTAGCAGAGCGAGTTGAACGCCATTTTAAAGAATGTGCTTTTTCGCGAATAGATGGCGATAGTTTTGCTATTTTGCAGACCTATCAGCACACGAGTGAACTTGAACATGTATGTAAACAGGTTACTACGTTATTGCTTGAGCCTTTTTCAATTGGTGGTATCAATCAACAAATATCAGTTACATTGGGTATTAGCAGATTAGAACAAACCAGTGATACAACATCGCAACATAAAATAGAAAAAATTGCTCGTCGTTTAATAAGACAAGCAGAGCTGGCTACATTAAATGCAAAGCAAGTTGCAGAAGAGTACTTATTTTTCTGTAAAGATATGGATATTAAGGTTAAAAAGCATAACCTATTAGTTGAGCAATTAACGCAAGCGGTTAAAAATAACGAGTTAGAGGTGTATTTTCAGCCGATTATTGATGTTGAAAATAACACGGTTGCTAAATTCGAAAGTTTGGTGCGTTGGAATAATCAAGGGCAATGGGTATCACCTGTTGAGTTTATTCCGTTAGCTGAAGAGTCTCGAGTGATTATACCTCTCGGTGAACTTGTGTTGATTAAAACCTGTCAGCAAATAAAAGCGTTAGAAGCAGAAGGTTATGAAAACTTTGTTTTTAACGTGAATCGCTCTTTATTTGAGTTTACTGAGTTTAACCCTGAGCGTAATACATGGCTTGAAATCATTAAAAAACAGGGTGTTAAACCATCAAAAATTTCATTTGAGTTAACTGAAAGTGTGCTAGCGCCAGAAAATACAAACCATCTCGATGTATTAAAGCAGTTGAAGCAAGCAGGGTGTTTAATTTCATTAGATGATTTTGGTACCGGTTATTCGTCTCTTAGTTATTTGCGCCGCTTCCCGGTTGATGTACTTAAGCTTGATAAGTCATTTATTGATGAAGTGCATGTTGATTTAGGTGACGAAGCGCTGGTTAAATCGATTATTCAAATGAGTCGGGTGTTAGGTATTAAAGTTGTTGCTGAAGGGGTCGAAGAGCGTGAGCAGCTAGCGGTTCTAACTGAAGCGGGTTGTGATTATATTCAAGGCTATTACTTTTCTAAGCCATTGCCAGCAAATGATGTAGTCCCATTTTTAACGCAATTTTCTCGAGAGCAGTAGGTAATTACGGTATGATTTTGATATCAACCAGTTAGCTAAGCTTGTGATGTCAAAATTAACCGCAAAGCAAAACATAAAGGCGATTGTTACTGCCATTAAGGTCGAAGAGCAGTCGCTTAGAACACGTTTCCCTATACTCAACCAGCAAAACACCATTGCGATGGCTATTTTACTAATGTCGTTAAGCGCACTGATTGGCGTTGCGGCACTTTATTACCTAGCTATTATACCTGCATGGCTGTGTATCATTCTGGCTGCTTTTATTACCTCGATATCGCATGAGCTTGAGCATGACCTGATCCACAAGCAGTACTTTAGTAATCGCCCTTATATTCATAACCTAATGATGTTAACCGTGTGGCTAATGCGACCCAATACGGTTAACCCTTGGTATCGCAGAAAAATTCATTTACATCACCATAAAGTATCCGGCACCTCACAAGATTTAGAAGAGCGCTTAGTGGGCAATGGCATTAAATCGCCATTTTTAAGAGCCTTAGTCATTACCGATGGCCTGCTAGGTTTATTAATCAATACCAAGCGATTTAGTAAAGAAATTAGTGGTTTTAAGTTTTTACGCGTGTTTAATGCAGGCTTTCCGATTACAACCGCGTACTTTGCGATTCTTTATGGGGTAATTGCTTATTACGCTGTGCAGTTTGTACAGCCATTTACATTGCCAACATGGGGAGCTGAATTACTGGCGATGGCAGAGTTTTTAATGGTGGTACTTATTGTGCCTAATATGATTCGTTCGAGCTCTCTTAACTTAGTGACATCTTCCATGCATTATTATGGCGGTGTAAATAACTTGCTTGAGCAAACACATGTGATCACCAGTCGCTGGTTTTTACCGTTTCAGTTATTTTGTTTTGATTTTGGCCGCACGCATACAATCCATCATTTTGTGCCGAATCAGCCCTTTTACATTAGACAATTGATCAGCAAAAAAATACATCCTATTATGGCCCAGCATGGGGTACGTTTTAATGACTTACAAAGCTTAAAACATGCCAATCACTACTCAGTAAAAGAGCAGCCATCTCAACAAGGAGTTTAATATGAAGGTTACCGGTCGTTGTCATTGTGGTGAGGTAACTTACCACGCAGAAGTTGATGAAAATAAAGTGATTAACTGTCACTGCACTGACTGCCAAATTATCTCGGGTGGGCCTTTTCGCACGGTTGTGGTGTCTGTGCCAGATGGGGTTACCTTCACAGGTGCTCCACCAAAAGAATATATAAAAATCGCTGAAAGTGGTAATCAACGTGCGCAAGGATTTTGTGGTAACTGTGGTACAGCCTTGTATGCTACTTCTGTAGGGGCTGGTGAGCGTATTTATGGCTTACGAATTGGCGCTGTAGAGCAAGCTGATGAGCTTATCCCTAAAGCCCATATTTGGTATCGTTCACATAAACCTTGGCTCGATAACCTAAGTGATATGAGTGCCTTTGAAACCGCACCTAAATAGGTGCGGTTTCATTTTTATTGTTGCTCGATAGTGACATTTCGGCCACTTAAGTAACCAAACAATGCACACAGTAGGCTTGATGCAATACACAGCCAAAGTGCTCCTGCCCAGTTATTAAAATAGCTATGTAAGGACCCCGCAATAATAGGGCCTGTTGCAGCTAGTAAATACCCGATGCATTGTGCCATACCTGATAATGCCGCGGCTTGCATTGAGTCATGAGTTCGCAAACTTACAAATGATAAGCCTAAGATAAAACACGCACCTGAGCAAAAACCTAGCGTGATCGACCAGAGTGTCGCAAAACTAGGTGCAACTAATAACCCGACTGAACAAAGCGCACCAAGTAACGCCAGGCTTAGGGTTAAGATGCGTTGATCTTTTAATTTGGCAAGTAGTGGAATAAGCACAATACCCGGCAGTGCCGAGGCAACTTGAAAGGCGCCTTGCAAAGCGCCTGCATGCTGCGCACTGTGGCCACCTTCTATAAGTATACTGGGTAGCCAACCTAGCATGATATAAGTGAAAAATGAGTTAAAACCGAGCAGCAAAGTGATTTGCCAAGCAAGTGCTGAGTGCCAAATTTTGCTTTGTGTGCTACCAGGTACATGAGACTGTTTTGGCATGGTATGTTGCTTAAGTTGCGGTAACCACACCACTATTGCCAGTACAACCAATAAGCCATAACTTGCGATTGCCAATTGCCAGCCAAGTTCTTTATATTCTGCCAGCGGAATGATGAGTGCTGAATAGCTGCCACCAAATATGCCCATTGCCAAAACATAACTAGATGTCATCACTGCCACTTTATGTGGAAAGTCTCTTTTTATCAGGCTTGGCAATAGCACATTACCAATCGCGATACCTACGCCAATCACCGCGGTGCCAATAAATAGCACAGTGGCAGAATCAATAACACGAGATACAACCCCTATGCCTATTAGTACAAGAGCAATAAATAGCGATACTTCAAGGCCGCACTTTTTAGCGAGACTTGCCGCCATAGGCGAGGCAATAGCAAACGCGATTAAAGGTAGAGTCGTCAACATACCGGCTTGCGATGCATTTAACTTGAATTGTTCAATGATCTGTTCAAGTACTGGTGCAATGCCAGTGATCGGCGCTCTTAAACTGGCTGCAATAAGAAAAATGCCCAGCACTAAAACAAGGTTACGAAATAAGTTTTGAGATGATGTCACGCTGTTTAGAAATCATAGCAAGAGGTACATTTATCATACCAAAACACTAAACAGCGTGGGTGAACTATGAGATAGCTCACCAAAAAATGCGGTTACTTAAAACTGATAACTTACTGATAACATGGCATTGCGTGGTCTACCCGGAAAGTAGCGGTCGCCACTAAATGTGGTGTAGTCAGCACGCTCAGCATAACGCTCGTCGGTTAAATTGTTCACTCGTGCAGTAACCGTAAAGTTAGCTGTTAGCTGCCACGCCGCTCTTAAATTAACTAACGAGTGGCCTTCGTAACTATGCAGGTTTTCAGGATCAGTGAAATAACTGCTGGTGGTATGTAGCTCAAGTCCAACACGCGTTATGTCGTTTGCTTGCCAAAGTAGCTGTAAGTTTGCGATGTTACGTGGTGCAGTATCGATGAGATTGCCATTAATATTAACCCCGCCAAGTAATTGATCATAACTGTAAGTGTGTTTGGCGTGGCTCGCTGCTAACTGCATCGATAAACTTGGTGTAATGGCATAGGCCAGCTCAAGCTCAACACCGCGATGCTGGGTTTGACCATCATTGACGTAATAAAAGTCACTGTCGCGGAAAATAGTATTCTCTTTATTCATTGCATAAATGCTAACTACATAATGCAGCTGTGCTTGTTGACCTTTTAAACCGAGTTCGAGGTTTTTAGCTATTTCGGATTTAAGATCTGCGACATTCTGTTCGCGCTGTAACTGATAAAGCTCTGCCGCTTGCGGTGCTCGATAACCTTCTGAAGCATTGGCATAGATAAACTGATTATCAGCATATTGATAGCTTAAACCAAGCTTAGGCGAGAAGTTAGTAAAGCGATTTACGCCGCTTTCTGGTCGAGAATAGCGACACCCACCCATTGCGCATGCTGTGCCATCGTCTTTTGTGCGACCAGCCAACATTTGGTTGTCGTAGTCATAACGCATACTCTCGTAGCGACCACCAAGACTGATGAGTAACTCATCAAGTTGCCAATCAAGGTTAACAAATGGTGCCAATAGGGTACTTGTTACTTGATAGTCATAATGTTTGCCTTGTGGCACGGTGGCGACTAAAAACGCTGAGCCTTGAGTGGGGACGTCTTGATATTGTAAAAAATCAGCATCAGTAAGCTCACCATCAAAACCAACAGTTAATAGGCTAGAACCGGTCAACTTATGCTGCCAGCTAGATTGTAGGCCAATACCTTGCTGAGCATTTTCTTCAAGGGGAGTACCCGGTAAAAAATGCTTAAAGAAGGTCATGCTTTGGTCGCGAATATAAGGCGTTAGGGTAAAGCTGTTAGTTTCATTTTGTGTCCAATTTAGCTTTGACCAAACACGCAAAGAGCGGGCCTTACGAAATGCATCAGGGTCAAAGTTAGATTGTGCTATTTGCTCATCCTTATAGCTTTCAAAGCCCTCGATGTAGCCAGCAGTTTGCTGATCTAAATGGGTATAAGTAAGGCCTGTACTTACACTTAGTTTTTCGCCATCAAAACGGTGACGTAGCGAGAGCTTTTCTTGATCAACACTTTCGTCATCGCGATAACCCGTATCTCGGGTGATCGTGGCATTAATGCCTAAGCCTTGCTGACCGAAGTCACGACCCGTACCTAGTTTATAGCGGGTATAGCCAAACGAACCGTAATCAAAACCAAGTTGGTTGTGGTCATAGGTTGTATCTGGGGTGATCACGTTGACCACACCATGCACTGCGTTTGAACCATAAAGAGCAGAGCCGGGGCCTTTCAGTACTTCGATACGTTCAGCCATTTCAGTATGGGCTTCGAATAATTCATTGATGTTGCAAAAGCCAGCTGCGCGAAGTGGAATACCATCTTCAGCAGTAAGTAAACCACCGCAAGCACCGGCACCTGATAGCACAGGCGAACGTAAAGCGGGTAAATACTCTTGGCCGTTACCATGTTGAAGGTTAGCACCGGCCACTTGCTTTAGGGCTTGTTCAATATGGGTTGGAGCGATAAGCGCCAGTTGCTTTTGTGAAATACTACTAACCACAACAGGCAGTGGATCTGCCAATACCTCGCTGCGCGAGGCGGTTGTTGTAATATGTTCTAGCTCATTATTTGCAATCGCTTGCTGATTAATTAATGAGGTGCTCACAAGCACTGAGAGTATCGACAACTTCATGAAAAGCCTTTGGTTAGGTACAACAAAAATAAAAGGGTAACTGCTTTTTAGGATGGGTAAAAGCTTTCGCGATTAATAACTTTTTACGTTGTGTTTATGACGCTAAAAATTCGCACTTTAAATCAGCATGAAAAGTACTGCCCTATTTTCGGTAATTAGCGTTGTAAAAAGTCAAAATCGAGTCATAAAATTGGCTATGATGACCAAAGAAGTTTAAAGAAATGTAAAGATTGGCTTTCTAATGTGTTGATATGTAAACAGTTGCGTTTTTAAATTGTAACCCTTCATCTATGATTCAGCCACAAACGTTAGGCTTTCAACATGAGCAAAGTTGAGAGTCTCAATTATGAATAAATTACTAACTATCTCTGTTGCTGTTTTGGGTCTAAGCTTTATTCCGATGGAAGCATACGCAAAACATGACCGTGACCATGATAGATATGAGCGCAAACATGAGCGTAAAAAGCATCATAAACATAAGAAGCATCACAAGCATCACCATCATCATGACAGATATGATCGCCACGATAGGTATGACCGTTATAGCTACCGTGATTTACCACCCGGTTTATACAAAAAAGTAGGACATGGTGGTGGTTTACCACCAGGTTGGTATAAACGTCTTCACCACGGTGACATCCTGGACCGTGATATTTATCGACATGGGCGTGTAATTAAGCGCCGTGATCGAAATGGCATTATTGCCATCGAAATCGATGACCGCCTGATTCATTTAGTACATGATACGCGAGAGATATTATCAATCGTTACTCGTCATCGTTAATCCTGTAAGAAGCCGCTAATGCGGCTTTTTTTGGTTATTTCATACCTTGTTCAGGAAAACTTGCTACGCTTAAAAGTGTATATAAAAAAGGAGTATTTGCATGAAAGCATTATTAACGGTTGCTGTGTTGGGATTAAGTCTAGCCACAACAGGTGTATTGGCAAAAGATAAGGACAAAGACAAAGGAAAGAGTCTTCCACCGGGTCTAAAGAAAAAGCTAGATAACGGTGGTGATTTACCACCAGGTTGGCAGAAAAAACTTCGTAAGGGCGACATTCTCGATCGTGATATTTACCGCCGCGGTAAAATAATTAACTCGCGTGATCGCGATGGATTAATTTCTATTGAGGTAGACAATACTGTTGTTCGTTTAGTTGAAGACACTCGCGAAATTGTATCAATATTGAGTCGCTAGTTTTGCTACAAAGCTGTATGACTTATGGATTGAGTATACTGCTAGCTCTGCTGCTGGTGGTCTCAATCCTGCCATTTTCATACTCCCAACATTATTTAATTCGTAGTTGTGACTTTGTACGTTTGCAAGTGGTTTACCTTGCAGGAATGTGTTTAGTTGCATCATGTTATTTAATCAGTCGAACGGAGTCATTGCTTTTTATTGGTTGTGCTCTGGCTAGTATCCTAGTTCTGCTACTGCAAGTTGGTTGGATTTACCCTTACACAAGGTTGGCTAATAAAGAAGTTGCCTCAAGCAATAAAGATGATAAGCACAGTATTCGTATTATGTCGGCAAATGTACTGATGTCGAACACTGAATATGACAAACTCATAGGTTTAGTTAAAACGCACCAACCAGACCTATTCATAACCTTAGAGTCTGATCAAACTTGGCAAAATAAACTGAGCAGTTTAGAACAAGAGTACCCATATCGAGTGTACTGCCCAAAAGATAATCGCTATGGCATGCACTTGTACAGCAAGTTTAAAATCAAACAACAGCAAGTTTGTGAGCTTATCGAAAGCGATATCCCCTCAATTCATATTTTGTTTGAAGATGCAGATGGCGTAGAAGTACAAGGGCACTTTATTCATCCTGCTCCTCCGAGTCCCACAGAAGAAGACAGTTCACGACCCCGTGATACTGAGCTGATTATTTTAGCGAAAGCACTTAAAAACAGGCAGCGACCTTGTATCGTTGCCGGTGATCTGAATGATGTTGCTTGGTCGCGTAGTACCCGCTTGTTTATGCGTATCAGTGGTTTGTTAGACCCACGTAAGGGCCGCGGTTTTTTTAATACCTTTCATGCCAGTTATTTCTTTATGCGCTGGCCACTAGATCACCTTTTTCATAGTAATGAGTTTAGTGTGAAACGCATTGAGCGGTTGGCAAAATATGGTTCTGATCATTTTGCGCTTCTTACTGAGCTTGTTTATAACCCAGATTCTGACAATCAAAAACAGCAAGAGCAAATAGATAAAGAAAAAGCGGTGGATGAGTTAAAAATGCCAACAGTGTCAAAGCAGCAGGTGCCAATGTTTGAAGAATGATAATGATTAGGTATTTAAAAGGGCTCCGTAGAGCCCTTTTTTGTGTTTAGTCGTTGACCATAATGGTTTTGATATTAACAAATTCTCGTAGCCCAAAGCCGCCATGTTCACGGCCATAGCCACTGTCTTTTACACCACCAAATGGCAGGTTTGGCTGGGCTAGCCCATAGCCGTTGATATTTACCATACCGGTATCGAAGTGGTGCTTTGCAAGCTCAATGGCAGCTTGCTCGTCTTTTGAGAAAATACCGCCGCCAAGACCATAGCGCGAGTCATTAGCAATTTGCATTGCCTCATCATTATCTTTTGCTCTGATAAGCGATGCTACAGGGCCAAATAATTCATCATCATAGGCGGGCATGCCCGGTTTGATATTCTCAAGTAGCGTTGGGCTGTAATAGCACCCCGAGTGTTCTGGAATATAGCCACCAGTAAGCACTTTTGCGCCGGCTTCTAACGACTCAGTTACTTGTTGATGTAGTTTATCGCGTAGATCTTTACGAGCCATTGGACCAAGCGTGGTTTTTTCATCATTCGGATCGCCAAGAACGACTTGCTCAAATTGCTCTTTAATTAAAGCTTTAAAATCATTGTATAAGGCATCAACCACAATAAAGCGTTTTGCGGCAACACAGGTTTGGCCGTTATTAATTAAACGTCCTTGAGTACATGCCGTGATCGCTGTGTTTAAGTCTGCATCATCAAGCACGACGTAGGCATCATTACTGCCAAGTTCCAATACGGTTTTCTTGACCTGTTTACCCGCACGCTCAGCGACCTTTTTACCGGTTTCGTCACTGCCAGTAAATGTGACACCGCGAATAGCTTTATGCTCAATCAATTCACTTGCTGTACTGCCACCGATAAGTAGGTTCTTAAAGCAATAGTCTGGAAAACCTGCTTGCGAAAACAGTTGCTCAATCTTTTCGGCCATGCCAAATACATTACCTGCGTGTTTAAGAACCGTGGTATTGCCCGCCATAATGTTAGCGCAAGCATAGCGAATGACTTGGTAAAGTGGGAAATTCCAAGGTTGAATACCTAAAATAACACCAATTGGCTGATAGCTGATAATTGCACGGCCATTTTGCATATCGCGGCTTTCATCAGCAAGAACTGTAGGTCCTTGTTCAGCAGTGTAGCGACAAATTGCAGCACACAGCTCAACTTCTTGAAGGCCTTGTTGATATAACTTGCCCATTTCATCGGTCATCAATTGAGCTAATTCTTGTTTATTAGACTCAATAACCTCAGCAAGTTGATTGAGGAGTGTTGCACGTTGTTCGAGAGTGGTATCACGCCATGATAAAAATGCCTGATGACACTTGTCGACTTCTGCATTGGCTTCTTGCAATGACATTAAACTATAGGTTTCTAGGGGTTGTTCGTTGGTTGGATTGATTGTAGTTACAGTATCAGTCATTATTACCTCCTTTAAAATGTAATGTGTAACCTGCAAAGGTAATACCGACTTGCATTTGTTTTTATCTTATTGTTTTTTTTAAAGTTTTAGTTGTTTTTTCTTTAGTGTTTTATTTGCTTTGATATGTAAAAACTGCAATAGGCTGCAAAACTTACAAGGAATACGTAATGATAAATTCTGTGTTAAATACCGAGCTGGCAATTATTCAAGCGCCGATGGCGGGTGTGCAAAATGCCAAATTGACAGTGGCTGTATGTGAAGCTGGGGGGCTTGGTTCGTTACCTTGCGCTATGCTTTCGACTGAGCAATTAAAGTCAGAGCTTGATTATATTAGTCAGCATACAGACAAACCCTATAATCTTAATTTCTTTTGTCATCATACACCTGAGTATACACTGGAGCAGCAGACTGCTTGGCATAATGTGCTTGCACCTTATTTTGAGGAGTTTGCTGTTGATGCCTCACAATTTACCCGTAACGCTTCACGCCAGCCTATTAATCAGCAGGTTATTGATGTAATTGCGCCTTATAAGCCGCCAGTTGTGAGCTTTCATTTTGGTTTGCCAAGTAAAGATATTCTTTCTCAAATTAAAGCGTGGGGCGGGGTCGTTCTTTCATCCGCCACAACCCTTGATGAAGCACATTGGTTACAAGCAAACGGTGCCGATGCAGTTATTGCACAAGGGATTGAGGCGGGCGGCCACCGCGGCCATTTTTTATCAATGGACTTATCGCTGCAACCAACCACAGTACAATTAGTGCGAGAGTGTGTAGAGCTTGATATATCCGTTATTGCTGCGGGTGGAATTTGCACAGCTGAAGATGTAGCCCAGTACCAAGCATTAGGTGTTACTGCGGTGCAGGTTGGGAGCGCTTACTTACTGTGTGAAGAAGCTACGACAAGCACATTACATCGTGAAGCATTAAAAACAGTTTCGCCAGATTCAACTGAATTGACGACTTTGTTTTCTGGTCGTCCGGCGCGAGGAATACGTAATCGAGTGATGCAACAGTTAGGTGCGATGCCAGAGCAAGCGCCACCTTTTCCTTATGCGTCAATTGCGATGACGGCATTGCGCTCAAAAGCGGAAGCAAATGGCGACAGTGGCTTTACACCGCTTTGGTGTGGTGAGCGCTTTATTGCCAGAGAAGGTATTAACGCTAAGCAAATTACTGAATTACTAATGCAAGGTTGGCAATCTTGAGTGATACCCAGTTACTTCCGCTAGGTGATAGTTATCATCAGCTTGCCAGTGAGTTTCGTCATAAGCTTGCTGGGCAATGCATAATTAAGCGTTATGCTAAAGGTGATGTTCTATTGCAACAAGGCAATCAACAAGATGTGGGTTATTTGATTGTTTCTGGCGTACTTGCGGCAATACATGCATCAGAGCAGGGCTCAGAAAAGTGCAAAGAGTTTTATTTTCAAGATGAGTTTGCACTGCTCTATGGCAACTGGTTGACCAAAACTAATGCGTTTTACCAGCTTAAAGTGATACGAGATGCTGAGCTTATTAAAGTACCTTTGGCTTTACTTGATGGCCCTGATTGGCAAGAATTAAAACATAGGTTAATTACTCAGCAGTTATTATTTAAGGAGGCAAAAGAAGCCTTTTTACTACTTAATACGCCAGAGCAAAGGTATCAGTATTTGCTGGATAATAAACCGCATTGGCTTTCGCAATTGAGTTTAAGTGAGGTTGCTATGTATTTAGGGATCTCAGCTATTTCTTTATCACGAATTAGAGGGCGTCTTAACTTAAGTTAAGGTGTGGCAAAACGGTGAACATTACACTGCTGGTTTTTCAGGAGTCGTTATGTTTATTTTATCCCAGTGCTTAGTTGCAATCGCTACATTACTCGATTTAGCATCTTTTCAATTTAGGCAAAGGCACGTTATTTTAGCCTGTTTGTTTAGTTCGGTATTACTCACATCAGTTCACTTTTTGCTACTTGAAAATTTAAGTGCCGCAAGCTTAATGCTAATAGCGGCAGTGCGCTATGCATATTGTATTTTTGCTCGTAAAACCTGGGTGATGGTTACTTTTATGTTGGTAAGTATTACCGCTGTGAGCCTAACTTGGTATAACTGGGTAAGTTTTATTGCCTTAGTTGCAACTTTAATTCAAACCTACGCGTCGTTCCAAGGCAAAGACCTATCATTAAGGCTTATGATGGTTATTGGTACACTGTGTTGGATAACACATAATGCGATCATGTTTTCCCCAGTCGCAGTGGTAATGGAAATGGTATTTCTATTGAGTAATTTATTAGGAATATGGCGCTACTACGCTTCACCTAAGGCTGTATAAGTATTAAAAGGTGTTAGCACGGTATAGTAAAATATAGCGTGCTTTTATAGCAAAATAAGCTTAAAGCGTGTTGGCAATCAGCTTGAGCAAATAAGTTTCGCGCTGTATCGATAATCCCTGCTTATCACTCATTGCCATAGTTGTTTCATTGTGTGCTATGGCATCAAATATGTTTACCCATTTGGGTTGCATACCGTTTTGAACTTCGTAGTGTTCCATTTTTGGATCTGCAAATTCATCACTTATTTCACAAAAATAACAGTAAGATTTTATATGCACACAATCAAAATCGTCTTTGTACCAAGGCCTGATCTCTTCATATAAACCAAGGGGATGTTTAATCTTTATTTGTTGCGCGCCAGTTTCCTCATGAAGCTCTCTGAGTAACCCTTGCTCGATAGATTCACCGTCATCGATACCACCGCCAGGTAAGCTGTAGTCATCATAACGGGCGGTATATAAAAGTAGTACTTGTTCACCTTTCAATACAATGGCTCGTGCTGTGTTGCGAATAAACACACTACCATACTGTTCACTTAAACTTGGGTGGAGTACTTTTTTTAATAACTTCATGTGCCATAAAACTTCTTGTATTTAATCAAATACAGCTTAATTTAATATTTGAGTTGTTACTATAGCGTGTAAATGATATTAGATTTATTTTTTTACCCCAAAGTGGAACTTACTGGGGTAAAATGTCGGAATAAATAACTGCATATGCACTCTATGTGTAGTATTTTCTTTTCAGAAAAACTTTGCGTAGAATGATGAAAAAAGCTTAGGGAATTAATATGTTGAATGTACTTTTGGTTGATGATGACAGTGAATTTAGTGATGTTGTTTGTCACATCGTTGAATTCCTTGGGCATAACATTAATACTGCTGCCAATCTTGCCGAAGCTGAGCAATGGTTTGAAAATAATACGTTTGACCACGTCTTTTTAGATTTTATGTTACCAGACGGCAGTGGTTTACACTTACTCGAATACCTAAAAAAAATAGGTCAATCTCCGCGAGTTACGCTTATTTCTGGTCACCCATCAGTAAAAGGTAAATTAGCCGAGATGTGTGAAGCTAATGTGGGGCATTTGGTAAAGCCGCTACAACGCGAAGACATTGAGCGTGTTTTAAACCCTAAAAAAGCGTCTGATAAGAAAAAGTCAGCTCCTTCAATTAAGCGTCATTTTGGCACCTTAATCGGTGAGTCAGAAGTGATGAAAAAACTTTATACTATGATTGAGCGTGTGGCAGCAACATCAGCCAATGTGATGTTAATGGGCGAAAGTGGTGCCGGTAAAGAGGTTGTAGCGCAGGCTATTCATAACGCAACCGAGTGCGATGGTCCACTCGTGGCTACCAACTGCGGCGCATTTTCAAAAGAGCTGATTGGTAGCGAACTTTTCGGTCATGAAAAAGGCGCGTTTACAGGTGCGATTGCGCGTAAAGAGGGTGTGTTTGAACAAGCTGCTGGTGGTACGTTGTTTTTAGATGAAGTCACCGAAATGCCGATTGATATGCAGCCAAACTTATTACGTGTGCTTGAGAGCAAAAAAGTAACCCGAGTGGGCGGTACAAAAGAACAAGCGGTGAATTGTAGGGTTATTTCTGCGACCAACCGTACTTTAACAGATCTTGCGCAAAACAATGTTATTCGTGAAGATATTTACTTTCGTTTAGCGGTATTTCCCATTGATATTCCACCGCTACGTGAGCGCAAAGAAGATATTCCACTGCTTGCGAATGCCTTTTTAGAACAACTCAATGAAGAAAATGGCACTGATTTTAAGTGGCAAGCAAGCCAGTTAAAAGAGCTTGAGGCTCATGATTGGCCTGGTAACGTGCGTGAGCTTCGCCATGCAATACATCGCGCTTTTATTATGAGCGATCCTAAAGGTACGGCAATTGTTTTACCTGAGTCATTAGAGTCTCCTTTCTCGAAAGTAAATAAAGAAACACAAAACAACCAAGTAATGGCAGGACAAACCATTGAAGAGGTGGAAAAAGAACTGATCCACGCGACATTGGATAAAGTACAAGGAAATAAAACAATTGCTGCCCAGATGTTAGGGATCAGCACAAAAACACTCTACAACCGTTTAAATGCTTACGGAGGCATTGGCGAATACAAATAATAAAGGATAGCTATGAATAATGACGAGTCTTTACGTAAGTTAGTCCATGATGCACGCGCACCATTGAATCGTATTTCAATGAATGCAGAGCTAGTTAAGCTTGTATTAGAAAATGATATGCCAAAGCAAAAAGCACTTGATGCACTTGATAAAATAATTGCTAACTGCCAACAGTGTAGTGAGCAATTACAATTAATTAGTGATACCCACGCTAGTGAGTAACGGAAAGCAAATGCAAAGAAAAAAACAGAAGGGAAAAATCACCATTAGCTGGGCGAGCTTTATCGCTGTCGTGCTGTGTATTGTGGTTGCAAACGCTATATTAGCTATTAATAGTATTCGCTCACTAACAGAGATCCAGAACAGTCTAGATAATACCAACTCTCTAAATACAGCTATTGAACGATTACACTTGTCTGTTGTTCAAGCTGAGTCAGGGCAGCGTGGCTATTTGCTTACTGATCGTGAAGATTACTTAATGCCATACAATGATGCAATTGCCTCAATGCAAGCACAAATAATGCTGGTGAAAAGTCTTCATTCGGAAATACCGGGACAAGCTGATCGTATCGCAAGGATGATTTATTTAGTCAATGATAAAGTTGCTGTGATGACCAAAACCACAGATCTTGCATTGGCTGATAAAGATATAAAAGCCCGCCAATTGTTACTTACAGATAAAGGACGCGATTTATACAAAGAGATACGCACAGCCGTTGATGAAATCCAGATGCGGGAGCTTAATTTTAAAATAGAGTTATTTTCTGAGCTTTTAGAAATTAAGAACGAAGCAAAGTTAACTTTTGCAATTACTGCTGTTACAAGTACCTTATTGCTGATCGGTATGTTTGTTTTAACACGCATTAACGCTCGTAATGCAGCAAAATATAGAGCTGATCTAGAAGAACAGAATGAAAATTTAGCTGTAAAAGTAGCAGAGCGTACTCAAGAGCTAACCATTTATTCAGATGAATTAAGCCGTTCTAACAGAGAGTTGGAAGAGTTTGCCTTTGTAGCAAGCCACGACTTACAAGAGCCGCTGAGAAAAATTCAAGCATTTAGCGACCGTCTAGAAAAAATGTTTAAGGATGATCTCGGCGAAAAAGGCATTGATTATATTAACCGTATGAAAAATGCGGCGCAGCGTATGTCTAACCTTATTAATGACTTACTTGAGTTTTCTCGAGTTACTACGCGTGGCAAAGACTTTGTAGATACCGATTTAAATAACGTTGTAAATGAGGTATTAGATGACCTTGAGATCGCTATTAAAGAGTCAGAATCAACTGTTAATTTAGAGCCACTTCCTCATATTCAGGCTGATCCGAGCCAAATGTTGCAGCTATTTTTAAATATTCTTTCGAATGCCATTAAATTTAGACGCGAGAATGTGCCGCCAGTCATAAACATTAATTACCAGCGAACTCAAGAGTTTAGCCAAGCTCATAATAGCGAGGTCGAGTGGGAGATCATTACTATTTCGGATAACGGTATTGGTTTTTCTGAAGAGTACCTAGAAAAAATATTTGTTCCGTTTCAGCGTTTACACGGGCGTTCACAATATAAAGGCACAGGCATTGGCCTATCGGTTTGTCGACGAATTGTAGAGCGTCACGGTGGCGAAATTTTTGCGAGTAGTCGCGTAGGTGAAGGTGCAAGCTTTACTATTAAATTACCTGTGGAAACATCCCTTTTCACATTACAAGGAGAGGCATAATGCCATTTAATAAAGTTAAACCAATTACCATTTTAATGGCCGATGATGATGAAGATGACCGTTTATTAACACAAGATGCTCTAGCTGAAAGCCGTGTTTTAAACGAGTTATATTTTGTTGAAGATGGCGTGGAACTACTTGAGTACCTTGAACGCAAAGGTAAGTTTAGCGAAAAAGAAAGTTCACCAAGGCCTGGCTTGATCTTACTAGATTTAAATATGCCACGAATGGATGGCCGTGAGGCGTTACAAGCAATCAAGACAAACCCTAATTTAAAAGGCATTCCGGTTGTGATTTTAACTACATCAAAGCAAGAAGAAGATATGGTTAAAGGTTACGATTTAGGGGCGGCTTCATACATTACAAAACCAGTCACTTTTGAGGGATTAGTTGAGCTGATGAAGACGCTTGGTAAGTATTGGGTTGAATTTGTAGAGCTGCCAACACCACTCAATGATTAAAGGATAATACATGTTAGATAAGGTAACCCGCTTACTCTTGGTTGAAGACGATGAAGATGATTATATTCTCACTTGTGATTACTTGGAGCAATTGGGTTCCCATACCTTTGATGTAGAATGGTTAAGCTGCCCCGAGCAAGCCATTAGTGTACTGAGCGAAAACAAGCATGATATTTGTTTGTTAGATTATCGTTTAGGTGCCTCTGATGGCTTAGAAGTGCTCAAACGGGCTGTTGCAAACGGTTTTCGTGGGCCGATTATCATGCTTACGGGGCAATCAGATGAAGCCCTCGATTCTGCGGCACTTGATGCTGGTGCGGTTGATTACCTCGTAAAAAGCGAGATGAATTCAAGCCGCTTTGCCCGTGCTATTCGTTACGCCTTAGCTCGCCGAGATGTTGAAGATGAGCGAGTTGAACGATTAAAAGCGGAAGCAGAAAATCGTTCTAAAGACCGCTTCTTGGCACATTTGAGCCATGAGTTACGTACACCGCTTTCATCCATTTTGGGTTACACCGAGCTGCTAATGCAGAGCGAAAAGAATCGGCATTTAAATAATGAACTTGGGGTCATTTATCGAAATGGCAAACACTTGCTAAGTTTACTTAATGATGTGCTCGACTTATCTAAAATTGCTGCCGATAAACTTGAACTAAATTGCAGTGATGTTAATTTTGATAGCCTTATGGCTGATGTGTATACCTTAATGCGCGTCTCAGCCTTGGATAAAGGCTTAAAACTCAAATTTGAGTCACAGCAAGCCTTGCCATTGATTATAAATACAGATGCCACACGGCTAAGACAAATTTTAATCAATATTATCAATAATGCGATTAAGTTTACCAACCAAGGTGAGATAGTCGTGCGCGCATGGACTGCTTGGGTCAATGAGCGAGAAATGCTGTTTTTTAGTATCAAGGACACAGGCCTTGGTATTCCACATGAAAAGCAGGCACTGATTTTTAAACCCTTTGAACAGATTGCTGATGTTGAGTCGAGGGATGTAGGTGGTGCAGGCCTTGGTCTTGCGATTTGCGCCGAATTATTAGCTCGTATGCAAGGCTCAATTGAGCTTGAATCAACCTTAGGGGAAGGGTCTGAATTTATCTTATCTATATACCCTGGCAATATACGTGAGGTTGAACGACAGGTTTTGAGTTTCGATTCAAGCCCTGATTGTCAGCAAAAGTTAAGTACACTTTCAACTTCAGGGAGAGTGTTGGTTGTTGATGATTTAAAAGACCTACGAGTTCTCGTTGGACACATGATCACCAGTACTGGGGCAGATGTAGAGTTTGCTGAAAATGGTAAGCAGGCTATCGAGAAAGTGGCCAGTGCAGAGCAAGCAGGCAAACCTTTCGATATTGTGTTTATTGATTTACATATGCCGGTTATGGGTGGCAAAGAAGCCACCATTGAGCTTAGGAAAATGGACTATCAGGGGCCTATCATCGCGCTTACTGCCGCAACAATGAAAGGTGTGAAAAGTGAGCTTAGTGCGCTTGGTTTTAATGACATGATAGCCAAACCTGTTGATACTGGATTACTTTATCAAGTGCTTAATCATTATATTTGCCAAGGTAAAACAGAACCTGTTGTTGCTCGGGAGGATTCCCTCGCATTGACTCAGCAAAGTACACGCTATTTATTGGTTGAAGATGATGGTGATGCCGCACAAATAACCCAGCTATTACTTGAAAGTTTGGGGGTTGAAACCGTCATCGCCGACAGTTGTGCTGCTTGTATGGATATTCTTCACGATGATCAACGCTTTGATAAAGTGCTGTTAGACATGCACTTGCCTGACGGTGAAGGTCTTGATTTGGCAGCTAAAATTAACCAAGAGTATGCGGGGTTAGCTTTAGTGGTAGTGAGTGGTGCTGAGCCTGATCCTGAAAAAATGAAACAGCTTGATATTGAACAAGTGCTATTAAAACCTATTAATTTAGGGATACTCAGCGAGCTTATAGCGCACTGATAGAGTGCCTAACTATAAGCTCTGGTTCAAATAAAGTCTGTAATGACGGGGTTTGTTTTTGATAAACCTGATTCAGGATCCAGTTAGCCGCCATTCTGCCCATTTCTTCAATCGGGTAGTTTATGGTACTCAGTTGAGGGTAAACATGGCGAGTAAAAAACACATTATCGTATCCCATAATAGATAACTGTTTAGGGAGTGTAAGCCCTAATTTTCTTGCACTCGCCATAGCGCCAACAGCCATTTCATCGTTGGCACAAATTAAAGCACTAAATGGTTTGCCATGTTGATGTAATGCCGCAAGCCCTTCAAAGCCACTCGATTCCATGAAGTCACCTTGATATAGCAACTCTTCATCAAAAGGAACACCAAACTCAGCAAGCGCTTGCTTGTGACCTTCTAAACGGTCTTTGGCGTCTTGCTTCCATAATGGGCCACTAATATATGCTATCTGCTTGTGACCTTTTTCTAATACATATTTGGCAGCAAGGTAACCGCCTTTTATATTGTTAAGTAGTATACAACGATCACTTAGCTGACTAATGTAGCGGTTGATCAGAACAAATGGAATACGGCCTTTACTAAGTTTAATAAGGTACTCATCACTAACAGCTTCTACGTGTAAAATAAGCCCATCGCAATTGCGGCTTATTAAAAACTCAATACCTTGTTTTTCGCGTTCTTCATCACTATGGCCAGCTGCAATAATGAGGTGTTTGCCTTGATTTCGAAAAATGTTTTCAATACCACTCATCATTGGGCCATAAAATGGACCTTGTAATTCAGAGACCAGTAAGCCAACACTGTTTGAGCAATTTGATGCCAACGACTGTGCAATTGAGTTGGGGCGATAGCCTAACTCACTCATTGCAGCTGTCACTTTTTTACGAGTAGCGTCACTGACATTGGCATTGTTATTCATTACTCTTGAAACTGTAGCAAGTGAGACTCCTGCAAGTTTCGACACCTCGTAAATGGTGGCCATGTTTGTCCTTTTAAAAAACCAAGTTATTGTTTATGTTGCGATGATAAGTCTGCACTAATCTGCTCAACAGTTTGATTATCAAGAATATACATTTTCATGATAAATGCGACAAGCATACTACCTATTGCTGGGTAAAGGGTAAATGAAATCAAAATACCTGATAATGTTGTCTCGCTAAGCTCTGCGTTAGCCTCATAGCCATAAAAAGCCAATAGCCAGCCCGCAATTGCTCCACCTAGCGCCAACCCTAACTTAATGAAAAACACCACACTAGCATACACTAATCCTGTTAAGCGCTCGCCAGTTTTCCATTGCCCGTAATCGATGGTATCAGCCATTTTGGCCCAAAGTAGCGGGGTTGCCATTTGGGTGAAAAAGCACCAAAAGAAATAAATAACAAATGCCAACACAATCTGCTCGCTAGGCAACCAAAATGCAATACAGCTGATAACAGCAGAAATATATTGTAAGCGTATGTATGCTGTTTTCTTGTCAACTCGCTTGCTTAGAGGGTTAGCACATGCACATCCAAGGATATTGCCTATCATGCCAATGGTTACAAAGTAGGTCACCAAATCAGCCTCGCCAAGTACATACTTAACATAGTAAATTGCTAAGGTAGTACGCAAAACCATACTGGTTAGTAGCATTACTGCGGCAAAACACAGTACTTTAAAAGGACTATTTTGCCATAATGTATTGAAACGATTTTTCCAACTAAGCGACGCATTGTTGTGTGCTGTAACTCGTTCTTTAGTGTAGCGAAAACAAATTAAAAATAGCACCACACCTAAGCCGCTCATCAGTGCCATTGTTAGCTGATAGCCCGTCGCGTTATCACCTTTGCCTAGCCAGTTAACTAGGGGCAAAGTACATGCACTCACAATTAACCCACCCAGCATACCAAAGACAAAACGGTATGATTGAATTGATACTCGCTCTTTCGGATCGCTACTTAACACGCCACCTAACGCTGAATAGGGAATATTAATAGCGGTGTAGACCAGCATCAACAAAGTGTAAGTAACAAACGCATAAACTACTTTACCTGATTCAGGTAGGTCAGGCGTGGTAAAGGTGATCATACTGATCAACCCAAATGGTAAGGCAAGCCAAAGCAAGTAAGGGCGGTAGCTTCCCCACTTAGTGCGGGTCGAATCGGTTAGAGCCCCCATTAATGGATCGGTAATAGCATCGACAACTCTCACCACCAAAAATAAGGTGCCGACAACAGCAGGCGATATACCAAAAATATCTGTATAGAAAAACGTTAAGAATAACATCACTGTTTGAAAGATAATGTTACTTGCTGTATCGCCTAATCCGTAGGCTATCTTTTCTTTTTTTGTCAGCATGTGTGCTCTCGTGTGTTGTTATTTTTATCGTTGTCTTAATAATTCACGATATTGTTTTGCGCTTTCTTTCAAAATACGCTGCTGGCTATCATAGTCAATATACACTAACCCAAAGCGTTTCTCGTAGCCATACGCCCACTCAAAGTTGTCCATTAAGCTCCAAGCAAAGTAACCTTGAATATTAACGCCTTGACGAATTGCTGCACAAACTGCATTTAAATGAGTGTGATAATAATCGACTCGCTCAACATCATACACTTCACCATTGTTGAGTGTATCAGCCATAGCTGCCCCATTCTCAGTTATGTACATTTTAGGCAAATCGTATTGCTGGTGCAGTGATACAAGCAGTTCAGTTAAGCCTTGCGGATAAACCTCCCAGCCCATATCGGTTACACGTACATTGGCTAAACTTGCTTCTTCAAACCAGCCATCTGGGGTGTTTTTGTAGTGTATGCGGGTATAATAATTAACACCAATAAAGTCGACAGCTTGGCTAATAATCGTCATGTCGTCAGCAAGTATTGTAGGTTTAACTTCGTCTGCTAACTGATCAAATAGCGGAGGATAGCACCCGTCTAGTACGGCTTTTATATACCATTGATTATGATACTGATCAGCAAGCTCTGCGGCTTTGCTATCGGCAGCAGTTAGCGGATAAGTAGGGCTGAAGTTTAGTACGATACCGGCTTCTGTATTTGGGCAGTTTTCACGTAAAACCTGCATAGCTAGGCCATGGGCAAGTAATAGGTGATGAGCTGCTTGTCGGCCTGCCTGTTGTGATTTTACACCTGGTGCATGCACACCTACTTCGTAACCTAAATAAGCACTACAGAATGGCTCGTTTAAGGTTGCAAATGAATCTACAAGATGACCGAGATGCTCAGTAACTAGCTCAGTATATTCTCTAAATTTGTAAGCTGTATCACGGTTTAACCAACCACCTTGATCTTCAAGGTACTGAGGTAAATCCCAGTGATATAAAGTGACGTAGGTTTTGATGTTGCGCGCTTTTAAAGCCGTTAGCAGCTCAAGATAAAATGCCATACCTTGTTTGTTTGCAGTACCATCTTGGTTCATGACTCTTGGCCAAGAAATTGATAAACGGTAAGCATCGACGGCTAAATCGGCAATCATTTCGACATCTTTTTGCCAGTGAGCTATATGTTCACAAGCGTTGTCGCCATTACTTTGATCTGCAATAGCCCCTGGTTTTTCACAAAATGTGTCCCAAATACAATCAAGTCGAGTGTCGCGGGCGCCTTCGATTTGAAATGACGCTGTCGCTACACCAAAAGTGAATTCTGGTTTAAGCAAAAACGAATCAGGCAAAAGAGAAATAGATTTATACACTGAAGAGTCATCCTTCGCATTGATAATGTAAGGCTGCCAAAGGCATATACAGTCTATCTGTAAGCGCTTACATTTTTATTGTAAATAAATTGCTAATTATATTTAATATGATATAAATGTAAGCGCTTACATTTGATGTTGCAACATTTTTCGCTATTTGTTGTTAGTAGTTTAGTTCTGGATATGCTGTAACAAACTGATAAATATAATTAACTAGAGATAAAATTATGGCTCATGTATCAACGCCTGTTGCGGCTTCAGCTAGCCAAGCTGATATGCCTAAGCAACACTTTGCACTGGCATCATTGACCACGTTATTTTTCATGTGGGGGTTCATAACGTGTTTGAATGATATTTTAATCCCTTACTTAAAAGGTATGTTTTCGCTTAACTACACGCAAGCCATGTTGGTGCAGTTTTGCTTTTTTGGTGCTTATTTTGTGATGTCTATCCCCGCGGGTAAATTGGTCAGCCGTATTGGTTACCAGTTTGGTATTGTTGTGGGCTTGGTGGTTGCCGCCATTGGTTGTGCCTTGTTTTATCCTGCTGCAGTAGCACATGTTTACGAATTATTTTTACTAGCATTATTCGTGCTTGCATCGGGTATTACTATTTTACAAGTATCTGCAAACCCTTACGTGAGTGTCCTTGGTCCACAAAAAACCGCGTCATCTCGATTAACGATGACACAAGCTTTCAACTCACTTGGTACTACCGTCGCTCCTATCTTTGGTGGTTGGCTAATTTTATCTGAAGTCAGTCATGCAACCGCAGAGCAAGTAAAGTTACCTTATTTGTTACTGTCATTAAGCTTATTAGTTCTTGCCGTTATTTTTGCTTTTTTAAAGCTGCCTAAACTAGGTAGAGAAAGTGACAATGAAGCTGCACATCAAGACTTAGAAGATTTTGTAGACTTAGGTAGTGTGTGGAAATACCGCCATTTAATTTTAGGTGCAGTAGGTATTTTTGTTTATGTGGGTGCTGAAGTTGCTATTGGTAGTTTTTTAGTTGGTTTTTTAACTTTAGATAATGTTGCTGGTTTAGCTGAAAAGGAAGCCGCTCACTATATTAGTTATTATTTTGCAGGTGCGATGGTTGGCCGTTTTATTGGCGCTGCTGTGATGCAAAAATTTGATGCGGGCAAAGTGCTTGCGTGTCATGGCTTACTTGCTGTGGTGTTAATTGTGATCGCAATGACAGGTGAAGGCAGCCTAGCTATGTGGGCGATTCTTTTAGTTGGGCTTTGTAACTCAATTATGTTCCCAACTATT
The DNA here is from genome assembly GCF_049257215.1 of Pseudoalteromonas thalassia. NCBI lineage: Bacteria > Pseudomonadati > Pseudomonadota > Gammaproteobacteria > Alteromonadales > Pseudoalteromonadaceae > Pseudoalteromonas > Pseudoalteromonas thalassia. The sequence continues at coordinate 146,127 of NZ_JBMMUE010000007.1, forward strand.
TTTAGCCTTGCGCTTCATGGCCTAGGTAAATACACCTCAAAAGGTTCTGGTATTTTGTGCTTAGCGATTGTTGGTGGCGCAATTATTCCATTATTGCAAGGTGTTATGGCTGATGCTATTGGCGTGCAACTGGCGCTCTTTTTACCTATCGCATGCTACTTATATATTACTTACTTTGCGCTAGTTGGCTCAAAAGTATCAACTCAGACTTCAAAGGTGTAAATATGAAATTGAAAAATACATTCACCCTCGGCTCTTTAATGATTGCAAGTATGGGGCTGTTAGGTTGTGCTGAGCAAGAAGTAACAGTTAAAGAAAAAGTGAAGCAAGAAATCTGGCCACATATTGAAACCGGGATCGCTGAAGACCCTGAGCTTGAAGCTAAGATTGCGAAGATGTTAGCCGGTATGACGCTTGAGCAAAAAATTGCACAAATGATCCAACCTGAAATTCGCGATATTACCGTTGAAGATATGCGTAAATACGGGTTTGGTTCTTACCTTAATGGCGGTGGTGCATTCCCTAATAATGACAAACATGCCAAGGCGTCTGATTGGATTGATTTGGCTGAAAAAATGTATCAAGCCTCAATTGATGACTCATTAGATGGCAGCAAAATTCCAACTATGTGGGGCACCGATGCAGTACATGGTCACAACAATGTGATTGGCGCTACATTATTCCCTCATAACATTGGTTTAGGGGCAACAAATAACCCTGAGCTAATTGAGAAAATTGCAGCCGCTACAGCACAAGAAGTAATGGTGACGGGCATTGATTGGGTGTTTGCACCAACAGTCGCCGTTGTTCGTGACGATCGTTGGGGCCGTACTTACGAAGGCTACTCTGAAGACCCTGAAATCGTTAAAGCATATTCAGCAGCCATCGTAAAAGGCTTACAAGGAGCTGTTGATAAAGATTTTCTGTCTGATAAACGCGTGATCAGTACTGTTAAACACTTTTTAGGTGATGGCGGTACAGAAGGGGGCGATGACCAAGGTAATAACACCGCGTCTGAACAAGAGTTATTCGAAATTCATGCACAAGGCTATGTTGGTGGTTTAGGTGCAGGTGCACAAACCGTGATGGCGTCATTTAACAGCTGGAATGGCGAGAAAATTCACGGTAGTAAATACCTACTTACTGATGTACTAAAAGGTAAAATGGGCTTTGATGGCTTTGTCGTCGGCGATTGGAATGGTCACGGTCAAATTCCTGGTTGTAACAATGCAGATTGTGCGCAAGCTGCAAATGCAGGCCTTGATGTGTATATGGTTCCAACAGATGCATGGAAACCATTATATGAAAACTTAATTAAGCAGGTTAAGAGCGGCGAAATTGCGCAAAGTCGTATTGATGATGCGGTTACCCGTATTCTTCGTGTAAAAATGCGTGCAGGCTTATTTGATAAGTCAAGCCCTGCTAAGCGCCCGCTTTCTGGTAAAACAGAGATCATTGGCAGTGCAGAGCATCGCGCAGTTGCAAAACAAGCGGTACGTGAATCACTGGTTCTTCTGAAAAATAAACAGCAGCTGTTACCATTATCACCAAAAGCCAATGTACTAGTTGCTGGTTTAGGTGCAGATAATATTGGTATGCAGTCAGGTGGTTGGACTATCACATGGCAGGGGACAGGCAACGAAAATAGTGACTTCCCTGGTGGTACTTCAATTTTTGATGGTATTAAAAAGACCGTTGAGCAAGCCGGTGGGCAAGTTCAGTATGATCTAAATGGCGAATTTGAAACTAAGCCAGATGTAGCGATTGTCGTGTTTGGTGAGCAGCCATATGCTGAAGGTAATGGTGATTTAGACAACCTTGAATATCAGCGTGGTAATAAAACAGATCTAGCCCTACTTAAAAAGCTAAAAGAAGCGGGTATTCCTGTGGTATCGCTATTTATTAGTGGTCGCCCAATGTGGGTGAATGCAGAGCTAAATGCCAGTGATGCGTTTGTTGCAACTTGGCTGCCAGGTAGTGAAGGTGACGCCATAAGCGATGTGCTTTTTAAAAATGCAGATGGTTCAATCAATCATGACTTTAAAGGTAAGCTGTCATTCTCATGGCCAAATGATCCAATCGGCAATCAAAACCGTGGCGATAAAGATTACGCGCCACTTCTGCCATACGGCTTTGGTTTAACATATGAAGATGAGAATACCCTAGCTGACAATCTTGATGAAACTTCTCAGGTGACAAGTGAACTTGAAGATCTAGTAATGTTTGAGCGAGCAATTAAGTCGCCTTGGTCACTTCAGTTGCAAAGTGGCAGCGAACTGCAAGCAATGACGAGTAGTCGAGCTGCTGTAAATGCAGTAAGTGTAAAAACCTTTGATAAAGACGTACAAGAAGATGCTCGTGCCATTAGTTTTAATGGTAAAGAGCCTGCATCAGTGCGTTTAGTGGCTGCGTTTCCGTCAGATTTACGCTCGTACGTTGAGAAAAATGGTCAACTTGAAATGTTAATTAAAGTGGATAAAGCGGCTGATGCTCCTTTAATGTTAGGTATGCAATGTGGTGAAAACTGTGAAGGCCAGTTTGATATTCGCGAGCGACTAGCAGACACGGCCGAATGGCAAACTATCTCTGTAAACTTAGCTTGTTTTGCAGATAAAGGTGTCAATCTAGCGCAGGTATTTTCGCCTTGGCAGTTGGCAACCGACGGAGCATGGCAGGTGTCGATTGCTCATTTAAGCGTTGGTGTGACCGATAACCTAGAATTGACGAATACTTGTAAGTAACAACTCCTCCCTTACGTCCTTTTGGTTAACAGGTAACATACTGCCTGTTAACCACTTTCTCTTTATCAAGAGCTTTACTCTGCTAGATAGTTTAGTACTGTTGTCTTTCATCTTCAGTTAGAATTACTTAATGATATACGTGTTTGCCTAAGTTTTACTTAAAAGGATCTGATTATGCATTCAGTAAAATTAGCCTCTGAAGAATATACACCGAGTAAGATTGTCTGCGTTGGACGCAATTACGCCGAGCATATTGCCGAGCTAAATAATGAAACTCCTACCAGCATGGTATTGTTTGTGAAACCTAATAGTGCAATTTCGCAACAGCTCCATGCCGAGCATAATGGTGAAGCTCTACATTATGAAACTGAGCTTTGCTTTCTGATAAAAAATAAACAGTTGGCTGGAGTTGGATTAGGTCTCGATTTAACTAAGCGCTCGTTACAAAGCGCATTAAAAGAAAAGGGATTACCTTGGGAGCGTGCAAAAGCCTTTAATGGCGCAGCGCTATTTACTGAGTTTGTTAGTTGTGATGAAGCTTTGGCGTATCAATTTAATTTGCAAATAGATGGTAAGGAAGTGCAGTTGGGTGATACTCAGCTAATGCTGCATGATGCACAGCAAATTTTATCCGAAATTAGTGAGTTCATGGATTTAGAAGATGGTGACATCATCATGACCGGCACTCCTAAAGGTGTAGGTAAGGTAACCTCAGGCGCTATATTTAAGGTGACTTTGCAGGCGGCTGAGCAGACTCTTTTGAGCCATCAGTGGCAATCACGTTAAGCGGCTCTAAAATATAACGCTGATAATGGGACGAAAACTCAGGAAAGCTTTGCTCTAGCCAAATGCGTTGGCTAAGTTGATATTTTTCATCAGCCAAAATCTTATTTTTTAGTACAGTGTTTATTTTTGCTAAAACTTTTTCGGCGTAATTGTTTGGTGCACTAGATGAGCAACCTATTGCACCGAATATCTTATTTTTTTCAGGAATATTTACAGCCAATTTTTGAATATTCTTTTGGTTTTTCTGATTGTAGTAATCAGCAACAAAAGGGTATTCAATGGTGTAATCAATATAGCCATGTTCAAGCTGGGAAAGCAGAGCGTAATTAGCATTACTACCAGTACTACTTAGTGCAGCACTCTCGTATAGCTTTGTATTAATTGCAATAGTGTCTATCAGGTTACCGAACTTACGAGCATCATTTTGACCATAAATGAAGTTGGCATCGGTCAGTAAAGAAATTAATGAGACTGGGTTGCCGTGTTTTTGCGTAATCTTTACTGCTGTGTCAGGGGTACTTAAAACACTAAATGGAGGATAGACCGTCGTTGGAATCGAGTAGGTTGCGCGATTGGTCTTTTCCTCACGGTGGATCATACAGGCATAACACGCCATATGGCCTTCATCGAGGTATTTACTGCCTCTTTTTTGCGGCAACATCACCTTGGTGTGTTTAATCTCTGGTAAGGCTTCAATCAACATGTCGGTGATTTCGTTGCACAAGCCGCCATACGGGTTAGCTTGGCTTTTCTCTATGTAGAATGGTTTACCATCATTTTCAAGCCAAGTAATTGAAAGTTGTTCTGAGGCACAAGTGATTGGGGTAAGCAATATACCAGTAACAATGCATAATACTTGTTTTACGTATTTACTCATCGATAACCCAAATACTAAAGTACTGTTAACAACTATACACTAAAGTATGGATAAATTTGTAGATAAAACTTTAAAACAATAAATAAGTGCTAGTGAGTCTACTGAAGGTAGACTCACTAATATTTTAGAAGATAGCTTAGAATGGCATCGGATAGCGGTTAAATACGTCAGCGATTTTATCGTTAGCTTCATCGCTTAATTGCACCGAGAAAGCATCGATATTTTCTTTTAACTGCGCCATCGATGTTGCACCAATAATCGTTGAACTCACACCATCTACTTGATCACACCAAGCAAGTGCGAGCTGTGAAGGCGTTAAATTAAAGGCGTTAGCAATTTCAACATATTCAGCAATTGCAGCTTGCGATTGTGCTGTGTCTCTAAATAGACCATTACGTTGTACTAGCGTCCAGCGGCTACCTTCTGGGCGCGCACCATTTAAGTACTTACCACTTAACATGCCACCACCAAGCGGTGACCATGGTAGGTAAGCAATATCTTCATGAATACATTGCTCAATCAAATACGGCCAATCTTTGGCATGCAACAAACTAAACTCGTTTTGAATTGATACCATACGCGGAAGGTTATGTTGTTCACTTAAACGCAGGTACTGGCTAATGCCCCACGGAGTATCATCAGATAAACCACAGTGTTTAATTTTACCTGCTTTAACACAATCATTCAGACCTTCGAGGATATCTAACATGCCAGCGATATTTTGCTCGGTGTCAGCCTCCGAGAAGCGCACTTTACCTGGCCACTGTTTACCAAAGTGTGGCGAAGTACGATTAGGCCAATGTAACTGGTATAAATCGATAACATCAGTTTGTAAGCGTTTGAGTGAAGCATCAACAGCTTCAACAACTGCCTGGCGAGTAATGTCGCCCGCATCGCGTACCCAAGGCAAACCGTTACCTGCAATTTTAGTGGCAATAACAAGGTTATCGCGTTTGTCTTTGTTACGAGCTAACCAGTTACCGATGATCTGTTCTGTTTTACCATAGGTGTCAGGAGAAGGCGGCACTGCATACATTTCTGCAGTATCGATAAAGTTAACGCCTTTATCTAATGCATAGGCGATTTGTTCATCGGCATCGGCTTGGTTGTTTTGCATACCCCATGTCATGCTACCTAAGCAAACACGAGATACATCAATACCACTTCGACCAAGTGGGCTATAAAGCATAATAGATCCTTGTTAATCGCTAGAATGGGCTTTAAGTGCAGCTAATAACTCATCATTTAACTGCGCTTTTTTACCCGTTTTAAAATTAAACATTACCACTTGTGATGAGCCAATGGTTGTTACTGCATCTTGGCTTTCACTAAATACAGTGTAATGCATCATAAAACGATCTTGTTCAATGTCACTAATCTTAACACCAACATGCACCGTATCAGGAAATGTTACCGGGCGTTTATAGCGAGCATTGTTTTCGCTGATCACCGGGCCAACACCTGTTACTTGTAAATCTTTAAGAAAACCTAATTGAGTAAAAAAATCGATACGGGCTGTTTCGAAGTAGCGAAAATACACTACATTGTTGACGTGTTGCAGGGCATCCATTTCACCCCATGCAACATTGATTTTTGTTCTGATAGGGTGTTGTTCTATAAACGATTGCATAGTAAATCTTCATTGATTGTGAGATAACTTAGGTTAGCAATATGCAGCTTTTAGCTCAAGGTAATTAGAAAGCTCAGTATATTGTGCTAGATTTATAAGTTCACGCTTACGTAAAGTGTGCACTGGTTTAACACACATTGAAGGATCTTAATTATGCAGCAACTCACTTTGAAAGCGGCTAAGTGGATCGCTCTTTTCATCCTCCTTGCGCTCGCTCTGCTGTGTTACAGCATGGGCACAATGTCAGGATTCATCGTCTTAATTGGTGTAGGGTTGCTACTTGAGGCGGCATTCTGGCTGTTTGGAGCACGGCTTGTTAGCCGGAAAAAATCATCACAGCAAACAAACGAGCAAACAAGTTAAATTACCTAGCTTGCACATTCGGGTCGTTTAAATAATAATAACTGTATAAATAAACAGTTGTTGTATGTTAGATGAAAAAATTCATTCATATTGATATGGATTGCTTTTATGCGGCCGTTGAAATGCGTGATAACCCAGCCCTTGCCAATGTGCCACTGGCTATAGGCGGAAATAGTCGTCGCGGGGTTCTTTCTACAGCCAATTATATTGCCCGTAAATATGGTGTGCGTTCGGCGATGTCGAACTACCACGCCAAACAATTGTGCCCCGATCTGGTTATCGTGCCCGGACGAATGCAGGTCTATAAAGAAATTTCTACACAAATTCGCGCTATTTTTGCAAAGTACACTGACCTTATTGAGCCGTTATCGTTAGATGAAGCTTACCTAGATGTAACCGACAGTACCGCATGCAAAGGCAGCGCAACACTGATGGCGCAGCAAATTCGCCAAGAAATCTATAACACCACCGGGCTGACAGCCTCCGCAGGTGTTGCTCCGATTAAGTTTATTGCCAAAATTGCCAGTGATGAAAACAAGCCTAATGGACAGTTTGTTGTATTGCCTGAGGAGGTTGATGACTTTTTGGCGAGTTTACCGCTTGGTAAAATTCCTGGTGTAGGTAAGGTGACATTAGAAAAGTTGCAACTGAAAGGGCTTTACACTGGGGCTGATGTGCGCGCGAAAGGGGTTAATTGGATGCAGCAACACATTGGTAATTTTGGCGTGTCTTTATACCAAAAATGTGCAGGTGAATACGTTGGCAAAGTGTCAACTGAGCGAGTACGTAAGTCACTTAGTGTTGAGCATACCTATGAATACAACAAAAATAATTTAGACGAATGTTTAAGCCAGTTACCCCGTTTAATGGAGGAATTAACTCGCCGCCTTGATAAGCAGCAATTAAGTAACCGCATCAATAAATTATCGGTAAAAGTAAAGTTTGCAAACTTTGTTGTTACCAGTGCCGATCAAAGCCATCACCAATTAGACGAACGCATTTTTTCTGAGTTAATGAGTAAAGCCTATGAGCGAGGCAACAACCAGCCAGTACGCCTGTTAGGGATAGGTGTCGGAATAAAGAGTCAAGCTCACGAGCATTTTCAGCTGAGTATATTAGACTAAAGGTTAACACCTTGGTGCTTGAAAGTTTGTTAGTGTCTAGTTGGGGTGCTAGGCCTATCTAGTTCAACACCTTAGACAACATTATAACTTAATAAGAGAGATGACTATGCAATCGGTCGTAATCGTGCTGCTCGGAATAGTCGGTATGTTGTTCGGATGGTTCTTTTATTCGAAATTCATCGCCGAAAAAATATTTAAAATGGATGATAATTTTGTCACACCTGCTCATGAACTTGAGGATGGTGTGGATTATGTGCCAACCAACAAAGTTGTGTTATGGGGTCACCATTTCACTTCTGTTGCAGGTGCAGCGCCAATTGTTGGCCCTGCGATTGCCGTATATTGGGGCTGGGTGCCTGCGGTACTTTGGGTGGTATTTGGTACTATCTTTTTTGCTGGCGTTCACGACATGGGGGCTCTATGGGCCAGTGCGCGTAACAAAGGCAAATCAATGGGCGCTTTATCTGAAAGCGTAATTGGTAAACGCACCCGTGCGTTATTTATGATTGTTGTGTTCTTAGTACTGCTGATGGTGAATGCGGTATTTGGTGTGGTAATTGCCAAATCATTTGTATCTCAACCTAACGCGGTATTTCCTGCTTGGTCAGCGATTGTCGTGGCGTTAGTCATTGGTCAGTTGCTACGCCGTAAAGTGTCGTTAATTCCACTTTGTTTAATTGGTGTGGGGATCCTTTATTACACTATTTACCTTGGTAGTAGCATGCCAATTGCATTACCTGATGAAATGTTTGGCTTAAGTGCTAATGCGAACTGGATCATCATCTTATTTATTTATGCGGCAATTGCTTCATTACTCCCTGTATGGATGCTGTTACAGCCACGTGACTTCATCAACGGTATGCAGCTATTAGTGGGATTAGTGCTGCTTTATGGTGCGGTATTTATTTCAATGCCTGATATCACAGCGCCTGCTTTCAATACTCAAACGGCGGTTGATACACCAAGTATTATTCCATTGCTATTTGTGACCATAGCCTGTGGTGCGGTATCTGGCTTCCACGGTATTGTCTCTTCAGGTACTAGCTCTAAGCAGCTTAACAAAGAAACTGATGGCCGCTTTGTTGGTTACTTAGGTGCGGTAGGCGAAGGTATGCTTGCGCTTATTACATTGGTTGCAGTAAGTGGTGTTGCACTTGCGGTATCACCAGAAGAATGGCACGAAATTTATAGCCACTTAGGTGCCGGTAGTGTGAGCGCCTTCATTAATGGTGGCGCTAATCTAATTGAAAACGGCTGGGGTATTTCGCAAGAAGTTGCCTCGACATTACTTGCCGTAATGGTGGTATTGTTTGCGGGCACTACGATGGACTCTGGCGTGCGCCTGCAGCGTTATATCATCCAAGAGTGGGGCGATATTTATAATATCAGCATTATTCGTAACGGTATTGTTGCTACACTCATTGCAGTACTTAGCTGTTTATTGCTTGCCTTTGGTGCTGGTGGCGCTGACGGTAGCGGCGGTATGATCATTTGGCCATTATTCGGTTCGACTAACCAAATCCTTGCAAGCTTAACCTTACTGGTTATATCGGTAATGCTTATTAAAGCGAATCGCCCGGCAAAATACACCTTGATCCCAATGAGCTTCGTATTAGTTATGGCGTTCTTTGCTGGGGTTATTAAACTGGGCGAGTACTACCAACAAGGTAACTGGTTACTGGTGACACTTGATTTGTTAGTGCTGGTAGTGAGCGTACTGGTTATGCTTGAAGCTTGGTCTGTGATTGTTAAGCATCGTAAAGACTCAGCACACATTACAGAGCAGTAAACTTAGCTTGCCAGCCTTATAGTTAGCTATCTTACTTGGCTGGCAATAGCGCTCTAAATCAATGATAATAAGGTCCTATGTTTCTAACAGCAGGACCTTTTTTATGGCATACCCTCATGCAGTTGCAGCCCCGCAATTAGCGGATGCAAATCACGATGCATTGATTATTATCGGTGATGATTTTTCTTCTTTAGCAGACGCAAGCTTAAGCCAAGCTATTAGCGCTCAACAAGCTGTAGACGCACGTATTGGCAAACAAGTGACATTACTTGTCATTGACTCTAAACGCGTGATTTTAGCCCCTACAGGCCCTCTAAACCGTGATTATGATGATGTACGCCGTTATTTTGACGCGGCAAAGCAAGGTGTACTAGAAGCCAAAGCATCGGGTAGCACTCAGCCTGCTATTTTACTTGCTAATATAAATCAAGACAGCCGTTACAAGCATGCCCTTGAAGTGGCGTATTTAGGCGCTTGCCAAGCGCTGTGGCAACCACTTGAAGCACGTGAGTTCCACGGTCAGGCGATTGAACCAATTAGCCAAATTAGCCTAGTGGGCGCAGATGCAGCTATGGTTAAAGCAGTGAATGCCATTGCTGCGGGTCAATACGCTGCACGTGACTTATGTGGTACCGAGCCTGAGCGTATGGCACCACCTCGCTTTGCTGATTACTGCGTTGAGTTATTTGCTGGTAGCAAGGTGTCTGTAGAAGTGATTTCAGATATCAACACTATCGATAAAGATTACCCAATGATGAGCACAGTAGCGCGTGCATCTTACGCTGTTGAGCGTCATCATCCGCGTGTTGTAAAACTAGAGTATGTTCCTGAAGGCGACGTTGAGCGCACCCTAATGTTTGTTGGTAAAGGTTTAGTTTACGATACCGGTGGTGCAGACCTAAAAGTGGGTGGCTTTATGGCAGGTATGAGCCGTGATAAAGGCGGTGCGGCTTCGGTTGCTGGCTTTATGAAATCTGTGGCTGACTTTGCACCAAAAGGCGTAAAAGTGATTGCTTATTTAGCCGTAGTTCGTAACTCAATTGGTTCTGATTGTTTTGTTCCTGATGAAATCATTACCAGCCGTGAAGGCGTTCGTGTTCGTATCGGTAACACAGATGCTGAAGGCCGTTTAGCAATGGGTGACTTACTAAGCGAAATGAAAGATCGCGCTTTAAACGAAGTAAATCCAGAGTTATTCACTGTTGCAACACTAACAGGCCACGCAGCACGTGCGATGGGCCCTTACAGTGCGTATGTTGAAAATGGTCCAGCTCGTGCAGCGAAAATTTCGCGCCAAATTGCTGACTTAGGCGATTTATGGGCAGATGGCGCCGAAGTATCTCGTAGCCGCCGTGAAGATTATGACTTCATTCGTCCTCGCACGTTAGCTGACGATGTATTATCAAGTAACAATGCAGCTTCTGCAGTGACTGCTCGTGGTCACCAGTTCCCAATGGCATTCTTAGTAATTGTCGGTGGCTTAGATAAACATGGCACTGAATCAGCGCAACCATTACCGTATGTTCATATGGATATCGCAGGTAGCGGCGTAGAAGGTGGTGATTGGCAACATGGTAAGCCTACCGCAGCAACAGTAAGCAGCTTATTCGCTCGTTATTGTTTATAAGCTAAAGCTATAAGTTTTTAGTTTTAAAGGCCCCGCACAGCAGTGCGGGGCTTTTTTTGTGATGCTTAGTTTTAGTGAGTTAGTTGTTTTTTATTGCCAGGTAAATATAACGCAATAAATTAATCTGTTTTTATGGTTTTTTAATTTTTATCTTTTGTTTTAGTTAGTTTTATCTTGTACGCTAAATTTGCAAATGGAATTTTAATATATGGATGTGGCCTTGCTCTCAAATAAGATTTTCTTTTCTATTCATTCGCTTCTTTTTATTTAAATTAAAAATTAAAGCTACGTTACTAATTTATTTTCATTGGAATTTATGATGTTTTTTTTGGTTGTTTTTTCGTGGTTTGGATTTAATAATTTAATGAGAGGTTTATGATTTGTTATAATAATTTTTTTTAATTTTTATGTTGCTTAATTGCTCACTATTTGTTTCTGCCAATGAACGACAATCTTGGAGCATTCTCTCTACAGATGAAGGAGTTACTTTCTCTGTTAATGCTGATTTTGATCTAAATAAAAGAAGTCTCGATATTAATGACTCTAATGGAGATTTATCCTCACCTGAAAATGTGGTTAGGCTCTATTATAAAAAATTAAAAAATGAAGATTTTGAAAGTGCTTACTCGATTATATATGACCGAGATGGAGGGAGGGAACGATTTAGGGCTGACTTTTTTGGAAATAACTTAAAGATTAAACGTTTGGCAGGGGTAGACAGTTTGACCATTGCTTATATTAAAAAGTGGGTAGGGTACTATGTTGTTGATATATATGTTTTTATTTCAGGTAAGTGGGCGTCTTTAAGGCATGAAGTTGTATGTTATTCAGAATGTAAAATAATATATGATTATTTTGGTGTTAACGAAACCAATGATTTGGTTGATCTGAGCTTTATGACTCTGCTAGAGAGTAAGAAAGTAAATGGAAGTGCTGCATTTAAGTTTAAAAGTAAACCGTTGTCTATTTATATGCCTAACCCTTTCAGTAAGGTGAATGTTAAGAATAGTTTGGTTTTTAATTTAGTTTTAGATGATTTTAATGGTAATTTAGATTTTTCAGAGTGTAACAGTAAAAAAGAGCATAGAATTGAAAGTAAGTTTTGTAGTTTATACATAAGTGCTAAAAATTTAAACGCAGATACTATTGGAATAGTTGATTTTGGGTTTTTGGACTTGATAACAAATAAAACAGGTGATGGTGGTTTCTTTGTAAATGATTATTTTGATGGAAGTGTTAAGTCATATTTTTACTCTGGCTACTCGGCTGTTGGCTTTATTAAGTCGTGGTGTAAAATAGATTTTTTGGGTGTGTTAGATTCCGAATTAACTGAGTTTGTATTTTTTAGACCTATCGATGTAGATGGGAAGGAGTTTCCTATTCAAGTTGTCTCTATAGATAAGGTTAGTGACAAATTATACTATGGAAGTAATTGGGAGGATGCTTATTTGTTTTTTTATAATGATATATTTTCATCAGAGCTTGATAAAATTTTAAAATGATTTTAGTTCTTGAATTAGTTATTTTTTATTTTTCCGATAGACAAGCAAAGCCATAAATTAAAACATTCATATGATGAACCTTTATTTAGCTCTGTACTTACTAGCCGCGAATTTTATAACAAGTTAAATGCAACACAATTTTAGGAGGCTCTATGTTCAAAGAGGGTGAGGAGGTGTTAACTTTCACAAATGGTGGCGGAGCTAATCATAAAACAGCTTATTTGATTGCTGGTAATAATAAAGTTCATGTAAAGAAAACTTTTCTAGGTAGTGTATTTCCTTATTTCTTTTATGTTCCGCTTGTTTTGTTTTTTTTAATATTTTCTTATGGGACATTAGTTCTCGGTAGTTATTATTTACTAATTGTTTGTTTTTTTGTTTGTTTTGTTTTGTTTTTGGTTTTTTAGTTTTTAAATCATCACGAGTGAAAAAGAGTTTGATTTTAACTCTGGCTATTACAAAGAGGATGGTAAAGAGCTTGTGCGCATTGAAGATATTAGCCAGTTTTTTGTTATTTCTCATTATTGCCCAGGTGGTAGTGGTTCGTCTTATACTGCGCTTCAGTTTGGGTTTTATAGTAAACAAAATAAAGGGTATGTGTTAATGGATCATAGCAACTATTCGAGTATTGAACGTGATGTGCAAATGATTTCAGAGCGGTTGAATGTGCCATACGAAATTCTAAATGAGCATGATAAATATAAGCCTAATCCTATAAGGGCCTTTTAATTAAGGTAGTACTATTTATTCAATTAGCAGCAAGCTAATTCATTGTAAAAGCCCCGCACAGCAGTGCGGGGCTTTTTTGTGGTGTTAGTCGAGCTTGAAGCGGTTAACGACATCACTTAACGCTTGTGAGCTTTGCTTTAAGTTTTCACTGGCGTTTGATAGCCCTTCGGTATTCGACAGTGATTGCTCGGTTGATTGTGAAAGCTCATTAATCCGTAAATTAACCTCATCTGCTGCGCTAGTTTGTTGCTCGGTAGCGCGGGCAATCTGGCTGTTCATATCTTTAATAATAGTAACAAGTCGCTCAATCTCACTCAGCGAACTATTTGCTTCACCTGCCTGTGAAACTGTTTCGGTTGATAACTGTTGGCTTGCCGAAACTGCATCAACAGCAGCTTGTGCGCCTGTTTGTAGTTTACTGATCATGGCTTGAATTTCATCAGTACTTTTACCTGTACGACTTGCTAATGTACGCACTTCGTCAGCGACAACGGCAAAGCCTCGCCCTTGCTCGCCAGCACGGGCCGCTTCAATAGCAGCATTGAGTGCCAGTAAGTTGGTCTGCTCAGCAATGCTACGGATAACATCCAATACTGAGCCAATGTTGTTACTCTCTGCAGCAAGATCCGCCGTTACCTTACTCACTTGTTCAATATTATGCGAGAGTGTCTCAATGGCGGTAATGGTCTTGTTAAGAACCTGCTTGCCCGCTTCGGCATTTTGCGCGGCTTCATTAGCGGCATGCTCAGCTTGATCGGCATTTTGACTGACATCGTGAATTTGATGAGTCATTTGTTCCATTGCGGTTGCTACTTGAGTTGAGCTGTCGTTTTGTAGCTCAATAAAAGAGTGATTTGTTTTACTGGCATCATCAACACTATGGGCAAACTGATTAACTTGCTCGGCGTTGTGGGCAACATGTTTCAGTGACTCACGCATTTTTGCGGTGTACAAATTAAAGTAGCGCGATAAACGAGACACTTCATCATTACCATTTTCATCAAGCTTTTGGGTTAAGTCGCCTTCACCTTGCGAGATGTCTTTCATCATGTCGGCGGCAAGTTGTGTCGGGCGCAAGATGCTATTGGCAATGAGGTAGCTTAGCGCAACCAGTAGGGCAATGATCACTACCGCGGTAATAATCACATGGTTACGTAGCGAAGAGAATGCCTCTTCAATAGTATCAATATAGACACCAGAGCCTACAATCCATTGCCATTTATCAAAGCCTTTTACGTAGGCAATTTTATCAACCGGCTCGTCTTTACCTGGCTTTGGCCACTTATAAGGAATAAAACCTTCACCTTGTTTTTTGACGATATTAACCATATCGACAAATAACAACACGCCATCTGGATCTTTACTGCCCGCTAGCGATTTACCATTTAATTCGGGCTTAAACGGGTGCATGACCATAACAGGTTGATAATCGTTGATCCAAAAGTAATTGTTGTTGTCGTAACGAAGTGCTGAAATTGTTTCGAGGGCTGCTTGTTTTGCTTGTTGCTCACTCAGCTTACCTTGCTCAAACAACGCATAGTTATGCTCAATAATAGAGTAAGCAGATTCAACAAGGTTTTGGGTTTTAATGTATTGCTCATGCTTTAGCGAGCTGTATTGCTGCGTTAAACTCGAGACGCTTAAAAATATCAGCCCTATCACGACCACACTCACTAACATGGCGAGGCGCTGAAAAATTGTAAAACGGCGTAAATTCATGTGTGTTCCTTCGTCATGCTCATAGGAGCGATGTATTAAGCGTAGCCAAAATAGGTCGAAAATCTAGTTAAATAGTAGAATACATTGAGACAAAAAAAAGGCTGATTTAACAATCAGCCTTTAGTCTAAGTTACCGAAATAAAACGTGATTACTCAACGTTAAAGTGTCGGTTGAAGAAACTGGTGATGGTTTGGTGTAAGTGCGTTTGTACGCTCTTACCACGTAAACTGTGTTTTGAGCCCGGATAAGTCATCATTTCGAACTGTTTTTCTTGATCTTGCAGTTGTTTAAATAACTTAGTGGCATGAGTAAATAACACGTTATCATCAGCCATCCCGTGGTAAATCATCAGTGGGCCTTTTAAGCCTTCAGCATATGGGAAAACTGCACTTGCTTCGTAGCCTTTTGCGTTAGTTGCAGGGTGACCTACATAACGCTCAGTGTAGTGAGTGTCGTAAAGTGCCCAATCAGTTACTGGCGCACCAGAAACACCGGCTTTGAAGTAGTCGCCCGCTTTAAACATAGTCATAAGCGCCATGTAACCACCGTAGCTGTGGCCATAAATACCGATACGCTCAGGGTCAACGTAATCAAGGGTACGTAAGAACTCGACACCTTTAATTTGGTCTGCCACTTCAGCCACACCTAAGTGCTTATAAATCACGTCTTCAAACTTTTTACCACGGTTGTATGAGCCACGGTTATCAAGTTGGAAAATAACATAGCCTTGTTGTGCCATGTACTGGAAGTACAAGTTTTTACTACGCCAGCTGTTCGTTACGCGCTGGGCATGAGGACCGCCATATACGTTAACAATAACCGGGTGCTTTTTACCATCTTGGTAATTAGTTGGCTTGAATAAACGGTAATGCATGATTTGTCCGTCTTCAGCCTTTAACGTGCCGTATTCAGGCGTGATCAAATCAGCTAGGTAAGGCGTTAATGGGTGTGACTTATCTAACTTGTTTTCTTCAAGCCAAGTGATAAATTCGCCATTAATTTTACGTAATGCTGCTGAGCCAGGCTTATTCACTGATGAGCTGTTATCGATAAAGGTTTTGTTATCTTTAGCAATCACCACATTATGGTAAGCACCTAGCTCAGTTACGCGCTTAATTTCACCTTTTTTGAATAGCGGTACACTGTATAGATGGCTCTCAAGAGCTGTGTCTTTACGACCTGCAAAATAAACAATGCCTTTTTTCTCGTCGATACCTTTTAAACTATCAACAACCCATTCGCCTTGGGTGATTTGACGGATCATTTCACCATTTGTGCGATACAAATACAGGTGTTTAAAGCCGTCGCGCTCAGATGCCCAAACGAAATGTTTCTTATCGTTTAAGAACTGCAAATCAAAGTGCAGGTTAATCCAAGTATCACTGGTTTCTGTTAGGGCAACTGTTTGCTTTTTAGTGTCGCTATTATAAAAACGTAACTCTAAGTTATGTTGCGAACGATCTTGCCACTGGTAAGAAAGCGTTTTGTTATCTTTTAACCATTTTGCACGAGCGATATAGATGTCTTGATTGTCGCCTAAATCAACCCAGTCAGTTTTTTGGTTGTTAATGCTCACAACACCTAACTGAATTTTAACGTTGTCGGTACCTGTAAACGGGTAGCGTTGGTTAAAAAGCTTTACTTCATCGGCGTAAATTTCATTACGGATCGCTTCTTTTACTGGGCTTTCATCAACACGGGTATAAGCGATTTTAGACTCATCACCAGACCACCAGTAACCAGTCATGCGGCCCATTTCTTCTTGCGCAACAAACTCGGCCATGCCGTTTTTAATTACGCCGCCGCCATCTTTACTTAATTGGATTTCTTGACCCGTTTTTAAGTTAAGTGCATATAGGTTTTGCTCACGAATAAACGACACATAGTGGCCTTTAGGTGAGAATCGTGCATCGGTTTCGAATGCTTCTGTGTCAGTAAGTTTTCGACTTTTTGCAGAGGCAAGATCATAGTAGTAAAGATCACCATTTAGTGGAAATAAAAGCGCTTTACCATCTTTTGACCATTTATATTCTAAAATCCCTTTACCAAAAATACGCTGGCGTTCACGGCGGGCTTTTTCTTCGTCAGATAAGTTTTCTGGGCCAGAAAATAGTGCTGCAGAGTCAACTAATAAGCGATTTTTGTTATCTTTTAAATTGTATTCCCATAGGTCGTAGCGGTTATAGTCATCCGCTTTCCCCTGCAAGTAAGTAACTCGGCTACCGTCAGGAGAGAATTTAAGTTGTACTGGGGCTTTGCCTGCAAGGCTAGGGTCGTCAAAAATTCGCTCAAGAGACAGTGGTTCAGCGCTTACATTGAGTGCCGTTGCAATGACTGGCAAGGCGAGTGAGAGAGATTTAATTTTTTTTAGCACAAGGGTACCTTCGCTCGAATAAAAACTGCCACGATGGTAATGGTAAGCTTAGGCAACTGCAACAAAATGCTATAAAGTAGGAGATGTTTACCCATTATCAAAGGATTTATTGATGAAAAATGCCGATATGCTGTTTTCTTTGGCCCCAGAACTAGCACGAGACTGTATTGAACTTGCTGATTGGCCGTTATGCAAAGTGTTATTGATGAATGACAGCCAGTATCCGTGGTTCATTTTAGTTCCTAGGCAGGCAGAGTTAAGAGAAATCATTGATCTATCCGAAGAGCTGCAAATCGTTTTTTTACAAGAGTCAGCTAAGCTTAGTAAGTTGATTCAACAGGTATTCACACCAGATAAATTGAATGTGGCTGCACTTGGCAACATGGTGCCACAATTACACATTCACCATATCGCGCGCTTTAAATCTGACCCAGCATGGCCTGCGCCTGTGTGGGGTAAGCTCCCTGCCATCCCTTATACTGATGAGCAAATTAAACAGCTAAAAGCACACTTCTAATTGATGTAAAATAGCTAGGATGAACTAGGATAAATAAATGAAAGAATATAAGAGCACCTCGTAATGAAAATGTATATTTTTGTCGTGCTCTTTGCTTTGAGTTCAGCACCTAGCGTTGCGAAAAGTTATTATTTTGTTGGCAGTCATTTTCCATCGATTTTAGAACATAATGAACAAGGCCAGGTGGTTGGCCTTGGTGCTGATATTGCTCACGAAATATGTCGTCGGCTGGGGCATACGCTAGTTATAGATATTATGCCGTTGAAACGTGCCTTGAAGATGGTTGAACAAGGCCATGCTGATGCCATTATTGGCCCATACAAATCCCATTTGCGTGAACAGTACATGCATTATAGTTCTTTACCATTTTACGAAGACCCGATAGTTTTTTACACCAAACCGGATAGTGAGGTTACGTGGGTAGGTAATTTTGCCAGTTTACGAAAAGATACTATTGGGGTTATTCGCGGTTGGAACTATGGTGATGAGTTTAAACGCAATGCATCGAGTTTGTCGCTGTCTGAGGTCGCCAGTGTCAGGGCTAGCTTTTTGCAATTAATGTATGACAGGGTCGATGTTATCCTGACTCACCCTCGTGCCGCGAAACCTGTTATAGATAGTTTAAATATTAAAGATAAAGTGGTTATGCTATCGCCAATCGTGACAGTCAATCAAGGCTATTTTGGTTTTAGTAAGCGTCGTGAACTCGATGAATTTATTAATACTTTTAATGCTGAGTTTCAAAAAATGTTGATCAACGGGGATATTGTTCGCTTGAACAAAAAGTATGAGCTTAGCTTTGTCGCTCATTATTAAAAAACGCTGCATCATGGCAGCGTTTTTTATTTGAGTTTTGCTATTAATTACTGCAAGCGAGCGCCTGCAATAAACTTATAGGCCTAATACTTCTTTACCTTGTTTAAAGGTAACATCAACAGGAATATTTGCTTTACTTAGTTTTTCTAAGTCTTTTGCAAGTTCTGCTTTAATTTCACCATGAGTGGCGATTAATTGATCCACTTTTTGATAATCGCCGTCACCTTGAATGGTAAGAATTAAGCGAGACAGTTTTTCCATTGCAAGGCTCATTTTCTCCATGTTAACGCTGTATAGGCCGTCAGCATTTTTAGAGAAAGCACCTTCTTCAGCAAAGAAGTTAAAGCGGATCATGTTCGCTTTACCGTGTGCGCTTGATGCACCAAAACGTACAGAGCGGAAGATACCTGCCATAAAGGTGATGTAGTAATCTTCTAATGTACCGTCAGTGATTTCGCCTTTCTTAAGTAATTGCTCAACCATGTAAAGACCTAAGATATCGGCTTTACCTTCTTCAAGTGCGCTTGCATGCTCTTGCAATGATTGGCGAACAGTACCTTTATCGGTAATCGTGTTTTTGATACCTAAACCATGCGCTACTTCATGAAACATGGTGTTGGCAAAGAACGCATCAAAGGTAATGTGTTTACGTTGTTCAGGGACAATCAACTGCTCAGAGATAGGCACTAAGATTTTATCGAATTTAGCACGCATAGCGTTTTTAAGTTGCAGACGACGGGTGCCTTTTTCTAGTTGAACTTGCTCATCATTTGGTAAGTTGATAGCAATTGTTTTGCTACCTGCATTAGAGTGGCCAGCATAGTAAACTACATCATACGCGTTCAGATCTGCATCAGAGCCAGGGACCTCTTGTTTGTACTTGTCGTCAACAGGTAAGCCTTTTTGCAGTTCAGGTAGAAACGCGGCAAACTTAGCTAGTCGTTCACTCCAGGCAAGATCTTTAACAAGCACATACGACTCATAGGCTGCACGATAACCGAATAGTTGATCTTCGTAAGTTTCAATCGGACCAATAACCACATCGATTGGGTTATTTTTCATATCCATCCATGCAAAATCAGAAGCTCTAAAGTCATCAGTCACAAGCGCATCTGCGCGCATGCTTAAGTAATTTGCAAATTCTTTATCATCAGCAAGCTGGCTTGCTTCGCGCAGTAAGTTGGCCGCTTTTTCAAGCTCTTGTGCGTATTCTAGTGAATAAGCAACGCTATAAAGTAAACCTTTTTCGTCACGCTTAATGACAGAGTAAAGCCCTGTTTTATCATCTAAAATTGCTTTGTTTAGCTCTTCTTTGCTCATATCACGAGGATAAAACTCAGCGCCAGCTGCTTTTTCTTCATAGCCAGATAAAAAGACTTCATCGCCATTTAAGCGATCCCAAGGACCATAGTTGATATCAGCGAATTTTTGTATTTTCTGATCATTAATTTTCGCAAGGAAAGCATCTTTATTCTCGCCAAATGCTTGGCGCCAGAATAGCTCATCCATGATTTTTGATGCATCAATTAACTTACCGATCATTTGTTTTTGGTTGTCGCTTAGATGGCTTAAATCTGATGTAAGGGTAAAGTCAGTGTAAATATCTAAACGATTGCGATCGATATTAATAAGTTGCGGGTTATTTTCTTTAGCACTTTGCTCAGTTGTAGGTTTCGCTTCTGATGATGTTGCTGGTTGTTCAGAACATGCGCCAAGAAAAACAGCGCCAGATAAGATAAGTGCTTGGCTAATTTTATTTAATGTCATTTTTGCCCGTTCCCGATTTTTTGGTGAGAGTGATTGTTTAGAAAACAAAACGTGCACGCATTAAAGCAAAACTGATGCGTACCTGACAAGTTTACTCTATTTAGGGGTGTATTTAGCCTAAAATTATTAGCGAATAATAAAAAATAGATTATTGCTGTGATTTTCTTAACTTTAGCGCTAAGTTAGTCAATACTAAAACTATAATTAATTTAATAATGTCAGTCAGTAGCTTACCTGTAAAGTGAGCTACCCCAAGAGGATGGCACACATATGTCAACAGAAAATGCATTACTGACCATATTGGTCGATAGAATTAATAACGATACATTAGTACTACCTACATTGCCTGAAGTTGCAGTGAAGGTGAGGCAGGCTGCAGATAATCCAAACGTAAACTTAATGGACATGGCTGATGTTATTTCACACGACCCTGCATTATCTGCGCGAATGATAAAGGTAGCTAATAGTGCATTTATGGGGCGCTCAGTAAAAGTGACCAATTTGCATCAAGCGGTAACACGAATAGGCTTACGACAAATAAAAAACATCGCCACAGCAATGGCGATGGAGCAGCTGTTTGTGTCGCACAATGAGTTGATCAAAGGCTATATGGATAAGGCGTGGCAAAAAACCCTTAAAGTCGCGTGTCACTCAATTACTTTAATGGACTTCTTCTTACGCAGAAATAAGCAAACCTCGCTTAATCGCGACACAATTACTTTGGCGGCACTAGTTTATAACATTGGTGTATTGCCAATTTTAACTGAAGCTGAAAAGCATCCTGAAGTATTCGCAAACCCAAGTTTCCTTGCTCATGCTATCCAAAAGTTGGGCGGTAAAGTAGGTGGTGCAATTATGCGTGCTTGGGGCTTTACTGATGAGTTTGTCGAAGTTGCTGAAAGTTGGGCAAATCCAAACTATCGTCCAGAGCATATATGTTATGTCGACTTCATTCGTATTGGCGCGATATTAGAAGGGATCTTACAGGTTTCTGATAAGTCAGCAGCATTACAAACCTACATGGACAAAGGCGTGATTGAATCTCTTGATATGTTCAACGAAGATGAGTATCACGACATGCTTAATGAAGTAAAAGCAATTTTTACTGAATAACTACAACAAAAAAGCGCGACCAAGTCGCGCTTTTAATATTAACCATTATCTGAGTTAATTTTATAAATCTTCTGCGTCACCTAAGCCTTGGGTCAGATCTTCTAGCAACTGCTTAATTTCTTCTGATGCTAAGATAAAGTCTGCATCAAGTTTTACCGCCATATCTTCTTTTGGAATGTCGGCGTTTTCTTCTTTTAATGTTTCTGAATAGCTTAAGCGCTTAATAGAACCATCGTTTTGCAGCATGAACTTAACGCGCTCTTGCCAATCAAGAGCAAGCTTAGTTACGCGCTTACCATTTTCTAGGTGAGATTTAACTTCATCACAAGATAGGTCATGGCCTTTTAATTTTACCTGAGCGCCACTGTCATCGGCTTCTTCAAGCTCTGCATCGTTACCGATAGAAAAGCCCTCAGGGGTACTGAAATTAGTTAACCAGTCAGTTAAAAATACATCTAAATCGTAGTTGGCAAATGCGGGTACCACAGGAAGTGTGCCAAGTGATTTACGTAGTAGGGCTAAAAGCTCTTCTGCTTTATTAAAGCTTGCGCTGTTAACCACAACCCAGCCATTCTTTTGGTCAATAAATGCAAACTGTAGGCTCGACTTTTTGAACGCTTGAGGCAGTAAAGTATGAAGAATATTTTCTTTTAGTTCGTCTTTTTCTTTTTTCTTTACTGGGCGGTTTTCTTCGGCTTCGATTTGCTCAACTTTTTCTGCCACCATTTCATTGATAACAGCGGCTGGCAAAACTTTTTCTTCACGCTTAGCGCATACTAAAATGCTGTCTTGAGAGAAATGAGACAGAGTTTGACCATGCTTACCGAACGCTTTTGTCCAACCGAAAGTTGAAAGCTCTTGACCTGTACATGAGCGGAATAGGTCTTGCTCTAGGGCTTTGTCGAAGTCTTCTTGAGAGTATGAAACATCTTGTTTAAAACGGTAACAGATAAGGTTACTAAACCACATAATTAGGCTAATCCTTTCAATAAATTTGCCCAATCATAACAATAAAAAACTGATGCCGAAATGAATCATTTCGGCATTAGCTTTAATTGCTTATGAGTTAAACATTGAAAGTGGTTTTGGCATGTTTTTCGGAAAACTAATATGGTAATGCAAGCCTTTGCCTACTTCGCTTGATACTTCAATATCGCCACTGAGCGTCTGCTTAACGAGGTTAAAGGTAATATGCGTGCCCAAGCCACTACCGCCTTGGTCACGTTTAGTGGTAAAGAACGGGTCAAACAGTTTTTCGAGCTGAGCTTTCGAAACGCCATTCCCGTTGTCTTTAAAGTCGATAACTACTTCGTCGTCTTCATCTTTGATGATTATGTCAATCACGCCACTTTCGATGCCTTCAAAACCATGGATCAGAGAGTTCATAATCAAATTCGTAAAGATCTGACTAATCGCACCGGCTGGTAAATTTAAGGTCAAATCGCTAGGGCAATCTAAATTGATATGATGAGATGTTTTCTTAAGTTTAGGGTGAAGTGAGCGAATGACTTCACCTAAGTACTCTTTAAAGTTGATAGTGCGCACAGCTTCACTAGCTTGGTCTACTGCGATTTGTTTAAAACTCGCAACCAATTCCGAGGCTCTATCTAAGTTACTCGTCAATAGGCTGGTGCTTTGTTTGGCATCATTAATAAATTCTTCTAACGCTTTTGGCGAGAGTGTTTTGTCTTTATATGCAGCCTCTATTTGATCAAGGCGTTCTTGTAAAAATGAAGTCGCAGTCACGCCAATGCCAATTGGCGTGTTTACATCATGGGTGATACCAGCAACTAGACCACCCAGTGCAGCCATTTTCTCAGAGCCGACTAAACGCTCTTGTGCCATGTTGAGTTCATCAAGGTAACGCTGCAGCTCGTTTTGTTTAGCAATCAGCTCTTGTTCGGTCTGTTTACGTAAATCGATTTCTTCGGTCAGCGTAAGCTTTTGCTTTTCAAGCTCGTATTTTTGTTCTTGTAAGTCCATCATCGCTTGACTCAAATTAGACGTTTTACGAGCTACTTCTTGTTCTAATTGCAAATTGTGTTGATCGAGTTTTTCATTACTGATTAATAACTCTTTTTGTGTGTGCTCGAGCTCTTCACGATAAAGTACAACTTTGTCGATAAGGCGATTGAATGACTCTTCCATTACTTTGAGCTCATTACGCTCGGTGGTTTTCACTTCAATATGACGACCTTCTAAGTCATTGAGCTCTAAATCTTCGATTTGTTCTGTAAATTGTGAAAGAGGCTCTGTGAGTCTTTTTCTAAAGGCAAGTAAGAATAAAAAGATCAAAAAGGTGGTTTTGATCATTGCATTACCAATCAAGAAGTAGATAGAAATCATGATTCGACTAAAAACGACTTCTCGACTTGAGAACAATGTGACATCACCAACTTGAGTCGTTTTACCTGAAAACTCAAAAATCAGTGGAAATGTATAACCGAACAAACCTGAAGGCGTGTCCTCAATAATAGCTTCTTCTTGCACTAACTGTTGGCTGTAAAGTTCATGTATATCTAAAGAACGGCCAAGTTGCGAAAGAACTTCACCACTATCGTCACGAACAATAATGCCTTCAATCATGGGGATTGCTAATAAACCTTCAGCGGTCGTAATAGTCTGTTTATCGTTAAGTTCCCAAATAGCGCGGGTTAAACTGCGACTAAAGGTTTTTTGCAGTGTTGTTAGTTCATCGCGAATGTAATCTTTGGTGTTAACGTATTCAGCAATAACCTGTCCACATGTCACTACAAAAGTAAGTAGAAAGTAGACCGATAGTACATTTGTTAATAACTCTTTTGACAGGCTTTTTTGTAGCATGGAATATCCATAGCTCCTTGGTGACATGATTAATACATTCAGCTAGTTCTAAAGTTAGCTAATAAATGCTTAAAAATAAATAAATATATCCTTTTTTACTGGAAGTTTATTAATTGTTACTAATTTCTTAATAAACTTAGCCTTACTGCACTAATAAAAGTGTGTTATAAATTTGTACCGTATTTAATTTTAGACTTTTTTTACGTTGTAATTGTGACAACGAAGATTTTATTTCATGGATAATCTTAATTTTACCGTGCTGGTCTGTGATGACTCTACAATAGCCAGAAAACAGGTTGTGCGCTGTTTAGATGATTGTCTCAGTGCTGATATTCAACAAGCCTCAAATGGTCGAGAAGCGCTTGCCTTGTTAAGAGAGCAAAGTTTTGACTTGCTGTGCCTAGATTTAACAATGCCAGAAATCGATGGGATCGAAGTGCTCGAATCAATCAAGGCGGAAAAAATAGAATGCTTTGTTATCGTTATTTCGGCTGATATTCAAGCAGAAATGAAGCAAAGAGTAGTAAGATTGGGTGCAATTGACTTCATTGATAAACCGATAGATATTGTGCGCTTAAAAGCTACTTTGCATAAATTTGGTATTCGTTAACTTTTAAAATCATTTAAATGCATAATTTATCTTTTTTTAAGGGTTGACATCTTGGCTGTTTTTAAGGCAGTCTACAGACTATGAAAACATTTAATCACGCAACGACCATTATTATTACAACCATCATCCTTACGGGATAGTGGCATAGGTCGGTGCAACAAAATTATAGGCCTGTGTTCACTAGAACACAGGCCTTTTTCGTTTATGGAATGAGGAAACATAAATAATGCGAGTATTAAAATTTGGTGGGTCGTCCTTGGCCGACTACGCATGTTTGCAACAGGTAGCTCAGTTAGTCAAAGAAGAACTGAAAGATGAAATGTTATTAGTGCTATCTGCACCGGGTGGCATGACAGACTCTTTGGTTGCATTGGCAAGTACAGCCGAACAAGGTCAAGACTTTAGTGAGCAGTGGCAGAATTTAATCAATCGCTGTGAGCAGCTAAAATCGGCGGTAGAAGCAGACTATGGTCAAGTAGCAAACTGGCCAGACTTAAGTGAGTTAAAAAATAAGCTTGATGGAGTGGCGCTATTAAAATGTTGTCCAGATCAAGTACGCGCTTATGTAATTAGCTTTGGTGAGCGTATTAGTGTTGCTCTAATGGAATGTATGCTCAAACAAAGCAATGCACGTTATTTAGAAGCAACAGAATGTATTGCTTCAGTGGGTGGCTACATTGATGCAGAGGCAGACCTTAATGTAAGCAAATTACGTTTTCAAGAAGCGTTAAAAGCTGCCCCAAGCACTATTTATATTATGCCGGGCTTTACTGCTGCGAATGAGCAAGGTGAATTGACTACTCTTGGTCGTAATGGCTCTGATTATTCTGCTGCAATAGCTGCGGCGTGTTTAGATGCTGATGTATGCCAAATCTGGACTGACGTTGATGGTGTCTACAACGCAGATCCGCGTTATATTAAAAAAGCCTCTAAAGTTGATTCGCTATCTTATAAAGAAGCGATGGAGCTTTCTTATTTTGGTGCGAAAGTATTGCACCCGAAAACGATTTTACCTTGTGCCAAAGCGGGTGTGCCGTGCGAGATTAAAAATACTCATAACCCACGTGCCGAAGGTTCTGTGATCAGTAACGACAGTGTATCTAACGAGCCAGTTAAAGCGTTATCAAGTTTACAAAACCTCGCTATGTTGACGGTGTCAGGGCCTGGTATGAAGGGTAAAGTGGGGATGGCATCAAAAGTATTTAATGCCTTGGCTCATGACAATGTCTCAATCGTATTAATTACTCAATCTTCGTGTGAATTTAGTATCAGCTTTTGTGTTCATGAGAGTGACCTATCACTTGCTTTAGAAGCACTGCAAATAGCCTTTGAATTAGAATCGCAAGCTGGTTTAATCGAGCCAGTACAAGTACAACGTAACCTTGCAATTGTCACTTTAGTGGGTGATAACATGCGTGCTCACAAAGGTTTAGCGGCCAAGTTCTTTGCTTCATTAGCTCAAGCACAAGTGAATATTGTAGCTATTGCACAAGATTCAACTGAAAGCGCTATTTCAGCAGTGATTGACGGTGAGCTATGCAACGACGCAGTAAAAGTGTGTCATGAGAACTTCTTTACTCACATCCCATCAATCGATGTGTTTTTACTTGGTTGTGGTTTAGTTGGGCAAGAGCTTATCCAGCAATTAGAGCGTCAACAAGCGTGGCTCGAAAAGCGTAATATCAAGCTTAATTTATACGGTGTTGCGAATTCAAAACAGTTATACCTAGACAGTGAAGGTATCGCTTTTGATGGTTGGCAGGATAAACTCGCAGCCTCTGAACAAGGCTTCGACCTTAATTTAGTTGAGCAATTTGTAAAACAAAACCACCTTATTAATCCTGTAATTGTTGATTGTAGCTCAGCCGATAAACTTGCTGCGCAATATGTTGATTTCTTAAATGCAGGTTTCCATGTGGTTGCGGCAAACAAAAAAGCCAATACTAGCTCGTATGCGTACTACCAAGATTTAGTTGCAGCGACACAAAAGAATAACCGTAAGTTTTTATACGAAACAAACGTAGGTGCAGGCTTACCGGTACTTGATAATCTCAAATCATTATTTGGTGCAGGTGACGAACTAATTAAGTTCAGCGGTATTCTATCGGGCTCATTATCGTATATGTTTGGTGCGCTTCAGGATGGTTTATCACTTAGCGAAGCAACATTAAAAGCGAAAGAAAGTGGTTTTACTGAGCCAGACCCGCGTGATGACTTATCGGGCACAGATGTAGCCCGAAAGCTTCTGATCATCGCTCGTGAATCAGGTCTTGAGTTAGAACTGAGCGATATCGAAGTAGAGTCTGTATTGCCAAAAGGGTTTGCAGAAGGCGACTCTGTTGACGAGTTTATGGCGAAGCTGCCTAGTCTAGATGCTGAATTTAACGACCGCATTCAAAGTGCAGCCAGTGAAGGTAAAGTTCTACGTTATGTAGGCACAATTGAAAATGGTCATTGTAAAGTCGGTATTGAGGCTGTCGATAGCAGTCACGCACTTTATGATATTCGCGATGGTGAAAATGCATTAGCAATTTTAAGTCAATACTATCAACCACGTCCGTTCGTGATTCGTGGCTATGGTGCTGGTGCTGAAGTAACAGCAGCAGGTGTATTTGCTGACATCCTCAAAACATTAACACGATAGGAGCAGGTTATGATCCGTGTATATGCACCTGCTTCTATCGGCAATTTTGCAGTTGGGTTTGACGCATTAGGCGCTGCTTTAGCGCCTATCGATGGCACTTTATTGGGTGATGTTGTTGAAGTAAGTCCAGCTGAGCAAGATACTTTTGTATGCTCTGGCGACTATGCCCATAAACTGCCTGCCAATGCAGAAGAAAACCTAGCATATCAATGTTTAATTCACTTTAAAGAACACGTTGCGCCTGCTATGCAAGCGGTAAAACTTGAACTTAAAAAGAATCTACCTATTGGCTCTGGGCTAGGTTCAAGTGCTTGCTCTGTGGTGGCAGCCTTTGCAGCCCTTGATAAGTTTGCACAAACCAATTTATCACAAGAGCAACTCATTGAGCTGATGGCTGATTTTGAAGCTATGGTTAGTGGCGGTCGTCATTACGATAACATCACACCATGCTATTTAGGTGGTTTGCAATTAACTGGCGAACTCATTCCCAATAAATCAATTTCGTTACCTGTTGATAATCAATGGTATTACGTGGCGGCTTTTCCTGGCTTTTCGCTAAATACCGCAAAAGCACGCTCAGTACTGCCAAAACAATTGTCAATGCATGACAGTGTTGAATTTGCACAACGTCTTTCGGCTTTTAGCAGTTTACTGCTAACGGGACGCTTTGATGCTGCGCTATCAATCATGACTGATGAAATAGCCGAGCCGCATCGAGCACCCCTTATCCAAGGTTTTGCCGAAGCGAAACAAGCATTACCAGAGCTTGGTGCCGAAATCGTCAGTATTTCGGGTGCAGGCCCAACATTATTTACCGTGTGTAAAAGTTTAGATGCTGCAGAAAAATGCGCAGCTTGGCTGAACGATAATTACATTAATGAGCAGGGTTTCAGCCACATCTGTCAACTCGATCAGCTTGGCACACGAGAGCTTTAAAGAATTTAAGGAAAC
Source organism: Pseudoalteromonas thalassia (assembly GCF_049257215.1). Classification (NCBI taxonomy): domain Bacteria; kingdom Pseudomonadati; phylum Pseudomonadota; class Gammaproteobacteria; order Alteromonadales; family Pseudoalteromonadaceae; genus Pseudoalteromonas; species Pseudoalteromonas thalassia. The sequence goes on from NZ_JBMMUE010000007.1 coordinate 174,630, forward strand.
AACATGCAATTACATAATTTAAAAGATGAATCACAACAGGTGTCGTTTGTTGAAGCGGTAAAAACGGGTTTAGGGCGTAATCAGGGTGTCTTTTTTCCTGATAGCTTAACGCCTATCAAAGATGTTGATGCGCTACTTGATTTGGACTTTGTTAGCCGTAGCAGCAAAATTTTATCACACCTGATTGGTGATGAGCTGCCTGCCGATACTGTTGCACAGATGGTGCAAAATGCGTTTAACTTTGATGTGAAATTGGTTGAAGTTGAAAAAGACATGTATTGCTTAGAGCTTTTTCATGGTCCAACGCTTGCTTTTAAGGACTTTGGTGGTCGTTTTATGGCTGAGTGTTTGGCGCAGTTTAACCAAGGCGAAAAAGTAACGATCTTAACGGCAACATCGGGTGATACAGGAGCCGCCGTTGCTCATGCGTTTTATAACAAGCCAAATATTGATGTAGTTATTCTGTATCCGAAAGGTAAAATTTCATTAGCGCAGCAAAAACTGTTCACCACACTTGGCAATAACATTCACTGCTATGCGGTTGATGGTAGTTTTGATGACTGTCAAAGCATGGTCAAAAATGCGTTTTTAGACGATGAAGTAAAACAAAAACTTGGCCTTAACTCAGCTAACTCGATCAATATCAGTCGCTTGGTCGCTCAAGTGTGTTATTACTTTGAAGCAATAGCCCAGTTGCCAAAAGAAAAGCGTAGCAAGGCACATATCTCAGTACCAAGTGGTAACTTTGGTAATGTGTGCGCTGCGATGATTGGTGCTGTACTTGGTATGCCTGTCGCAAAATTGAGTGCAACAACCAACCAAAATGACACTGTGCCACGTTTTTTACAAAGCAAAGAGTGGGCACCTAACGAAACGCTTGAGTCATTATCAAACGCAATGGATGTGAGTAAACCGAATAACTGGCCACGTGTTCAATTTATGTTGGATAATAATTGGTTTAGCTATGATGACTTTTACTCAAGTTGTGTTGGCGAAGAAGAAACCAAAGAAGTGATGAAAAAAATTCATCAAACGGGTTATATCGCAGAACCTCATACAGCGATTGCTTATCAAGGTTTAAAAGAAAATTTAGCAGATGGCAGTGCCGGTATATTTTTAGCAACGGCACATCCTGCTAAATTTAAAGAAAGTGTTGAAGATATTTTAGGTATTGAGTTAGCAATGCCTAAGCCTCTAGCAGATGCCCTTGCTAAGCCTTGTTTAGCAGAAGATATCAAGCATGATTATCAACTATTGAGAACAGAGCTTTTAAATAAACTAGCTTAAAGTAATTAAAAGAGCGGCATTGCCGCTCTTTTTTAATGTGATAATGAATGGCTGTGGCGGTTCAATAATCGCATTGCAATTATCACTAACGCACTAAAACATAGTAAAGCACAGCTTAATAAGATGATCTCGTTTTGCGTCCATTGTGTTAAAGTTAGAGCACTAATGAATAAAATAAAGGGTTTAAATTCATAGTAATAGCGCGCTCTTCTTTGTTTAATTCGCTGACTTTTTTGATCTCGTCTTCGCGCTTCTGAGCGCATTCGCCATATGTTTGCACCCAGCAAAAATAACACAATACCAATGAGTGTGTAGAGCAGCTCATGAGGTATGACGATACAGGCAATACCTAAAAACAAATAGCAGTGGGGAACAAGTTCATAAATGGGCTTGGCTAACATTGACTCAAAACATCCTTGATCAGGGTTTGTATTACAAGCTTAGTTTCATTGTGCCCATATGCAAACGCATGATGAACTTTTTACGCTAAATCATATTTTAAAAATATATGTAATGTTTTAAATTTATAAATTTTTATTATGTATCAATAAAAAAATATCATTATTAAAACACTGTGAAATAAATTCAATCCCTGTTTAAATATGTTCATCTTTACAAGATAGGCAAAAGTGCGTTTTAAGCGTACAATATAGCCTTCAAAAAATACCATACACGTTGCCTTAGGAGACCCCATGTTAGAACGTAGCATGAATATTTCGGATTTCGATCCAGAGTTATTTGCAGCCATCACTAAAGAGACGGCTCGTCAAGAAGAGCACATCGAACTGATCGCGTCTGAAAACTACTGTAGCCCACGCGTACTTGAAGCGCAGGGTTCTCAGCTTACCAACAAATATGCTGAAGGTTACCCAGGCAAACGTTACTATGGCGGTTGTGAACATGTTGATGTTGTTGAGCAGCTAGCAATTGACCGTGCTAATGAATTATTCGGTACTGATTACGCTAACGTTCAACCGCATGCGGGTTCACAAGCAAACGCAGCTGTTTTCCAAGCACTTCTTCAGCCACATGATACAGTACTAGGTATGAGCTTAGCTCATGGTGGTCACTTAACTCACGGTTCACACGTTAACTTTTCTGGTAAAACGTACAATGCAATTCAATACGGCCTAAATGACGAAACAGGCGAAATTGATTACGCTCAAGTTGAAGCGCTAGCATTAGAGCACAAACCAAAAATGATCATCGCTGGTTTCTCAGCATACTCAGGTATCGTTGATTGGGCTAAATTCCGTGAAATCGCTGACAAAGTTGGTGCCTACTTATTCGTGGATATGGCTCACGTTGCTGGTCTTATCGCAGCGGGTGTATACCCAAGCCCAATCCCTCACGCACACGTTGTTACTACGACAACTCACAAAACATTAGCGGGCCCTCGTGGCGGTCTAATCGTTTCTGCATGTGGTGATGAAGAAATCTACAAAAAGCTAAACAGCGCAGTATTCCCTGGCGGTCAAGGTGGTCCTTTATGCCACATCATCGCTGCTAAAGCAGTTGCTTTCAAAGAAGCATTACAACCAGAATTTAAAGCGTACCAAGCTCAAGTGGTAAAGAACGCTCAAGCTATGGTTGAAGTTCTTCAAGAGCGTGGCTACAAAGTTGTTTCTGGTAAAACAGACAACCACTTATTCCTTCTTGACCTAATCGATAAAGATATCACAGGTAAAGATGCTGACGCTGCACTAGGTAACGCTAACATCACTGTAAACAAGAACTCAGTTCCTAATGACCCACGTTCACCGTTCGTAACGTCTGGTCTTCGTATTGGTTCTCCGGCTATTACTCGCCGTGGTTTCAAAGAAGCAGAGTCAAAAGAGCTTGCTGGCTGGATCTGTGACGTACTAGACAACATCAATGATGAGTCTGTACAAGCTGAAGTAAAAGAGAAAGTTAAAGCTATCTGTAAAAAATTACCAGTTTACGCTTAATTATTGGTTAAACCGTAATTAAGATAACAATAGCGTTGTTTTTTGCTATTATAAAGGCCGCTTAATAAGCGGCCTTTTTTGTTTTTAATAAACGGAAGCTGAACTCTATGCATTGTCCTTTTTGCACCGCAAAAGATACTAAAGTAATTGATTCTCGACTTGTTGGCGGCGGCCACCAGGTTAGGCGTCGACGTGAATGTAACGAATGTCACGAACGTTTTACCACCTTTGAAGGCGCAGAACTTGTGATGCCAAGAGTCATAAAGCAAGACGGTAGTCGTGAACCATTTAATGAAGACAAATTACTCAATGGCTTGCATCGTGCGCTAGAAAAACGCCCTGTCAGCACCGAGCAGGTCGATGAAGTGGTCAACATTATTAAATCTCAGCTTCGTGCCACGGGTGAACGTGAAATTTCTAGCCATTTAATTGGTGAGTGCATTATGGAGTCACTAAAAAAACTAGATAAAGTGGCTTATGTTCGCTTTGCATCAGTTTACCGTTCTTTTGAAGATATTCGCGAGTTTGGTGAAGAAATCGCTCGTTTAGGTGATTAACTATGTCATTCACAGAACTTGATACGGCTTATATGGCACGCGCCATAGAGCTTGCTAAACAAGGTCGTTTTACTACAACACCAAACCCTAATGTTGGCTGTGTACTGGTTAAAGATGGCGAAATAGTCGGTGAAGGATTTCATCAACTAGCAGGGCAGGGCCATGCTGAAGTTAATGCTCTGGCAGTGGCTGGCGACAATGCAAAAGGTGCCACCGCATATGTGACTTTAGAACCTTGTAGTCATTATGGACGCACACCGCCTTGTGCCGAAGGTTTAAAAGCTGCGGGTGTTAGCAAAGTTATAGCTGCCATGGTCGACCCAAACCCAGCGGTGAGTGGTCGCGGTCTACAGATTTTAGCTGATGCAGGTATCGCTGTAGCATCAGGTTTACTTGAACAACAAGCGCGCGATTTAAACAAAGGCTTTTTAAAGCGCATGGAAACTGGGTTGCCATATGTGATTTGTAAAATGGCTTGCAGTTTAGACGGTAAAACTGCGCTAAATAATGGCCAAAGTAAATGGATCACAGGGCCTAAAGCGCGCCAAGATGTGCAAGCATTTCGTGCCCAAAGTTGCGTGGTACTCACTGGTGCAGATACGGTTATGACCGATAATGCCAAACTCAATGTACGCATTGATGAGCTGCCATTTGATATGCCAACGGCACTGCCTTTGCGTCAACCTACTCGTGTGATTATTGACTCACAAAATAGGTTAACGCCTGAACTTGCATTATTTAGCATTGAAAGTCCGGTGATTATTTTCACTACATCGGTTGATAAACAGCATCAATGGCCTCACTTTGTTAAACACGAGGTCGTACCAGCAGTTAATAATAAAGTTGATTTATCAGCGGTTTTAAAGCGTCTTGCTGCGCTGCAATTTAACCATATTTGGCTCGAAGCAGGTGCGACCCTTGCCGGTGCATTTGCTGAGCAAGATTTAATTGATGAATACATTGTTTATATTGCCCCTAAGTTAATAGGTGATATGGGCAAAAGCTTACTAAACTTTGCAGAAGTTACCATGATGAGTGATATCACTGAACTGACCTTTACTGATACAGTGATGATTGGCGACGATATTCGCTTAACAGCGACAAAAGCAAAGCAAGCCACACACATTGAAAATAAAGAGTAGCACTATGTTTACTGGAATTATTGAAGCAACAGGTAAAATTGTTGAACTAACACAAAAGCAAGGTGACCTAGCTATTCGTATTCAAAGCACTAATTTGGATATGAAAGACGTTAAGCTCGGTGACAGTATTGCCACCAATGGTGTGTGTTTGACGGTTGTCGCTAAACATAGCGATGGTTTTAGTGCTGACTTATCAAACGAAACAATCAGCTTAACGGGCTTTGCTCACTATAAAAAAGGTCAAACAGTTAACCTTGAAAAAGCCATGCAACCACTTTCTCGCTTAGGTGGGCATTTAGTATCTGGTCATGTTGATGGTATTGCGACTGTAGAAAGTATCAGTCCTAATGCCCGTGCAACAGAGTACTGGCTAAGTACTGACAATGATTTAATGAAGTACATTCCTTACAAAGGTTCGGTATGTATTGATGGTATTAGTTTAACGGTCAACGAGGTCGAGCAAAACCGCTTTAAGTTGACTATTGTTCCGCATACCGCAGAGCAAACAACGATTGCAGAATTTCAAGTGGGTACTCAGGTGAACCTAGAAGTTGACCAGGTTGCTCGCTATTTAGAGCGCCTAATAAAAGGGGCCGAACAACCTTCCCGTTCAGACATATCAATGAGCTTGCTAGCACAAGCTGGTTTTATTAAATAAGCAAAGATACGTCACTATTAATCATACTCTCATGGGCACATTATGAATCTACACAGCGCGCAAGAAATTATCGATGACATTAAAGCCGGTAAAATGGTTATTTTAATGGACGATGAAGACAGAGAAAATGAAGGCGATTTAATTATCGCAGCAGAGCATATCAGTGCTGATGCTATCAATTTTATGGCAACACACGGCCGTGGTTTAATTTGTTTAACGATGACGCAAGAGCGTTGCCAGCAGTTAGATTTGCCGTTAATGGTTAAAAATAACGGTGCTGCTTTTTCAACTAACTTCACTATGTCGATTGAAGCAGCGAAAGGCGTAACGACAGGTATCTCAGCAGCTGACCGAGCACGTACAGTTCAAGCAGCTATTGCCAAAGGTGCCGTGCCAAGCGATATCGTACAACCTGGGCATATTTTCCCAATTATGGCGCAACCAGGTGGCGTGTTAACACGTGCAGGTCATACCGAAGCCGGTTGTGATTTAGCTCGTTTAGCGGGTCTTGAGCCTTCATCTGTGATCGTTGAAATCTTAAATGCCGATGGCACCATGGCACGTCGTCCAGATCTTGAAGTTTTTGCAAAAGAGCATGGCTTAAAGATTGGCACTATTGCAGATTTAATCGAATACAGAAACCTAAACGAAACCACCATTGAGCGTGTTGCTAAATGTAAACTGCCAACTGATCACGGTGAGTTTGATTTAGTTACCTACAAAGACACCATCGATGGTCAACTTCACTATGTTTTACAAAAAGGTGAAGTATCGAAAGATGAGTCAACGCTTGTTCGTGTTCACTTACAAAGTACCTTCAATGATATTTTATTATCTGATCGTAGTGCTGATCGCAGTTGGGGCTTATCGGATGCGATGGCTTACATTGCAGAACACAATGGCGTGCTGGTTATTTTGGGTAAGCAAGAATCAACTGAAGACATTGAAGCAATGGTAAAAGCATTTGCTGCCGAAGATGCGGGTGAAAATGTAAATCATCGTAAATTCCAAGGGACATCGCGTACTGTCGGTGTGGGCTCGCAGATTTTGGCTGATTTAGGTATTGAAAAAATGCGCTTAATGAGCCGTCCGAAAAAATACCATGCACTATCAGGTTTCCACTTAGAAGTGGTTGACTACGTTGAGCCGCAATCTTAGTTAACGCGTAATTTAATTAAGAGGTTTACTCGTAATTTTATTTAAATTCAATGCGGTTAGCGTTACGAGTGGCCACTAGAGTTAGATTTATTAGCCAGAGTTCAGGTTAACTAGGCTACTTTTATATTTTTGTGGTATTATGCACCGTAATTTTTGCGCAATCGCAACCGCTTAAACTTATTTTTTAGGGTTATTAAATGAAAATTATTGAAGGTAACAAATACGCACCGGGCAAAAAGTTTGCCATTGTCATTTCTCGCTTTAATGACTTTATTGGTAGCAGCCTATTAGCAGGTGCTGTTGATGAGCTTAAGCGCACAGGTGGCGTATCTGACGACGACATTACTGTTGTTTACGTACCAGGTGCCGTTGAATTACCTTTAGCAGCGAAACGCGTTGCAGCAAAGAAAGAACACGATGCAATCATCGCTCTAGGCGTTGTGATCAGAGGTGGTACACCACACTTTGATTTAGTCGCTGGCGAATCAAACAAAGGTCTTGCACAAGTATCACTTGAGTATGATATCCCGGTTGCATTTGGCGTATTAACCACTGAAAGCATTGAGCAAGCAATTGAGCGCGCAGGTACCAAAATGGGTAACAAAGGTGGCGAAGCTGCTTTAGGTGCGCTTGAAATGGTTAATGTGTTAGACAAAATTTAAGTTTAAGGAATCTCTGTGAAACCAGCAGCAAGACGTAAAGCACGTATCTTAGCACTTCAAGCCGTATACTCTTGGCAGTTAAGCGGTAACCCAATTGCTGATATTGAACAGCAAATGTTAATTGAAAATGATGTGACTAAAATCGACGTCGAATATTTCAAAGACCTAGCACGCGGTGTTGTTGTTAACTGTAAGCAATTAGATGAAATCGTTGCGCCACATTTAGCACGCCCAGCAGATGAGTTAGACATGGTCGAAAAAGCAATTTTACGTCTGTCTGGCTATGAGCTGAAATTCCGTGAAGACGTTCCATACAAAGTAGCAATCAATGAAGGTATTGAGCTTGCTAAAATGTTTGGTGCTGAAGACAGCCATAAGTTTGTCAACGGTGTACTTGATAAAGCAGTTAAAGAGCTGCGTAAGTAAGTAGCCCCGTAAAGGAGAGCCGGCTTGGGCCGGCTTTTTTGTGAATGAAGGAATTTGAATTAATTAACCGTTACTTTAAAGGTCGCGGTATCATCCGTCGTGATGTAAACCTTGGTATAGGTGATGATTGTGCGTTGGTCACTGTGCCAGAAAACTGTCAATTAGCTGTGACAACAGACACATTAGTTGCAGGTGTACACTTTTTTGATGACATTTCTCCTCGCGCCCTTGGGCATAGGGCGTTAGCTGTTAACTTAAGTGATTTGGCTGCAATGGGTGCTGAACCTACCTGGATTTCAGTAGGATTGACCCTGCCTGAAGTGAATATGGAATGGATTGAGCAGTTCACTGAAGGTATGCATGAAATTGCGGAATACTTTAATGTGCAAATCATCGGTGGAGACACTACACAAGGTCCGCTTACAATTACTATTTGTGCCAAAGGTATTGTACCTGAAGGCAAAGCATTGCGTCGCAGTGGTGCAAAGGTAGGTGATTGGATTTATGTGACCGGACCACTGGGCGACGCCGGTGTTGCGATCGAAGCACGTAAGCAAGGTTTCGACATCGCGCCTGAGCATTTGAGTTATTTAAACAATCGTTTCGATTACCCGACTCCGCGAGTTGCAGCTGGGCAGGTATTAAGAGGTGCGGCTTCAGCTGCCATCGATATCTCTGATGGTTTATTAGCTGATTTAGGTCATGTATTGGCGCTTTCGCAAGTCGGTGCAGTGATCCATGTTGATAAAGTACCTGTGTCTGATGCTGTCAGCGCATCAATTCCACGCCCTGAACAGTTTGACTATATTTTAAATTACGGCGACGATTACGAATTACTTTTTACTGTGCCTGAAAGCAATAAAAGCATGGTTGATATGAAACTTCGTCAATATGGCGTCGAAGCCAGCTGTGTTGGGCAAATAAAAAGTGGCGAAAGTGAAATTGAACTACTACTTGATGGTGAAAAATTTAACTATCAAGGTAAAGGGTTTCAACACTTTGCAAAGGAGCCGGTTTGAGTAGTAACCGATTATTTAATTTAAAACGCCCACATCAATTATTTGGTCTGGGTTTTGGTTTAGGCCTAGCACCTAAAGCACCTGGCACCTTTGGTACTTTTGCTGCATTACCATTTATTTTTACAACCATGTACTTTCCGCTATGGTTACAGATTGTATTTGCAATTGTGATCAGCGTATTTGGTATCTGGGCTTGTGGTAAAACAGCAGATGACTTAGGGGTGCATGATCATCCTGCCATTGTTTGGGATGAAGTTGCTGGTTATTATATCACCATGATTGGTGCTGCACTTAGTTGGCAGTCATTGTTAGTTGGTTTTTTATTGTTCCGCTTTTTTGATATCGCTAAACCAGGCCCTATTCGTATTCTCGATAGGCGTTTACACGGTGGCTTGGGCATCATGGCTGATGATATTTTAGCAGGTATTTTTTCATTAATTTGTGTACAGGCTTTGTTTAAAGCTGGCTATTTACCCTTTTAAACGATTAATACAGTGTTACTTGGTGGCAAGTATATGATGCGATTTTTAGTTGTCTGTTTGTTGGTGTTATGCAGTATGCCTGCGTTTGCATCTATTACTGACTACGTCGTCAAACAATGGAATATCCAAAACGGCTTGCCATCTCAATCTCTTAAGAGCATCGCTCAAGACGAGCAAGGCTACATGTGGCTGGGTACTCAGTTCGGTTTGAGCCGCTTTGATGGTAATACTTTCACCAACTTCAACACACAAAATAGTGATTTCTTGCCAAGTAACGGTATTAACAAGCTATTAGTTGATAGTACAGGGTTACTTTGGGTTGGCACTAAAAACGGGATAGTTACCCTCGATCCAAGAACGATGATGTCGCAAACCTTTAATGTTAAAGGCCCAGTGCGCGACATTCTTGAAGACTCGAAAGGCAGTATCTGGATTGCAGCCAACGGCCTTTATTATGTTGCTCGAAATCAAGTCACCCTAAACCAAAACTCTGCGTTAGTCGTGCCAGTATCAAATGCTACGGCAATCACGCAAATAGTTGGTTCAGTGAGCCAAATGGCGTTGTCGCCAGAAGGTATTTGGCTGGTTAACGAGCGCCACTTACTACGTTTAACTAATACTTCATCTGATTTTGCAAAGCTGCGCTTAGAACTTACCGCAAAAGTCTCTCTACCTGAGCGCCTAGCGCAAACCATCATTCATGATATGGCGTGGCTTGAGGGTAATTTATACCTTGCCTCTGAGCTTGGTGCCTACTTTCTTGATTTAGATGACGAGCTGCGTCCATTCCCACTCCCTAACGCGAGTAACTCTGCCGTTTACAAGTTTATGAGCGACTCAGATGGGGCGTTGTGGATTTCAACTTATGGCCGTTTACTCTTTAGAGATAACTCTGGTGACTGGCAATGGGTTGAGCCAAGTCAGCTTGATCAAAGTATTTGGTTTGCAGATATTTTCCGTGATAATCAAAATAATATTTGGCTGGCAAGTTTCAGTGAGGGGTTATGGCTTGCTCACGAAGGGCGTATTGAGCGCCACTCAGCTATTTCAAATATGACAGAAGCGGTGATGGCGATTAGCCAAGCACCTGATGGCAAACTATGGGTGGCTAACCGCAGTGGTGTCGGCTACTTCGATTACAATAAGAATTTTGTAAATCAAATACCAAGTAATCAGTTTGGTCGGGCTGCAGTTCACGACTTACAGTTTGATGGTGACCGCTTATACATTGCTACAGGTCGCGGTGTTTTTTACTACGAAAATCAAACCTTGTATACAGTGCCAGGACGAGCACTGCGTGATAACCCTGTATTCGCAATTAGCCGTTCTAGTAAAGGCGGTTTTTGGCTCGGTACTGGCCGCGGTATGTACCGTTTAAGTTACGGTGGCTTAACACCTTTTGCTTACAATGCGTTCTTGAGCAGTAAATTTATTACCTATGTGCTTGATGAGCAAAATTTTGGCTTAATAGGTACCAGTAAAGGGGCTTATTACTTTACTGACCGTGGTATTGAAAAAATTGGCGACCAAACCAGTTTAGAAAGCGCTTATGTCACCAGTATTTTAAATATTGAAGGGGTGGGGATATTAATTGGCTCTCTTAACGATGGTTTATTTTATCGCAGCACCCAAGGTCAGTGGCGTCAACTTGATGCAACAGACGGCCTACCTTACGGCTCGATTTTCAGCCTTGTTTATGACAAACAGTTAAAACGTATTTGGGTAAGTACCATGAAGGGCGTTTACCGCATGCCGGTAGAGCAATTTGGTACTGATATCGAGAGCTTAAAAGTAGAGCAAGTGATCTCATCATTTGACCGACAATTAGATGGTAAAGCCAGTCAGTGCTGTGCTGGTCTTGGCCATGATGCTGTAGCAGACACAGGTAACTCTATTTGGTACCCAAGCTTACAAGGGGTAGTTGAAATACCTAAAAGTGTTGAGCTTTTTGGTGTGCAAGCGCTTAAGCCGCGTATTGAAAGTATTATTACGCCGCTGCGAAGCTTAAGTACCGCTACTTTAGGTGATAAACCTGAGTTACAAATTGATGAGCGCGATGTGACAATCAAATATACCGCAATTGATTATTTTGCTCCTTCAAGTATTGAGTTTAGATATCGACTGAGTGGTTTAGACAGTGATTGGCGCTATGCAAACACCCGCCGTGAGGCTATTTATACAAATTTACCGCCGGGGGCATTTTTGTTTCAGCTTGAAGCCAAACGTGGTGGTGAAGATTGGCAAAAGGCTCGTCGTACCGAGTACACATTCGTTGTTCCACGTCGCTTTGACGAGACCATTTACTTTAGACTCTTGATCACAAGTAGTTTTATTTTATTGTTCTACCTCGTGTTTTGGGTGTTTAGGGCGCAAGAGAAGCGTAAACAATTAGCACTTGAAAGCTTAGTAACAGAGCGCACCGTAGAGCTTCGTGAAGCCAACGATAAGCTCAATCAAGTAAACTCTCAGCTTAAGTTAGTCAGTCACTCAGATGAGCTTACAGGGCTTCGTAGTCGTCGCTTCTTGTTTGATCAGCTCCCTAAAGATATTGAACATTTCCAACGTAATTCGCAATCATTGCAAGCACAGGGTAAGTCGTTGGTGCTACTGATAATTAACCTTGATAACTTTAGCCGCATCAATGATTCCTATGGACCACTTGCAGGCGATAGTTGTTTACAGCAAATGGCGACATTGTTGAATAGCCGGACACAAGGCTCAGACTATGTCGCACGCTGGAGTGGCGATGAGTTTTTACTCTTATTACGTGATTTTAAACGTACAGCCATAGACAATTATGTTGCTGACTTGTGTGAAGCAATTGCAGCAAACCCATTTAGGCTACCAAATGGGGAATCGACCACCATCACTGCGTCTATTGGCTGGTCTTTCTATCCATTACCTTTATTGGGTGGTCAAGTGATTGGCTGGGAAACGTCTGTTAATTTAGCTGATATCGCGCTACACCAAGTGAAAAAGCGCGGTGGTGATGGCGTTGCAAATATTACCTTTGATGAACAATTAGATGCTTTTGAGTTTGAGCAAAATAATAATGTTGATAAACAACTGGGTGTTCTTCAAGAAACAGGTCTTGCTGATATTAAGGTTTGGATGCGCTAATATAAACGATGACAAAAAAGGAGCCTTAAGGCTCCTTTTTAGTTTTATTAGTGTACGGCTTAGGCCATAAACTCTTTGATGCTAGTTAAGATACCGTTTGCATCTAAGCCCATTTCTGCGTGCATTTCGTCTTGCGTACCATGCTTAATGAATTCATCTGGAATACCTAAGTTCAAGATAGTCACATTTGCTTTAATTGCAGCTAAGTACTCATTCACAGCAGAACCCGCACCGCCAGCAATGGCGTTGTCTTCTAGGGTAACAATTACATCGTGGCTACTCAGCAACTCGCTAATAGTCTCTGTATCAAGAGGCTTAATGAAGCGCATATCAATCACTGTTGCATTAAGCTCTTCAGCAGCTGACTTGGCGTTTTCTAGTAGCGTACCAAATGACAAGATTGCCACTTTACTGCCTTGTTTGATACTTCGCGCCTTACCAATTTCAATCGCACTCATTGTTGATTCAACATCACAATTGCCTGCACTACCACGTGGGTATCGTACGGCAACAGGCTGATTGCATTGGTAACCTGTATACAGCATCTGGCGGCACTCATTAGTGTCGCTTGGCGCCATGATAATCATATTAGGAATACAGCGCATAAAGCTTAAATCGTAAGCACCTTGGTGAGTTTCACCATCAGCACCAACAATCCCTGCACGGTCAATAGCAAATAAAACCGGTAGGTTTTGTAATGCCACATCGTGAATAAGTTGGTCGTACGCACGTTGTAAAAAGCTTGAATAAATAGCAACAACAGGCTTTAGTCCTTCACAGGCAAAACCAGCTGCAAGCGTTACAGCATGTTGCTCAGCAATTGCTACATCAAAGTATTGCGCTGGGTACTCTTTAGAAAAACGAACCATGCCTGAGCCTTCACGCATAGCAGGAGTAATCGCCATTAGCTTGTCATCTTGTGCTGCCATATCACAAAGCCAGTCACCGAACACATTTGAGAATGTGGCAGCGCCAGGTTTTGATTTTGGTAATTTAGACATGCTCGGATCAAATTTTGGTACGCCATGGTAACCAATTGGATCCGCTTCAGCAGGTTTATAACCTTTACCTTTTTGCGTTTTAATATGCAGTAGCTGCGGGCCTTTAAGGTTACGCATATTACGTAAGGTATCGACCAACATATTGACATCGTGACCGTCGATTGGGCCGATGTAATTTAGGCCTAATTCTTCAAAGAATGTGCCCGGAATGACCATACCTTTTAGGTGTTCTTCCATGCGGCTGGCAAGTTCTTTCACTGGCGGTAAACCCGAAAGAAGTTTTTTACTGCCTTCGCGAATATTGGTGTAGAAGCTACCAGACAAAATACGTGCAAAGTGGTTGTTTAGGGCACCTACGTTTTCTGAAATCGACATTTCATTATCGTTTAAGATAATTAACACATTAGGGTTTACATCGCCCATGTGGTTCATCGCTTCAAATGCCATACCAGCAGTAATTGCGCCATCGCCAATAACAGCAACCGTTTTACGATCTTTACCTTCTTTTTCAGCGGCAATAGCCATGCCGAGCGCTGCAGAAATAGAAGTACTTGAATGACCAACACTGAAGGTGTCGTAAGGGCTTTCTTCACGGAATGGGAAAGGGTGTAAACCGTCTTTTTGACGGATAGTATGCATTTGGTCACGGCGACCCGTTAAGATTTTGTGCGGGTATGCTTGATGACCCACATCCCATACTAAACGATCTTCAGGGGTGTTATAGACATAATGAAGGGCCACTGTTAACTCAACAGTACCTAAACCTGATGCTAAATGACCACTACTTTGCGAAACTGAATTAAGCAGGTATTCGCGTAACTCTTTACTAAACGCAGGTAACTTATCTTGCGCAATATCACGCAGTTGTACTGGTTCGTCAACCAAACTTAATAATGGATACTTGCTACTATCAAGTGTCATGATTTTATATACATCCTTCGCTAACCAGAGTGCATTATAGCCCATTGCTGCTCTGATTTTTTAGTTATTTTGTCTTTCTTTTTTAGACGTTAATAATTACGCTCAACAATATAGCTAGCAAGGCTTGCCAGCTCGCGGGTGTCGTAATCAATAGCCTCAAGTGCTTTATGAGCCCGAGCCAATAAGTCTTGTGCTTTTTGCTTAGCGCCTGCCATACCTAATAATGCAGGGTAGGTCGCTTTATTGGCCGCAATATCTGAACCTTGCGGTTTGCCTAACGTTTCGGTGTCTGCCTCTACATCGAGAATATCGTCCTGTACCTGAAAAGCCAGACCAATTGCTTGACCAAACAAATTAAGCTGCTTTAACGTTTGCTCATCACATTGCGGCGCGGCCAAAGCCCCCAAGGTAATTGCACAGTTGAGTAATGCGCCAGTTTTAAGTTGATGAATACGTTCTAGTTCTTCGACTGTAATTGCTTTATCAGTGGCTTCAATATCAAGTGCCTGACCACCTACCATACCCTCTATACCTGAGGCTTTGCTTAACGAGGCGATCATTCTTACCTGTTGTGTCGCAGGTACTGCAAACTGATGGTTAGCAATTAAATCAAATGCTAATGTTTGAAGAGCATCACCGGCGAGAATAGCTTGCGCTTCACCATAAACAATATGACAAGTAGGGCGGCCACGCCTTAAGTCATCATCATCCATAGCTGGTAGGTCATCATGAACTAATGAGTAGCTATGAATACACTCAATAGCAGCGGCAAGAATATCAAGGTCAGCTTTGTCAGCTCCCATCATGCGGCCCGTCGCATAAACGAGGTAAGGACGTAAGCGCTTACCACCATTTAAAACGCCGTAATGAGTGGCTTCTTTAATGGTTTTTTCAGTGTTTAGTGGCAGTTCGAAATAGCGGTTTAAATGTGCTTCAACGTCTTCTCGAGCGCGTTGTAATTGTTCTTTTAATTGCACTTAATTAGTCCAAGTTTGAGTCAAAGTTGCTAAGAGGAGCTTGGCTATCGTTACCCATTAATATGGCCACTTTTTGTTCGGCTTGTTGTAATTTTCCAGATGAGGCATTCGCAAGCGCTATACCACGCTCAAACTGTTTTAGCGATTGTTCTAAAGACAGTTCACCTTGCTCCATTTGTGCAACAATCTGAGATAATTCATCCAGTGCTTCTTCAAAACTCAAGTTTTCTGGTTTCTTTGTTGCCATAGTGGCCTCGATAGCTAATAGAAAGTGAGGCCAATTTTAGGGGGAATGCTAAACTAGGTCAAAGAATGATGTGTTTTTTTGCGCATAAAAGGAAATCAATATGCTATTTTTACGGTTTTAGAAGTAGCGGCAACTTGTAGCTTAAAAATCTTACATTAAAATAAAATTAATTCATTTAATGATTTAAGTAATTCAATTGCTTGCCGATAAGCAGTTAATAATAAAAATTTGATGCCGTTGGTGTCGTGTAATTGTTCCTCTGGAGGGGTATGTGGATTTAGCAACCATAATAGGTATTCTTGGTGCCATAGGCTTAATTGCTATGTCGATGGTATTAAGTAGTGACGGCCAAGTTGCAATGTTTTATAACACGCCTTCGGTGGTCATTGTATTTGGTGGTTCGATTTTTATCGTGTTATCGAACTTCACTATGGGGCAGTTTTTGGGCATTGGTAAGGTCGCTGCAAAAGCCTTTATGTTCAAAATTGAATCGCCAGAAGAATTAATTGAAAAAGCAGTAGAATTAGCTGACTCAGCACGTAAAGGTGGTTTCTTAGCATTAGAAGAAGCCGAAATCCCTAATGGCTTTATGCGCAAAGGGGTTGATATGTTAGTGGATGGTCATGATGCTGATGTAGTTCGTGCCACACTGCAAAAAGATATTTCCCTCACCGCTACTCGCCATGAACTTGGTGCAGGTTTATTTAAGTCGCTTGCTGATATCGCTCCTGCGATGGGGATGATAGGCACGCTAATTGGCTTGGTTGCAATGTTATCTAACATGGATGACCCAAAAGCAATTGGTCCTGCAATGGCTGTAGCTCTTTTAACAACACTTTATGGTGCTTTTTTGGCAAACGTTGTTGCAATTCCAATTCAGGTAAAACTAGAGCTGCGTAAAGATGAAGAAGCCCTCAACCAACGTTTAATTCTTGATGCGGTACTGGGTATTCAAGATGGTCAAAACCCGAAAGTCATCGAAGGCATCTTGAAAAACTATTTAGCTGAATCAAAACGCAAAGTCGATACCGAGGAGTAGGGCATGTCAGATCAAGAGTGCAAATGTCCACCTCCGGGGTTACCTGCCTGGATGGGAACCTTCGCAGATTTAATGTCGCTATTAATGTGCTTCTTTGTACTCTTGCTTGCTTTCTCGGAAATGGATGTTCTTAAGTTTAAGCAGATAGCAGGTTCAATGAAGTTTGCTTTTGGTGTACAAAATAAAATTGAAGTAAAAGATATTCCAAAAGGGACCTCGGTCATTGCAATGGAGTTCACTCCGGGCAAACCTGAACCTACTCCTATCGAGACAATTCAACAACAAACCGTAGAGATGACACAACAAATGCTCGAGTTTCAGGCTGGTGATGAAAGCTCTGCAGGTGGTCGTCAAGAACAGCGTGGTAATAAGCGTGGCGGGGAATCACAAAGCACAGCTCAGCAACAAGCAATGGAGCAGTCAATTTCTGCAGCCGATCAAGAGCAAACGAATGAGCTTGTGAAGAAAATTGCCCAACAGCTTGAGCAGCAAATTATGGATGGCGCGATTGAACTTGAGTCACTAGGTCAGCAAATTATTATTCGCATTCGTGAGAATGGTTCATTCCCATCAGGCAGTGCTTTCTTACAGCCTAGGTTTAAACCTATCATTCGTGATATTGCTACGCTGTTAAAAGATGTGCCGGGTGAAATAACCGTGTCAGGGCATACAGATGATTTCCAAGTATCGAATGAGCTTTATACAAACAATTGGGATTTGTCGTCAAAACGTGCGGTGGCAGTTGCTAGCGAAATGGAAAAGGCCCCCGGTTTTGATAAATCTCGTATGATGGTTGTAGGTCACGCAGAAACAAGGCCACTAGTACCGAATGTAACCGATGAAGATCGTAGGCGTAACCGACGAGTCGAGATCTCTATTATGCAAGGTAAGGCGCATGAATCTGAGCCTATTGATGTGAGGCAATAAATCAATTAAAGTGAAACTTCATTAACGGATGTAATGGAGTATACAAATGAAAAAAGTTGATAAATATAGCTATATGCCAGGCAATGGTGATGGCGGTGATGACGATAAAACTGATTAAGGCGCTACATTTTGCCTGACTGGTTTGTAGAAATTAGAGTTATCTTAAGCAATAGCTGGGTGTTCATTTTGAGCCCAGCTATTATTATTTTTTATCTTCGTAAAGATTGGCCTGCTTTTTATTTCTCTGTTATTACTGCTGCTTTTTTCCTTTATGGAACTCTTATTTATTCTGCTTTAAAAGAATTTGATGACATTTATATCTGGCGCTATGTAGTCTGGGCTTTTAATGATATTGCTTGGATGGCAATCATTGCTTATTTAGGTATTAAAGACAAAGTCTACTTATGGCAAAGTGTGTTGGGACAACTTGTTGTTATTATGGCGCCAATTTTACAACTGTTCCGTTTGGTCGACCGCCATCTTTGGGATTTATCATACAGTACCTACATGTATAAGACTCTGCTACCGCTAATCAATATTGGTACTGTGGTCGTTTGTTACCTACCACTTATCTATCTCTTTACTCGACGAAGTCAGCAAGCTTAAGCGATTCCTAAGTTAAAAATCCTGTGCTAGACTACTGTTTATAAAAACAGTATTTAGTGTTGCTTTATGAAACTTTACATTGCCGAAAAACCCTCCCTAGCACGGGCCATTGCAGATGCGCTGCCAAAACCACAGAAAAAACAGGATGGTTATATAGAGCTTGCTAATGGTGATTGTGTTTCTTGGTGTGTAGGGCATTTGCTTGAACAAGCAGAGCCCGATGATTACGATGCAAGTTTTAAAAAGTGGCGATTTGAGCACTTACCTATCGTGCCAGAACAATGGCAATTAAAACCTAAAGCAAAAACCCGTAAACAACTAACTGTATTAAAAAAGCTGATCAAGCAGGCAAGTATCATAGTTCATGCAGGTGACCCTGACCGTGAAGGCCAGCTATTGGTTGATGAAGTAATTGATCAGGTCAAACTAAGCCAAGCTAAAAAACAGCAAATTCAACGACTCTTGATCAGCGATTTAAACTTAAGTGCAGTTAAAAAAGCACTTAATAATTTAAAATCGAATCGTGATTTTATTCCCTTGAGTGTATCTGCTTTAGCTCGCTCGCGTGCTGATTGGCTATTTGGTATGAATTTAACGCGAGCTTATACACTAGCTGGGCAAAAAGCTGGATTTGGTAATGTGTTATCTGTTGGGCGGGTACAAACACCTATTTTAGGTTTAGTTGTAAATCGTGATAATGAAATAGCGAACTTTGTAGCAAAACCTTTTTATGAAGTATTAGCTCATCTTGAAACTGAGCAGCAGCAAACTTTTTCTGTTAAATGGCAGCCAAGTAAAGCATGCGAACCTTATCAAGATGAAGAAGGGCGGGTATTACATAGAGGACTTGCTGAAAATGTTGTGTCACGAATAACTAATCAGCCAGCTAAAGTAGTTGAGCTTGAGCAGAAGCAAAAAAAGCAACAAGCGCCGCTACCTTATAACTTATCAGCTTTACAAATCGATGCGGCAAAAGCGTTTTCAATGCCTGCGCAAAAGGTGCTCGATACCTGTCAAAGTTTATATGAACGTCATAAGTTAATTACTTATCCTCGATCAGATAATCGCTATTTACCAAAAGAGCATCATAAAGATGCAGCTAAAATTATTGCTGCTATTGCTAATAATGAAGGGCAAGCAAGTGAAGCTTGTAAGCAAGCTGATACGAGCAAGCGTAGTAAATGTTTTAATGACAGCAAAGTTGCAGCTCACCACGCGATAGTACCTACCGAAAAACAACTTCGCTCAGCAACATTAAATAGTGATGAACAAAAAGTCTATCGGTTGATCTGTCGTCATTATTTAATCCAGTTTTATCCAGACTATGTATTTAACGAAACCAAAGTAACGGTTGAAATTGCAGGTGGGCTTTTTAAAGCAGCTGCTAAACAAGATGTTAGCCTAGGCTTTAAAACATTGATGGGCAAAACAGAGTTAAAAGATGAGCAAACCTTACCTGCTCTTGAAAAAGGTCAGTTGCTGCATTGCAATCAAGGCGAAGTGATAGACAAAATGACGACACCGCCAGCGCATTTTACTGATGCTACCTTATTAAGTGCTATGACAGGCATCAGCCGGTATGTGAAAGATCCTGAAATTAAAAAGATCCTTAAAGAAACCGATGGCTTAGGCACTGAGGCTACACGGGCAGGTATTCTTGAGCTTTTATTTAAGCGCCGCTTTTTAGAGCGTCAGGGTAAAAACATTTTAGCAACGGCAACAGGAAAAGCACTCATTAGTACATTACCAGAGCAGCTTGCTAGCCCTGATTTAACAGCTAAGTGGGAAGCATCATTAGGGAATATAGCTGAGCAACACATGAGTTATCAGCAGTTTTTAACGCCATTACTGGCAGAGCTGCATGCTTTAGTTGAGCAAGCAAAGCAGTGCGACAGTCAAGTATTTTCCCAATTACCAAAAACGCCGCAAAAGCGACGTTTTAAAAGAAAAGCTAAGCCTAGAGCTAAGTCAGCCTAAACTAGTTTTTGTTGAACAGGGCAACCGCGGCATTACTCATCGCAGTAATCCCAGTCGGGAGCGACTTCTTGTAATCAGGTGCAAACTTACTTGAGTGTAAAGACGGTAATGTTGCGCCAGATTGCATTGCTGCATCATATTGACTCGGTTCAACACCGCCTAACCAAAACAAAGTAATTGGCACGTTTTGTTCTGTACGACCGTATAGACCAAAGTCTTCACCAGCCATTACAGCTTCAGTTTCAAGTACATTGTCTTCACCAATAGCATTAGCAATGGCTGAACGCACTACATTGGTTTGTGCAGGGTTATTGTAAGTCGAAGGAATTGACTCATCTTCATGTACATATACCTCAGGTGCTAAGCTTTCATCAAGTCCGGCACTTAATGCGATGCCTTTAGAAATTCGTTTAATCGCAGCGATTTGTTGCAAGCGTACTTCAGGATTATAGCTACGCAGTGTTAATTGCAGTTTTACTTCATCTGAAATGACATTGTGTTTAGAGCCCCCGTGAATAGAACCTACCGTGATAACCGATGGTTCAAGTGGTGACAATTCGCGACTAGTAATAGTTTGCAGCGCCAACACAATACGTGAAGCAATTACAACAGGGTCTATTGTTGTGTGTGGGTAGGCACCGTGACCGCCTTTACCTTTTACAGTAATATCAACAGAGTCAACGCTTGCCATCGTATATTCTGTTTTCATGCTAACTTTGCCAGCAGGAACACTGGCACTAACATGTAAACCAATAACATGGTCTGGAGTAGGGTACTTAGTAAAGAGCCCTTCTTTCAGCATGGCTTTTGCACCGCCTCCTACTTCTTCTGCTGGCTGTGCCACCATCATTAAAGTGCCTTGCCACTGATCTTTGTGTGTCATTAACTGTTGGGCTGTGCCAATAAATGAACTCATGTGAATATCATGACCACAGCCATGCATTACGCCAACGGTTGCACCAGCATCATTAGTAACAGTTACTTTAGAGGCGTATGGCTTACCAGTTTGTTCAACAATTGGTAAGCCGTCAGTATCAGTGCGGATCATGACCGTAGGGCCATCACCGTTCTTATATATCCCAACAACGCCGTAACCACCCACATTATCTGTAACAGTAAAGCCCAGTTGTTTTAATTGCTTTGCTAACTTTTGGCCTGTTTTCTTTTCGTGGTATGACAACTCAGGAGATTGATGCAAATCTAAATAGAGCTCTTCAATCTCAGGCATGGTTTTTTGAAGATTTAAATCGAGCGTTGTTGCTTGCACGAATGGACTAAGAAGTAATAAAGCTGCAGAAATAGCAGATAATTTCATAATGACCTCGACCCGTAGGACTTGTAATTGTTATGTTTGCCACTATATCAAAACTTAAATACTTATATAGTGCAATCAATCAAATGAATAATATGATAAATCTTACCCCGCAAAATTTGCAGCAAGCACTGGGTGAAACGTCCGCTGAAAAATTAGTGTTACTTACTTTTTACTCTGCACAAAATCCAGAGTGTCATCAACAAGCTGCTATTTTAGAGAAGATCGCACACGAATATGGTGAGCATTTATTAGTAGCAACGTTAGATTGTGATGTTGAGCAGGCACTTGCAAGTCAACTTGCACAGCAAATAGGTTTGCAAGCACTACCCACTCTTGTGATGTTAAAAGACTCAGCGCCTGTTGATATGTTACCTGGTGCTCAAACAGAGCAGCAAATTCGTGATGTGTTAGCAAAGCATTTACCCGCACAACATGAATTATTACTTGAGCAAGCTAAACAAGCGTTAATTAATCAGGATTTAAATAATGCATTTAGTTATGCAAAGCAGGCATACGAGCTAGATCCAAACCATACTCGTGTAAAGTTAGTGTTAGCTGATATCTGTATTCAAATTCATAAGCTAGATGATGCGCAAGCATTACTAGATTCGGTTGCAGAAAATGAACGTGATGCGTATTTCACAAATATCCAAGCTAAATGTGAACAAGCGTTAGCAGCAACAGATTCACCAGAAATAAAAGCACTACAAGCGAAAGTAGAAAAATATCCAAATGATCTTGAGATAAAACTAGAGCTAAGCAATGCCTTAAACATTGCAGGTCGCAAAGAAGAAGCACTTGAGATGTTATTTACTGTGCTTAAAAAAGATCTAAATTATGCGGATGCAAAACCAACATACCTAGAAATCATTGCCTCTTTACCTGATGGTGATGCACTTGCTTCTAAGTATCGCCGTAAATTATATAGTATCTTGTATTAAATCTAGTGTTGATTGATAAAAGCGCCACTTAAATACAGGCGCTTTTTTATTTAAAAAAACTTGCGTATTACCTAATTTCGATAATACTTAAGATCCTCTCGATAAAAGTTGGCTGTATTTTATACAGTAAACTATGTTTTTTACTGCCTTTAGCTTGTTTTTTGCGCGAAAGGTAAGTTTTTAGTAGTTTTCTACAAAAAGTGCTTGCGTTAATTCTTCGCATCCCTATAATGCGCATCCACTGACACGGCGGGCAGCAATGAAAAGCGCTGAACAAACTGACAGAGAGTTAAGTAAAACTTCGGTTTAAAACGGTCTAAAAAGAAAGTTTAAAATTAAGTGTTGACTCAAAAAATTAAGGATGTATTATACGCATCCCTCGAGACGCGAAAGCAACTCGAAACGTTCTTTAACAATATAAAGCAATCATCTGTGTGGGCACTCGTACAGATTGAGTTCTAACAGCAGATTCTAGTTCGCTAGATGACGCAAACAAATTTAGAGTCTCAATTGAACTGAGTGACCAACGGAAACAAGTTTACTTGTTTCAGCACAGTCAATTCGATATCGAAAGGTATCAAAATTCAGAATTCATTGAGCATGTCCTTCGGGACAGAAAAAACTTTTAATTGAAGAGTTTGATCATGGCTCAGATTGAACGCTGGCGGCAGGCCTAACACATGCAAGTCGAGCGGTAACAGAGAGTAGCTTGCTACTTTGCTGACGAGCGGCGGACGGGTGAGTAATGCTTGGGAATATGCCTTATGGTGGGGGACAACAGTTGGAAACGACTGCTAATACCGCATGATGTCTACGGACCAAAGTGGGGGACCTTCGGGCCTCACGCCATAAGATTAGCCCAAGTGGGATTAGCTAGTTGGTGAGGTAATGGCTCACCAAGGCGACGATCCCTAGCTGGTTTGAGAGGATGATCAGCC